>JAAELL010000079.1 GCA_024226735.1 bacterium | reverse complement strand
TGTGCGTGCCACAAGGCGCGGCGACGACGCAACTTCGCTGCCAATACGGTGATACTGGGATTGGTCGCAGGAGCCGCAACGCCGTGGCGCGTGCATGCGGGCCGGGATACGACTGCGAATGTCTGCATCACACCACTAGAGAGACCCCCCCCACAGGTTCCGATAGCAACTTCAGACACTCGACATGAGCTCGACCTTCTTCTCCGCGCTGAGCGGCATGCGTTCGCACCAGCAGTGGATCGAGGTGATTGGCAACAACCTCGCCAACACCAACACACCGGGTTTCAAGGCGGCCACGGCGACCTTTTCCGACGGCCTCCAGAACACTCTGCGAAGCGCCTCGAGTCCAGGCGCGAGCCGAGGTGGCGTGAACCCGATGCAGATCGGGCGGGGCGTCGAGCTTGCCAACATCGACCGCACGTTCGCGCAAGGTGCGCTGTCGCGGACCGGTCGGCCGTTCGACCTCGCGATCGAAGGGTCGGGCTACTTCGTCCTGCGTGGCGGCGGCGAGCGCGTCTTCAGCCGCGTCGGAACGATGGGTCTCGATGCGGAGTTCAACCTCGTCGACCAGCGCAGCGGTTTTCGCGTCCTGGACGCCGAGGGACTGGAGCTGAAGGTCGACATCGAAGGGCTCTTTCCGCCGGCGGCGACGGGCAACGTCACGCTCGTGGGAAACCTTCCCGCGGTCGTGACCGGGCCGCTGCCCGAAGAGCTGACCGGCGCCGCGGGCCTGATGAGGGGCTTCCCCGCCATGCAGACGGGCACCGTCGCGGGACCGAACTACGCGGTGCCCGCGAGCTCCACCTTCACGCTCGGCATCGCCGTGAACGGTGCTGCGCCCGAGGTCATCAGCGTGACCGATGCCGACGGTGACGGCGTCCTGCTCGACACTGAGATCGCAGCGGCCCTCGACGCCGCGACAGGCGTCACGGCCGCCGTGGGTGCCGGCGGGTTCATCGAGATCACCAGCGAGCGGACTGGCGAGGGCATCACTCTGCAAGTCAGCCCGGGTCAAACGAACGACCTGGCGAACCTGATCAGCATGCCGCTGACCGTCGCCAGCGGTTCGGAGGACGTCGTCACCCCGACGACGGACCTGAACGAGCTGCCCGCGAACCTCGTCAACTACGCCAATGGCGACGAGATCCGGATCGCCGGCGTCGACACCGACGGCTCCGCCGTCAACTCGGTCTTCACCTACGGCGTCGACGGCACGACCGTGGACGACCTGATCTCGTTCATCGATGGCCTGTACCAGGACGCCAACGTGTCGCTGAACGCGTCCGGCCAGATCGTCGTAACGGCGCAGACCCCCGGAGACGCCGAGCTCCTGCTGACGGTCGCCGACGAAGCGGGCAACACGGGCGAGACGCTTTGGGGCCAGTACGCGACCGCGGTCACGACCGAGGGTACCGGCCCGGACATCGCGACGACGACCTTCGAGATCTTCGACACGACCGGAATCCCGCACAACCTGACCGTGCAGTGGGTGCGCCAGAACGATGCCACCTGGAACGTCCAGGCGAGCCTGCCGGCCGGCGAGGGCACGGTCCTGGTCGGCGGCGAGAACGATCCGATCACGGGGTTGACCTTCGCTCAGGATGGCTCGCCGACGAACCTCGGCTCGGTGGACTCGCGCGTCTCGATCATCTTCGACGGCCAGGCGCAGGCGCAGGAGCTCGACCTCGACTTCGGAGTCGATGGCGGGTTCGAAGGCTTGACCCAGTTCGGCAGCCAGGTCAGCGCGCACGTGCGGGCCCAGGACGGCTACGGCGACGGTGAGCTGGCGAACATCTCGGTCAACTCCTCGGGCGCGATCGAGGGCTTCTACACGAACGGCGAGTTCCGCATCCTCGGCCAGATCGGTGTTGCGACGTTCACGAACCAGGAAGGTCTGCAGGAGGTCGGCAACAACATGTGGGCGGAGACGAGCAACAGCGGTACGCCCGCCCTCGGCATCGGGGCCGAGCTCGGTCGTGGCGCCGTCATCGGCGGCGCCCTGGAGAACTCGAACGTCGATACGGCCGAGCAGTTCGTGAGCCTCATCGAAGCGCAGCGAGGCTTCCAGGCGAACGCCCGGGTGATCACGACACAGAACGAGGTTCTGGCAGAGACGGTGAACCTGATCTAGGCGTGAGCCGCACCCTCGTGCGCGCGCCCGGGGTGGCGCTCGGGCACGAGCAACGAGGAATCACACCGTCTACGCCCCCCCACTCAGCGAAGGTACGACCCGTGGAGCTCTAGCCCCACGGGTCGTCCTGCTTGGTAGTTCTTTCCCCCGCCGGGAATCGTTTTCCTCGGCCGGTGTGCCGATTCGAGACGCGGGCGGCGCCAGGGGCGCTCTGGGGTGGCCCGATCGCTTGGCACCCGCGTTGCTTCGGTAAGAGCATGAATGTCGGTCTCTACCGCGGCGTGGCCGCGATCCAGGCGAGCGAGCGCCGGCTCGAGACGATCACGTCGAACCTTGCCAATCTGGGCACGACGGGCTTCAAGCGCCGCGGAGCGGTCCAGCACGGCTTCGCAGTCGGCAAGCCCGGACTCGGCTTCGAAGGCGTCGGCGCCTCGACCCGCGTCGACTTCAGCCAGGGTTCGCTCGAGCGTACCGGCAACCCGCTGGACCTCGCGCTCAACGGCGACGGGTTCTTCGCGGCCGAAGGTCCGCAGGGCGAGGTCTTCACGCGCAATGGGTCCCTGCAGTTCGACGGCCAGGGCGTGCTCACGACCACCGAGGGCTACCCCGTCGCATGGGATGGCGGTCGCGGGAACATCGATCCGGCTGGCGGTGCGATCACGGTCGATCTCGAGGGCGGCGTGCACCAGGACAACGCGCGCATTGGCCGGCTGAAGATTCGCTCGTTCCCGGCCGCCGATCGGCTGCAGCCGCTCGAGAGTGGGTACTGGCGCGCCGGACCCGCTCTCTTGGCCGATTCGTCGAACGCTGAAGTGCACCAGGGCGCCCTCGAGCGCCCGAACGTGTCCGCCGTCGATGAGCTCGTGCGCTTGATCACCGTCCAACGCGACTTCGAGGCGGCCTCGAAAGTCGTGCGCATGATCGACCAGAGCTACGAACGTCTCAACAACCTGCGCTAGAACATGTTTCGATCCCTGATGACGGCGGCCTCAGGCATGAAGGCCCAGCAACTCCAGGTCGACGCGATTGCGAACAACATCGCGAACACCAACACGGCCGGCTTCAAGAAGAGCCGGCTCGCGTTCCGCGACTTGCTGTACCAGACCTACCGTTCGCCCGGCGCGCCGGTCTCGCAGAACCGGGTCGATGCGAACGGCCTGCAGGTCGGCAGCGGCACGGAGATCTCGGGCTCGCGCCGGATCTTCGTGCAGGGTGCGCTCGAGCCCACCGGCGGGCGGCTCGACGTCGGCATCGACGGCGAAGGCTTCCTGCAGGTGGCGCTACCGGGCGGAGAGTTTCGCTACACGCGCCACGGCGTTCTGCAGCTCGACGCGAACGGCGACGTCGTCACGTCGGAGGGCTACCTGCTGACGGACGGGCTCAACATCCCGACCGGAACCGGCGATCTGACGATTGCCGAGGACGGCTCGGTGTGGGGCGTCGCGCCGGGGGCCGAGACTCCGACGCAGATCGGCAGTATCGATCTGCACCGCTTCCCCAACTCGGGAGGGCTGAGTGCGGAAGGCCGCAACTACTTCGCCGAGACCCTAGGTTCCGGCGCGCCGACGGCCGGTCAGCCCGGGACGACCGGCTTCGGCGTCCTTCGCGGCGGGTACCTCGAACGCTCGAACGTCGAGACGGTGGACGAGCTCGTCGGCCTGATCGTCGCGCAGCGCAACTACGAGGTGAACAGCCGGGCGATTCGCGTCTCGGACGAGATGCTCCAGGAAGTCAACCAACTGATCCGCTAGACGATGATGCTCACTTCCCTCACCCTCACGCTGGCTGGCAGCACGCTGATCGGCGGCGTGACGATCACGCTGCCGCAGACCATCGAAGTCAGCGGCACCGAGATCACGCTCGGCCAGATCGCCGAGATCACCGGCGACGACGTTCTCGACGTCGTGCGCGCGCGCGAGCTCGCGCTCGGCTACGCGCCCGCGCCCGGTTACAGCCGGCTCATCGGTCGGGACCTCGTGATCCAGGGCCTGCGTGCGCAAGCCGCCGATCTCGAGTGCACGTTCGCGGGGGCGGCCGTGTGCCGCGTCACGCCCGCGGTGACGCTCGTGAAGGCGAGCGACCTGCGTGCCGCGGCCGAGCGCGCACTCGGCTCGTCCCTCGCGGGCGCCGACTTCGAGATCACGCTGAAGGGGCCCCTTGGCGACGTCTCCGTCCCGCGCCCGAAACAAACCGTCGAGCTGCGCGCGGCCGTTCGCGAGTCCGGCGGGGCGCTCGGGTCGTGGAGCGTACCGATCGAGATCGTCCTCGACGGTGACGTCTACCGAACGATCTGGAGCTCGTGGACCGTCGAGGAGTGGCGCACACTTCCCGTGTTGAACACGCGCGTCACGCGTGGCCTGGAGCTGACGCCCGACATGTTCACTCTGCGTCGCATTCGCGTCGGGTCAGGACGCAACGCCTCGGCGCTCGACCCGGCCACGTTCGGGCGTGCGACCGCGGTCCGCGATCTCCCCGCCGGCAGCGTCGTCACCGACCGAGACGTGCAGCGCGCCGTCGTCGTACGCCGCGGCGACATCGTCAGCCTCGAGGTCAAGAAGGGTGCGATCACGGCGCGCGCACTCGCTTTCGCCAAGCAGGACGGCCGCGTCGGCGACCGCGTGCGTGTCGAGACTGCAAGCGCCGGGCGCATCATCATCGCCGAGGTCGTGGCCAAGGACCTCGTCCGTATCGAGATCGATTGAACCTCCAATGACCCGACCCTACACCAAGCACCGCCGCATACTGGCTCTCCTGCTCGCCTGCTGCCTGACCGCATCCGCTTCGGCGCAGGGCCGCGTCGGTTCGATCTACAACCCGGACTTCGGTCCGCTGTCGGTCGCCGGCGACAAGACGGCGCGGCGGACGGGCGACCTCGTCACGGTCTTGATCTCGGAGACGCAGGACCTCAAGAACGAAGAGAAGTCCGACCTGTCCAAGGCGAGCGACCTGAACTACCAGCTGCTCAACTTCGACGTGAAGCCGGACGCTTTCAACACACTGCCGAGCATCCAGACGAACCGCGGCGACAACTTCGCCGGACAGGCGAAGTACGAGAAGAAGGGCAACTTCACCGCGCGCCTGACGGCGATCGTCATGGACACGCTCCCCAACGGCAACCTCGTGATCCAGGGACGGCGCGAGATCCGAATCGACGGTGAGACCAAAGTCATCGAGTTCAGCGGGATCGTGCGCCGCTACGACGTCCAGAAGAACAACACGATCGAGTCCGAGCTCGTCGCCGATGCGCGCGTCTCCTACTCGGGCTCCGGCCCGATGACGCGTTCGACCAACCGCGTCGGTGCGTCCAAGTGGCTGTACGAAGCGATCGACTGGATCTGGCCCTTCTAGAGCGATGAAGACCAACTCCAAGACACCTCGAAGTCGCGGCCGCTTCCATTGGGCGCTGGCCCTGCTCGCGCTGCCGCAGGCACCCCAGGACCCGATCCCGGTGACGGTGCTGCCGCAGGGCGAGATCGCTGCGCCCAGGCAGCCGGAGCGCGCGTCGTCATCGATCTATCGCCGCACGTCGCGCAACACGCCGGTCGGCGCGAGCAATGCCGTCTCCCGCATCCGCACGCCGATCGCAGCCATCGTGGCGGTACGCGGACAGGAGGACAACTCCGTCTCGGGCTATGGCCTGATTGACGGCCTCGCCGGCACGGGCGACTCGGGCGAGCTCGCACGCCAGCTCTTGCGCAACATGCTTCTCGCGCAGGACATCAACATCGATGCGGACGACCTATCCTCGGGCAACCTGGCCGTCGTCCGTGTCGAGGCAACGGTGCGCTCGGGCATGAAGGCCGGCACGGTGATCGACGCGCGCGTGTCCGCGATTGGCGACGCGACGAGCCTCGTGGGGGGGACGCTCACCTTCACCGAGCTGCGCGACCCGTCGTCGCGTCACGTCTACGCGACGTCGAGCGGACCCGTCACCGTCGGCGGGTTCAGTGCCCAGGGCGAGGCGGCGAGCGCGACCAAGAACCACACGACCGTCGGGATGCTGCCGAGTGGTGCGAAGATCCAGCGCGAGGTGCCGACTCGGCTCGTCAGCGAGCTTGGCTTCCTGTATCTCGACGCCAAGCCCGGTCACGACACGTTCGGCAACATGGTGCGCGTCGTCGAGTCGATCAACCACCTCTTCCCCGGCGTCGCTGCTTCGCAGCCGGGTGGCAAGAGCGTGCGTGTCGAGGTGCCCGTCGACATCCCGACGACCCAGCATCTCGCCTACCTCGACACGATCCTGCGTCAGGAGGTCGTCACGGACAACATGGCGCGCGTCGTGCTCAACGAGCGTACCGGCGTCATCGTGATGGGCGGCGACGTGCGCTTGCGCCCCGGCGCGATCACGCACGGAGGTCTGTTCGTGACGATTGCCGAGACGGCGGAGGCGAGCCAGCCGGGGCCGCTCTCCGGCGGCGCAACCGAGCAACTCGAGCGGACGGACATCGCCGTCGAAGAAGAGAACAACGGGCTCGTGCTCGTGCCGGGCGCGGTGACGCTCGGCGAGGTCGTCGAGGTGTTGAACGTCCTCGGGGCGACACCGCGCGACATGATGAGCATTCTCACCGCCATGAACGACGGCGGGCTCCTGGTGGCGGACATTCGCAGGATGTGATGAAGATGGACGTCGACCTCACACGCATCGCCGCCGACGTCTCGTCGTCGAACCTGCAAGCGCGCGCCGAGCAGATCGGACGCGCAGACAAGAGCGCCGAGGCCGACATGGCCGAGGCCGGCGAGGAGATGGAGGCGCTCTTCACGACGATGCTGATCAAGGAGATGCGCAAGTCGCTTCCGAACGAGGGCTTCTTCGGCGACGGCGTCGGCGCGGACACCTTCAACGGCTGGATGGACGAGTTCCTGGGCCGCGAGCTGGCCAAGAATGGTGCGCTCGAGATGGCTGGGCTGGTGAAAGCGGCGTTGCGCCGCGGAGAGGCAACCGAATGAAGGACCCGCAAAGCCTTCTGAACCACCTGTGCGCGTGGGTCGAGTGCGAGACGACGTTTCAGCGCGAGTTGAGCGCGATCCTCGACACCCAGGAGCGGGCCGTGCTCGCGGGAGACGCCGCTGCCGTCGCTGAGTCCGTCGAGCAGGTGCAGGCCGTGCTGGAGCGCGCACCCGAGCGCGCGGAGCGTCGCGTGCAGGTCTTCACGGATCTCGGCGAGCTGTGGCAGGTCGCGGTGCGCTTCCTGACGCTATCGAGCATCGCTGAACGCTTCGGTCCATGCGCCGATCACCTGGTCGCCCTGCGCAGCGAGCTGCGCACCGCCACCGCCGACGTGGTTCGCCGCCAGCGCCGCATCTCCAAGTTCGTTGCGACCCACCGGCGCGTCACGCGTGACATCCTCGAGGCGCTGTTCGGCGCGGAGAACGGCGGGCCCCTCGAGTGTGAAGGGACTCTTCTCAACGCGGAGGCGTGAGCGATGGGCATCCAGGGCTTGAACATCGGTCTGAGCGCGCTCCGCTCGTCGCGATCGGCGATGGAGACGATCGGTCACAACCTCTCGAACGCGAACACGGAGGGGTACTCGAGACAGAGCGTCACGCTCGGCGCGACGTCCCCACGCTCGGTCGACGGACTGGCGATCGGCACCGGCGTGGAACCCGAGGCCCTGACCCGCGCGACGGACACGGTCCTCAACCGGCGGATCGTCGTTCAGGCGGCGAAGGTGACGCGGCTCGAGTCGATGATGGTCGGAATGAACTCGATCGAGTCGTTCCTCGGCGAGCCGAACGGATTCGGCATCGGCGGGCTGCTCGATGGCTTCTTCAACAGCGTCTCGGAGCTGTCCGCAAGTCCGACCGATCTGGCGCTGCGCTCCGAGGTCGTCCGTTCTGCCGACTCGCTGGCGTCGCAGTTCAACCAGCTCGGTGTTCAGCTCGACGAAGCCAAGGCGGACGCGTTGCGCCGCGTCGACTTCGTCGTCGATGAGATCAATACCATCGTTGACAACATCCGCGACCTGAACGTGGAGATCGCGCAGTTCGCCTCCCAGGGCATCGCTGCCAACGACCTCTTGGATCGGCGCGACGAGGCGCTCCGCGCGCTCGGCGAACGCATCAACATAACGTACTACGAGGAGCCGGCTGGCGTGCGGGTGCTCGCTGGCGGTCAACTGCTGGCGAGCCCCGTCAGTACGAGCCACCTCGAGGTGCGGCGCGACGGGAACGGCGAGACGTTCCTGATGGCCGAGGGCGGCACCGAGCCGGTTGAAGTCACCGGCGGAGAGATCGGCGGGCTGATGGAGTTCGCGCGCGACTTCGTGCCGGAGTTCCAGGCCGAGATGGGCTCGCTCGCCCGCAGCATGATCTTGGAGACCAGCCGCCTGCACAGCACCGGGATCCCTCCGAACGGCGGATTCCGGCACTTGACGGCCTCGAACCAGCTCACCGACTCGAACGGCAACGGCGGCTTCGGTGACGAGATCCTCGGCAATGCCGGCCTGCCGTTCGACGTGCACGAGGGACAGCTGTACGTCAACGTCGTCAGCGAGAGCACGGGCGAGTTCGCGACGTACGCGATCGACGTCGACCCCGACCAGACGGTCTCGACGTTCCTGCAGGACATAGACGAAATCCCGCTCCTGAGCGCGAGTATCGACGGCTCGGGACGGTTCAGCATCGTCGCGGGCGGCGGCGTGCGGTTCGACTTTGGCCGACGGCTCGATCCGACCCCTGACGACGCCGGTACCTTCGGCGGCGGCCGTGCGTCGGTGGGTACCGGCAGCGGCGAACCGTTCGCTCTGTCGGGCGGAGACACCCTCGACATCACGGGCTCGGGTGGACCGTTCACGGTGACGTTCAGCGCGATCGACTTCGACGACATCGGCGCGGCGACCGCAGCCGAGCTGGCGGGCGTTCTGAACGCGAATGCGAACCTGCAGACGGCGGGCATGCGTGCCGAGATCGTCGGAGACCAGGTCTTCCTGCAGAGCGTCGCCGCCGGCGCGACCGAGACGTTCGACATCACGGGCGGGAGCTCACTCGGTGCGCTCGGCCTGCCGACGGGGACCGCTTCCGGTCAAAACGCCGCGGTCGAGGTCGCGATCGGAGGGACCTACACCGGCGACGAGAACGGGACGCTCACCTTTCGACCGATCGGCGATGGGGCCGTCGGAACCACCCCCGGCCTGCAGGTCGAAGTGGTCGACGAGACCGGCACGACGGTGGCGACGATCGACGTCGGGGAGGGCTATGCGCCCGGTACCGCGATCCAGCTGGCGGATGGTCTGACCGTGAGCTTCACCTTCGGCGAGCTGTCCGCGACGAACAACGACGCGTTCGTTCAGTCGCACGTCGCCAACTCCGACACGTCCGACATCCTCGCTGCGTTCGGTCTCAACTCGTTCTTCACCGGCTCGGACGCGGCGTCGTTCGGGGTGCGTGGAGACCTCGTCGACGACCCGTTCTTGATCGCGTCCTCGGGCTCGGGCGCGAAAGCCGGCAACCAGGCATTGCTCGAAATTCTCGCCCTGCAGCAGGACGAGGTCGAGGGTCTCGACGCGTCCTTCATGGACTTCTACGGAAACTCGATCGGGCGCGTCGGCTTCGAGATCGATTCGGTGCAGAACGCCGTCGACGTCGAGCAGTTCCTTGCCGACAGCCTCACGGCCCGCAAGGAGCAGGTGTCGGGTGTCAACGTCGACGAAGAGCTCGTCAATCTGATTCAGTTCGAGCAGTCGTTCACGGCGGCTTCGCGGTTCATCCAGACCATCAACTCGATCACCGACGAGGTGATGAGCCTCATCTAGTGGTGTGATGCAGACATTTGCAGTCGTATCCCGGCCCGCATGCACGCGCCACGGCGTTGCGGCTCCTCCGACCAATCCCAGTATCACCGTATTGGCAGCGAAGTTGCGTCGTCGCCGCGCCTTGTGGCTCGCACACGCGAACTCGGGACAAGACCGCAACGGTCTGCATCACACCACTAGCCTGGGCTTGCCATGAACCTTCGATCGACACAGGGCTCCGTTTTCCGACAGGTCCGCAGCGGCATCCAGCTGAACCTCGGGAGGGTCAGTCGTGCCCAGCAAGAGGTCGCGACGGGCAAGCGCATCCTGCGACCGTCGGACGACCCCGTCGGCACCTCGTACGCGATCGCGCTGCGGCGTCAAATCGCCAGCATCGAGAGCTACAAGACGGCCGTGGACCGCTCGCGACCCGTCATCGACACGGCGTCCTCGCAGCTGCAGGAGGCGTCGAACATGGTGGCCGACGCGCGTGCGTTGATCATACAGGGCATGAACGGAACGCTGAGCCAGGCGGACCGGGACACGTTGGCGCAACAGCTCGAGCTGACGTTCGATGGGCTGCTCAGCGTGGTGAACTCGCGCTGGGAAGACCGGTACCTGTTCTCGGGCACCGCGACCGGTACCGAACCGTTCCAGGTCGAGACGGTGAACGGCCAGCGCCGCGTGGTCTACGCCGGCGACGACGGTAGCCAGAGCGTCGCGATCGGGCGCAACGTGGAGATTGACGTCAACACCCCTGGCTCGACGATCTTCGGCCGGTTCGACTACTCGGGAACGACCTACCAGGGCATGACGGGGATCCAGAGCGGCACGAGCGCGGACTCGGGATCCGGCTACTCTCAGCTCACCCTGCGCCACGACGCGACGACCGGCACGCCGGGCGCCGGCATCGCGCTCGTGCAGATGGGCGACACGATTCTCGGTGACCACGACTTGGTCGTCGACGGGACGCTCGGCACAGTTCAGCTCGGCGCCGGCTCGCCCGTCTCGATTCCCTCGCCGCTTCCGGCGGATCTCGTCGTTCGCGACTCGGACGGGAGCGAAGTGCACCTCGACTTGACGGGCTGGACCGGTGCGGACGTGACGGCCACGTTGACCGGTGAGGGCTCGATCTCGCTCGACGGCGGCACGTTCCAGCCGATCGACGGGACCGAGACGGACCTGGAGCTCATCGATCCGCAGATCGGCACCGTCCTGCACGTCGACACGACGGGAGTCACGCGCGCCGGCGGCGAGCTCGTCACGTTCGGCGGAACGACGAACATCTTCGACACTCTGCTCGGGGCCGCCGCGGACCTGCGCAATGCGGACGGCCTGTTGCAAAGCGAAATCGTCGAGCGGCTGAATCATCGGATCACGGAGCTGGACAGCAACTTCGACAGCCTCCAGATCGCCAACGGCAACCTCGGTTCGCGCGCGGCGCGCCTCCAGTTGACCGACGACCGGTTGGGCGACCTGTCCGTCCAGCTCGAGGGAATCCTGTCGGGGGTCGAGGACGCTGACCTCACCGACGCGGTGCTGGAAATGACCCGCGCCGAGCAGACGCTCGAGGTCGCACAGGCGACCGGAGCACGACTCATCCAACAGAGCCTCTTGAACTATTTGCGTTGATTCTGGCCTGCGTTGATTCTGGCCTGCGTTGATTTTGGCCTGCGTTCGAATCCTGACCTTTCGCTATGACGCACGATCCATCGATTCCTAGCTCCTTGTCGGGCGGTCCGCGCCCGATCGAGACCCAGAAGACGGGTGCGGCATCCGCCGCTGCGCCGACCGGCAAGCAGGGAGCCGCGTTCCGCGCTCTGCTCGACAAACTCGAGAACGAAGCGCGCGGACTGCGCCAGGCTTCCGAGTCGCTCGAGGATCCCGCCGGGCTTCCAGGCGCCGTCGACCGCGCGCGCGCGTCACTCGACGATGCGCTGTCGCTCGGTGACCAGCTGCTCGAGGCGTACCGCGCCTCCCGCCACCAAGAGTCGGAGAACCAAGAATGAACCTGACGATCGACAGCGCCAGCCGCTCGGCTGAGGACCTGATGCGTTCGGTGTTGCGCGAGGGCGAGGAGATCGCGGACGAGTACCCGCTCGTGTTCGACGATCGCTTTGACGGTCGCATCGTCACGGCGCGCGACGACGAAGAGCTCCTCTCGACCTGCGCGTTCCTCGTCCGCGAGCTCGTCATCGGACCCAGTCGGGTGCGAGTGGGCTTGATCGGTTCCGTCGCGACCGACCCGGAACACCGCCGGCAGGGGCATGGCTCGCAAGTGCTCCTCAAGGCCGAAGAAGAGCTGGCACGCCGCGGGTGCGTCTTCAGTCTGCTTTGGGCGGACGAGCCGCAGTACTACGCCGGTCGCGGCTACGTGCCGATTGGTGCCGAGCTCAACTACGTCATCCACCCCGAGCAGGCGTCGCTGCTGCCCGACTGTGATTCCGCCCGACTCGCGCAGCCGGACGACATCGAGCGCATCCACGCCCTGTACCTTGCGCACTCCGCCCGCGTCGAGCGTTCGTTCGACGAGACGCGCGCCCTCTTGGCCGGTCCGGGGATCGAGACGCTCGTCACCGAGCGGGCGGGCCGGGCCGTCGCCTACTCCTGCCTCGGCCGCGGGGGGGACCTGCAGACGGTCGTTCACGAGTGGGGCGGAGACGCCGAGGACGTCCTGGCGCTCGTGCACGCGCACCTGGACCGCCAGTCCGTGCGCCGGCCCCTCTTCATGCTGGTGCCGGCGCAGGCGCGCGAAGTGCGCGAGTACTTCGAGCTCGTCGGCATTCGCGGCGCGGTCGGTGTGCTCGGCATGGGCAAGCTGCTCGACGTCGACCGCGCCGGTGAGATCCTGACCGAGGTCGCCCCGCAGTGCACGGTGTTGGCGCTCGCGGCGAGCGAGCCGGCCTTGCGCGTCTCCGGGCCCTCGGGCCAGATCGACCTCGACGGACCGAACCTGCTCCTGACGCTGTTCGCGCCCAAGCTCGATCGTGGGGTGGTCGATGTCGTCGAGTCCCAGACCGGGCTCGAGCTCGGCGCGCTGCCCCTCGCGCCCTTTGTCTGGGGCCTCGATTCGATCTAGTCCTCTCGCGAGTTGACGGACGGGCGGCCGCGGACGATATGACGTGGCCGCCATGAAGTTGATCCCCTCCCTCGTGCTCGGACTGAGCGCCGTCGTTCTCGGAACGATCGCCGTGCGGACGGCAGATCCGACCTACGTTCCCCCCAAGCCCGAGGTCGAGGCGGCGACGTACGTGCCGAGCGTGCCCTCCGGGAAGGTGCCGGCGGATCACGTCGCCGTGACCCTCGGCGTCGACGGGATGTGCTGCAATGGCTGCACGAAGAAGCTGTACGAGCGGCTGCGCGAAGTCGAGGGAGTCCTCGAGGCGGCGGTCGACTTCGAGTCCGCTGCGGTGCGGGCCGTCGTCCCGAACGAGGTCAACGTCGACCGGTTGTCGGAGACGCTGACGTTCGACGAGTACACAGCGGTCGCGCGCCCGGTCGAAGCAGACTTCTGAACGGTGTTCGGAACCTCTCGGTCCCCAATGGGGACCCAGCCGCCCGGCTCGTGCCCGACATCAGTCGAGTGCCTGCGCGGCGGCGTGGAGTACGCGGTCGAGCGCGACCCCGTGCTCGGTCGACAGGAACCAGGCCTCGTAGGGCGAGGGCGGCAACAGTACGCCGTTCGCCAGCATGCCGCGGAAGAACCGCGTCCAGTGCTCGCGATCAGACGCCGTCACGTCGTCGAGCCTGGTCACCGGCTCCGCGCTGAAGTAGAGGCACAGCATCGAGCCGACGCGCTGGACCTGCACGGGGACTCCGCGTTCCTCGGCGAGCGCGACGAGCCCGCTCTCCAGGGCGGCACCCGTCTGCTCCAGCGTTTCGTACGCACGGCCCTCGTCCAGCTCGGCGAGTGTCGCGCTGCCCGCTGCGACCGCCAGCGGATTGCCCGAGAGCGTTCCCGCCTGGTAGACGTCCCCCGACGGCGAGACGCGCTCCATCAGCTCGCGCCCGCCGCCGTACGCTCCGATCGGCAGGCCGCCGCCGATCACCTTGCCTAGCGTGACGAGGTCCGCGCGCACGTCGGTGAGGTCCTGGTAGCCTCCCCGCGCGACTCGGAAGCCGGTCATCACCTCGTCGAATACGAGCAGCGCGCCGTGCGCATCGCACAGCCCGCGCAGGCCGTCGAGGAAGCTGCTCGCGGGCGGAACCGTGCCCATGTTTCCGGCGACCGGCTCGACGAAGATGCAGGCGATCTGACCGGGGTGGGCGTCGAACAGGGTGCGCACCGAATCGAGGTCGTTGTACTCGGCGACGAGCGTTTGCTCGGCCAGGCCGCGTGGCACACCGGGCGAATCGGGGGCTCCGAGCGTCAGTGCGCCCGAGCCGGCCTTCACGAGAAAAGAGTCGCCGTGTCCGTGATAGCAGCCGTTGAACTTGATGAACAGCTCACGGCCGGTGGCGGCGCGCGCGAGACGCAGAGCGCTCATCGTCGCCTCGGTGCCCGAGTTGACCAGGCGCACCATCTCGCAGCCGGGCACGCGTCCGCAGATCGTCCGAGCCAGCTCGAGCTCGTGCTCGGTCGGAGCGCCGAACGCGGTGCCGCCGTCGACCGCTGCGTGCAGAGCTGCTCGCACGCGCTCGTTGCCGTGCCCCAGGATCAACGGACCGTAGGCGAGGACCATGTCGACGTACTCGTTCCCATCGACGTCCCACACGCTGGACCCGGAGCCGCGGGCGATGTGGGGGGGCGTTCCCCCGACGGTGCGGTAGGCCCGCACCGGGCTGTTGACGCCCCCGGGAATCAGCTGTTGGGCGGATTCGAAGATCGACAGACTCTTGGCCAAGTTCATAGGTTTGTCGCGGGTGGTGGGATCTGCGCCACGCATGGAATCAGCGCAACCGGCGCGCCATCTCGCGCGCGTAGTAGGTGAGGATGAAGTCGGCGCCGGCGCGCTTGATCGCAACGAGCGACTCCTCCATGACGCGCTCCTCGTCGAGCCACCCGCGCGCGCTCGCTGCCTTCAGCATCGCATACTCGCCGGAGACCTGGTACGCACCGAGGGGAACGTCGACCATCGACCAGACGCGCTGCACGATGTCGAGGCAGGGCATCGCGGGTTTGACCATGACCATGTCGGCGCCCTGTTCGATGTCCATGCGCACTTCACGCAGGGCTTCTTCCGCGTTGCTTGGATCCTGCTGGTAGGTGCGGCGGTCCCCGAACGCCGGCGTCGAGTCGGCGGCGTCACGGAACGGGCCGTAGAAGCTGCTCGCGTACTTCGCCGCGTACGACAGGATCGGTAGCCCCTCGTGGTCGTGCTCGTCGAGGCCGTCGCGGATCGCCGCGACCATGCCGTCCATCATCCCGCTCGGAGCGATGACCTGCGCCCCGGCCCCGGCTAGCGAAACGGCCTGGCGCGCGAGGTTGACGAGCGTCGGGTCGTTGTCGACGTCGCCTTCCGCGGTCAAGACGCCGCAGTGCCCGTGATCGGTGTATTCGCAGAAGCACAAGTCGACGATCCGCAAGAGCTCCGGAGCCGCCTTCGACACCGCTTCGAGCGCGCGCTGCACGATCCCGTTGGTGGCCCACGACGGGCTGCCCTCCGCGTCCTTCTCGGAAGGGATGCCGAACAGGATCACGGCCGGAATGCCGAGGTCCTGGGCCTCTCGCGCCGACTCGGCGATCTTCTCGATCGACTCCTGGAACACGCCAGGCATCGAGCTCACCTCCTTGCGCACGCCGCCTCCGGGCACAGCGAACAGCGGAAGGACGAGGTCATTGCGGGTGAGCGTCGTCTCGCGCACCATTCTGCGCAACGCGGGGTGCGAGCGCAGCCGCCGGGGTCGGGCGACCAGGGCGTGCTCGGGAATCTCGAATGCGTCGTCGATCATCGGTCAGACACTGGGGAAGAACGACTCGAGGGCGAGTCGAAACGCGGCGGTCGAAGGCTCGGTGAGGGGGAGGAGAGTCGAGAAGTGCTGTTCGGAGGCGAGTAGCTCATCGTAGGTCGTCCAGCCGATCGCGATCGCGGCGGGGCGCAGGCTCGGTGCGCTGCTCACCCAAGATCGTACGGCCGAAGGACTCGCGAAGAACACTGCGTCCGCTTCGGGCACGGCGCCGGAGATGGCGACGGGCTCGGTGCGGTAGACGATCGGATCGTCGACGACCCGCCCGGCCGCGCGCAACGCCTCACCGAGCTCGTGCGCCTTGTCGCCGCGCGGCCACAGGACGCGCGTGCCCTCGGCGCTGGCTGCGACCAGCTCGCGCGCGAGCCCCGCGGCCGTCGCGCCCCCCCCCGGTGGGATGAGGACCGGGTTGAGGCCCGCCTGGAGCGCGCGCTCGGCCGTCGCGTCGCCGATCGCGGCCAACCGCACTCCGCGCAGCTCCGAGCGAGTGGCCGACGCTCGCACGAGGGGGCCGAGGGCGTTCGAGCTCGTGACGGCGATCCAATCGGGGAGCGGGACGGCGTCGAGCTCCGGCGCGTCGACGGGTACGACGCGCACGAGCGGAAGCGCGTGCGCCTCCCAACCCACGTCGCGCGCGACCGCGAGCCAGTCCTCGAGGCCGGTGACGGGGCCGGTGACGAGCACCCGCCACACGTCACTCACGCGCGCGCCTCCGCGAAGAGCTCGGCGGCCCCGGCGGCGAGGAGCTCGGCGCCCAGCGCGCTGCCGATCGCCTCGGCATCGCTCGCCGTGCCCGACCGTTCGCCCTCGAGCACGCGCGAGCCGTCGGTCGAGAGCACGCGCGCGGCTAGGCGCAGCTCGCCGCCGCCGAGCGTCGCGTGTCCGCCGACCGGAACGTTGCAGCCCCCGTGCAGGGTGCGCAGCAGCGCGCGCTCGGCCGTCGCGGCGGCCCACGCGTCCTCGTCCCCGATCGCGCGCAGCACCGCGGCCGTCGCGTCGTCGTCCGCGCGGCACGTCAGTCCGACGATGCCCTGGCCGACGGCCGGTAAGAAGCGCTGCGTGTCGAGCACTTCGGTGATCTGGGAGGAGAGCCCGAGGCGTACGAGTCCAGCGCGGGCCACGACGAGCGCGTCGGCCTCGCCGGCGGCGAGCTTTGCGAGTCGGGTGTCGACGTTGCCGCGCACGCCGGTGATCTCCAGGTCTGGACGCGCGCGCCGGACCATCGCTTCGCGCCTCATGCTGCCGGTCGCGACCCGCGCGCCGCGCGGCAGGTCCTTCAACACGGCGCCGGAGCGCGAGATCAGAACGTCCTCGACCGGTCCGCGCGGCAGCACGGCGGCCAGCATGACGCCGTCCTCGAGCGTCGTCGTCATGTCCTTGAGGCTGTGCACACCCGCCTGTGCGCGCCCGTCGAGCACCGCACGATCGACCTCGACGGTGAACACGCCGATCCGTCCGAAGCGAGCGATGTCGCTGACGCGGTCGGCGTCGCCGCTGGAGACGACCTTGACGAGCTCAACGTCGCTACGGTCCGCGATCGAGGCGAGCCGATCGCGCGTCGTGTGTGCTTGCCAAAGGGCGAGAGGGCTCCCGCGGGTCGCTAGGGTGAGGCTCAAGAGGGACTCTCCAGGTTGTCCAGGAAACGCTGGTACTCGCGGTCGAGGACCGCTTCGGAGCGCGCGTTGCGCGCGCCCTCTTTCATCGTCGAGAGGGCGATGTCGAGCAGCTTCTTCACCAGCTCGTGCGCAATCTGCATCTCGCGCGCGCTCGCGCTCCCCCCCGCGACCGTGTCGAGCACTTGCTCGCGCGCAGTGTCGAAACGCTGCGCGAGCTCGCCGATCACGGGCGAGAACGCGGCGTAGGTGCGCAGGGCGAGGAACTTGTGGACCTCGGCGACCAGGATCTCGTCCGCCTGCGTCATCGCGGCGCCGCGGTTCTTCAGGTTGCTTTCGACGACGGGTTCGAGGTCGTCCAGGTCGTAGACCAGCAAGTTGCCGAGATCGGCGGCGCGCCTGTCGACGGCGCGCGGAACCGACAGGTCGACGACGAGCATCGGCCGGGCGCGCCGGTTGAGCTCGCGCGCGCTGAACAGGTCCGTGCCGACGAGTCCGCCGTCCCCGTCGATGCAGGCGACGACGAGATCCGCGCGGAGCAGAGCCTGCTTCAGGTCACCGAGACCGTAGGCGACGCCGCCGAACTCGCTTGCGACGAGCTCGGCCCGCTGGAGTGTGCGGTTCGCGAAGTCCATGCTGCCGACGCGCTCGCTCGCAAGGTGACGGGCGACGAGCTGGGCCGTCTCGCCGGCCCCGATGATCAGTGCGTGCGCGGCCTCGAGGCTGCCGAAGACCTGCTTGGCGACATCGACGCCGACCCGAGCGACCGAGAGCGTTCCGCGGCCCAGCTCCGTCTCGGTGCGGATCCGCTTGCCGACGGCGATCGCGTGCGTCAGGAGCGGGTGCAGGAGGCGCTTGATCGCATCCGCCTTGCGCGCTTGGTCGAGTGCGTGCTTGACCTGTGCGAGAATCTCGCTCTCGCCCAGGACGAGGCTGTCGAGCCCGCCTGCGACGCGGAACAGATGGATCACGGCGTGCACGCCCTCGAAGGCGTACAGGTGCTCGTCACCCATGCTGCGGAACAGGTGCTGCCGCGCGAGCGCGGTCGCCGTCTCGCGTCCGGTTCCGATCACGAGCACCTCGGTGCGGTTGCACGTCGACAGAACGCAGGCTTCGTCGACTCCGTCGGCGGACGCGATCGCGCGCAGACACGGCTCGAGATCCTCGCCGCGCACCGCGTACTGCTCGCGCACGTTGACCGGCGCGGTGCGGTGCGAGAAGCCGACGAGAATAAGGTCCTGAACGCTGTCCATTCGCCTTCTATTCGTGGAAGGTGATGCCCGGGATGAGCGCCATGAGCAGCGTCGCGATCAACGTGATCAGGCCAGCGAGAGCCGCGATCGACGTGCGTCGTGCCGTCAGGCCTCGGATCACGTGACTGAAGGCGATCATGCCGAAGTGGATCCACAGCGCGATCGTGAGCACCACCTGCGGATCGCGGTAGTCGAAACCGGATACGTCCTGTGCGTGCGCCATCCCGATCCCGATGTTCAGGCCGGCCGTCAGGAACAGGAACCCGGCGAGCGCGGCGCGGCGCGTCGTGCGCGACAGTTGTTCGAGATTCGGGAGCTGGCGGAAGATCGGACCGAAGCGCTTCGCGCGCATCTGCCGGTACAGCATCAAGTGCAGGAGCCCGTACAGGCCCGACAGCACGAGTGCCGCGGCGGCGAACACGCTCGTCACGACGTGCAGGATGCGCGCGGCGTTCAGGGGCGCCAGGACGTTCGCGGTCACGGGTCCGAACGCGGACGCGAGGAGCTGCAGAAGGCCGACGACTCCGAGCACGATCGCTCCCGCCGAGGCCTGGCGGCTACGCACGGTCACCGCGGTCCAGAGCAGCGTCACCGTCAGGCTGACCGAGGATACGATCAGCCACGGATCGAGCTCGGGGAAGCCGCCGGCGACGCGCGCATGCAGAGCGAAGAGCACCGCGTGCAAGGCCAGCGCCGTCCACAGACTCGCCCGTCGCCAGCCGGCAATGGGAGGCTGCTTGTCTCCGGCGAACGCCATGCCGTGCAGCAGCGCCGTGCTCATGTAGGCGACGGGCAGCAGGACGGTCACGCACTGGATCCACGTGTTCACGCCGCGCCTCCGTGTGCATCGTGCTTGCCCTGGCCGGCGACGATCCCGTCCGCGACGGTCCTTCCGCGCGCGATGCAGTCGTCGACTGAGACCCCGCCGACGTAGCTGCCGCACAGCCACAGGCCCGGCAGCGCGCGGTCGAGGCTGCTCTCGAGCTCGTCCATGCGCCCGCGGTGTCCGACGCCGTAGCGCGGGATGACCTCGTTCCAGCGATCGACGTGGGAGACGCGCACGGAGCCGACGCTGTCGGCGCCGATCGCGCGAACGAGGTCCGCGCGTGCACGCTCGACGAGCTTCGCGTCGTCGCCATCGTCCACGTCGGCGCTGCGATACATCGACGTGATGCTCGCGCAGCCCGCGGGCGCGCGGTCGTCGAACAGATTCGACGTGAACAGCGTGCCGAGCACGCTCGGTGCGTCCGGCGTGCGCGCGGCCTCGTCGGGGGGCACGAGGAAGCCGAATCCCGGGGGCAGCTGCGTGCTCTCGAGGCCCAGGTGCACCACACACAGCGAAGCGTGTCCGATACCGAGCAGCGCATCGAGCCCGAGGCGCTCGGGTGCCGCCATCGCCAGCATGCGGTGCGCCGCGCGCGCAGGTACCGCGAGCACGATGACGTCCGCGCTCAAGTCGCGCCCGTCCTCGAGGCTGACGCTCCATCCACCCGCGCCGCGTTCGATGTCCTGGACCGCGCTGTCGAGCAAGAGCCGGTCGCCGAGCTCGCGTGCCAGAGCGGCGGGCAACTCGCCGAGCCCGCCCTCGAAGCTCAACAGGTCGCTCGGCGACGTCGCGGGGCCGGGCAGTTTGTCGGACCCGCGACGCGCCTTGCGCATCGCGATCATGCCGCGCACGAGCCCGCCGTGATCGTGCACGAGATCCCACAGGCGTGGGAAGGCGCTCGCGGCGCCGAGCTCCCCGATCTCCGCCGCGTACACGCCGCGCACGAACGATCCGGCGAGTGTGCGCGTCGCTTCGCGGCCGATGCGGCGCTCGAGAAACGCTTCGAACGTCGGCTCGTCGCCGTCGCGTGCCCCGCGCCCGCGCACCGGCTCGCTCAACAGGCGCAGCTTGCCTCCGAACGACAGGAGCGGGCTGGTGAGGAGGCTGCCCGGTCCGGAAGGCAGTGCGCGTAGCTCGCCTTCGTGGAAGAGGTAGCGCCGCTTCGCCTCGCTGCGCGAGGTCACGAGCTGGTCGGCGATGCCGAGGTCGTCGCACAGCGCTCGGAAGCTGCGTGCGGAAGCCTGCACGGTGTTCGGGCCGCGCTCGAAACGGAACCCGTCGATCAGAGCGGTGCCGATCACTCCGCCGGCGCGGCTCTCGGCCTCGACGACGCGCACCTCGACGCCAGCCCGCGTCAAGCGCTGGGCGCACGCGAGGCCGGAGATCCCGCCGCCGATCACGAGCGCGGTCGTCATGCGTCAGCGCCCCGGGTCACAGGGTCTTGGAGAACGTGCCGCGGCCCGTCTCCCCTCGTTCCGCACGCAGGCGGAAATACCTGTCGAAGGGCAGCGCGACGTTGCGCATGAACAGTTGACCCATCGCCGTCAAGCGCACCACATCCGCGTCGAGCTCGACGAGTCCGTCCGCGACCATCGGCGCGAGCTCGCCGAGCTCGCCCGCGAACGTCGCGTCGAAGTCGAGCCCGTACGTCCCGCCGATCGCGCGCTTGTCGATGAGCCCGTTGCACATCAGGGACAGAATCACGTCGCGTCGCAACCTGTCGTCCACGCTCATCTCGTGCCCGCGGATCGAAGCGAAGCCATGCTCGTCGATGCGCTCGTTGTACTGTCGTTCGTTCGGGTCGTTCTGAAAGAAGCAGCCGTCGACCTCACCGATCGCGGACGATCCAAGCGAGACCATGTCAGTACCGCGGCGCGTCGTGTAGCCCATGAAGTTGCGCTGCAGCTCGCCCTTCGACGCAGCGACGGAGAGCTCATCGTCGGGCAGCGCGAAGTGGTCGAGACCGATATGGCGGTAGCCGGCGGACTGGAAGGCCTCCAAGGCGTCGAGGAAGATCCCGATCTTCGCGCCGGCCTCGGGGATGGCGTCCTCGTCCATCGCGGTCTGGTGCTTCTTCATCCACGGCACGTGCGCGTAGTGGAAGAGCGCTACGCGCTCGGGCCGCATGTCGAGCACGGTTTCGATCGTACGAGCGAACGCGGCGGCGCTCTGGTGCGGCAAGCCGTACATCAGGTCGATGTTGACGGACTCCATGCCGTTCTCGCGGGCCGCGTCGACGATCGCGCGCGTCTCCTCCTCGGACTGGACGCGCTTGATGTGCTTCTGGACCACGGGGTCGAAGTCTTGCACGCCCATCGACACGCGGTTGAAGCCGACGCGTGCGAGGAGCTCGATCTGCTCGACAGTCGTGACGCGCGGGTCGACCTCGATCGCGACCTCGGCATCGGGGGCGAGCTGAAACGCAGTGAGGAAAGCGGTCTGGAGGCGCTCGATCTGGTCGAGCGACAGGTGCGTCGGCGTGCCGCCGCCCCAGTGGTATTGGCGCACCGGACGCTGGCCGAGGCCGCGTGCGGCGACGAACTCGATCTCGCGCATCAGGCGCTGGAGGTACGCCTCGATGCGTTCCTCCTTGCGTGTGATCACGACGTTGCAGCCGCAGAACAGGCACAGCTCTTGGCAGAACGGCAGGTGGAAGTAGACCGACAGCGGATCGTTGCGTGTGCCCGCGCGCTCGAGTCGGTCGCCGTAGATGCTCGCGTCGAAATCTCGATCCCAGTCGATCGCGGTCGGGTACGACGTGTAGCGCGGCGCGTTGGTCGCGTACCGCGTCAGGAGATCGGGCGAGACGGCGAGCGAGCTCATGACGGGATCGTATCCAGTTCGCGGCCGAGCACCGTGCGCCACAGAGCCTCGACCGAGTCGAGGGGGGTCTTCGGCAGGATTCCGCTGCCGAGGTTGAAGATGTACCCAGCCGGTCCTTCGAAGCCCGTGAGCACCTTGCGCGCTTCGCGCTCGACGACCTCGGGCGGAGCGAACAGCGTGCACGGATCGAGGTTGCCCTGCAGCGCGACCTTGCCGCCGATGCGGGCGATCGCATCGCGCGGGTCGACCCGCCAGTCGATCGATACGACGTCAGTGCCCGTGCTCGCCAGGAGCTCGAGCAGGTGCCCGCCGCCGTTGGCGTAGACGATCACTGGGACCCCGGTCGCCTTCGCGCCCGCGACGAGCCGGGTCAGGCCCGGGAGGATGCGCGTGCGGTACGTCTCGGCGTCGAGCGCGCCGCCCCAGGAATCGAAGATCTGCAGGACGTCGGCGCCCGCCTGCGTCTGCATTGCAAGGTAGGGAATCGAAACGTCGACGACGCGATCGAGCAAGCGGTCGAAGAGCTCGGGCTCGCCGAGCATCATCGCCTTGGTGTGTTCGAAGTTGCGCGAGCTCTGACCCTCGATCATGTAGCTCGCCACCGTGAACGGTGCGCCGCAGAAACCGATCAAGGCGCGCTCGTCGCCGAGCTCGGTGCGCACCAAGCGCAGCGTCTCGGCGAGGAAGCCCGTCGCCTCCGTGGCCTCGAAGTCGTGCAGCGCGTCGAAGTCCGCGGCCGTCCGGACCGCGGGCGTCAAGACCGGGCCGCGACCCGAGACGAACTCGACGCCGACGCCCATGGCGGCGGGCGGAACGAGGATGTCACAGAAGACGACGGCCGCGTCCATGCCGAAGCGCCGGATCGGCTGGAGGGTGAGCTCGGCGGCGATCGCCGGATCGTGGACCATGTCCAAGAAACTCTTGCCCGCGCGCATCGCGCGGTACTCGGGCAGGTAACGGCCCGCCTGCCGCATCATCCATGCGGGGGGTCGGTCGACGTCGGCTTTGCGGCACGCGGCCAGGAATCGCTCGCGGGGGGTCATGGACGGCTGGTCTTCGGGCGGGACGGTGGTCGAGCGTGGAGGGGTGACGCCCGATGCGGGAGTATACGGCTGAGAGGGCCCGGGATCGGCCGGTGCGGCAATAATGAGGACCGGCACTCATAGGCGTTACCGGCGCCGAATCCCGTTACACAACTCTCAGAACATGCCGCTCGCTGCGCTCCCCACCCTGGGTCTCGTCCTGCTCTCGCTCTTGGCTCCCGCGGCCCGTGGAGCCGCGCGCCAGGGGCCCGTCCTCGAGGGCCGTGTGCTCGACTCCGCCGGCCAGCCCGCGGCGGGAGCCCACGTGTTCCTGGCCGGCAATCCCGTCGAGACGTTCGCCTCGCCCGACCTCTTCGGCAGGGCCGAGGTCGGCGAGGACGGTGGCTTTCGCTTCACCGTGCCCGAGCGCTGGGTGCGGGGCAGCGAGTGGATGGTGCTCTACGTCTACGCCCTGCGCGCGGGCGACGCCGCGGCGGTCGCCAGGCTCGACGCGGCCGACTTGCCGATCGGCGAGAGCTTCGACGTCCGGCTCGGAGCGCTCGCTCCCGAAGCGCAGCGGCGTGTGCTCGTGCTCGGTCCCGACGGAGCACCCGTCGCGGGTGCGCGCGTCCAGCCGCGCAACCTGGGCCTGTCGAAGACGACCGGTGTGCCGCTCGCGGAGATCGCCGCGGAGATCGCGGAAGCGCGCACGGGGGACGACGGAGTCGCCGTACCCATGCACTGGAACCCGAAGGATGCCGGGACGCTGCGCGTCACGGCGGGCAGCTACGGAACGCAGCAGGTCTCGGACGACTTCGGCCGACCCGGTTGGTTCGAGGGCGAGCTCGAGCTGCACGCAGCCGATGCGCTCGAGCTCGTGTTCGTCGACACGGACCTTCCGTCCGACTTCGTGTTCGAGGCCCGGACGTGGGTTCAGACCGACGGGCCGAACGGATTGCAGCGCGCGGGGTACGCGCGCGTGCGGCCCGACGAGAGCGGTGCGCTGCTGCACATCATCGCGGGTCCACCGATGAACTTCGGCGGTGGCCACCCCGCGCTGCTCGCGTGCGGCGTGCGCTACGAGGATCGCGCCGCGGGCGCGGGCAAGCGCATGATCGTCGAGGGCAAGGGCGTCGCCACGGCGGTCGGGCGCATCGTGGATGCGGCCGGCGCACCCGTGCCCGGACTCGAGCTGACGCTTCATTCGCCTCCTTTTCGGGCGGTCCTCACGACCGACGCGCAGGGCCGCTTCGCGGTGCGCGCCAAGGCCGGGCCGCTGCGGCTCAGCTACGGGTCCGACCTCGACCGCTCGGGCAGCAACAACCGCAAGCTCACGGTCGAGACGGACGCAGACGAGGTGGACTTCGGCGACATCGTGCAGGCGACCGCGCCCGTGACCGGCACGGTTCTGCTCCCGAGCGGCGAGCCGGCACCCGGCGCGTGGGTATCGGGTAGCTTCCGCGTCTCGTTCGGTGGCGGCGGTTTCACCAACCAGCCGGTCGCCGGCGTCGCGGACGCCAGCGGGCGCTTCCGCATCGACGCGCCGGCCGACCAGGTCGTCGACCTCTCCGCGCGTTTCGCGAGCCTGTTCACGTCCGAGCCGGTCAAGGCGCACGCCGGCGGTGCGTCCGTGGAGCTGCGGCTCGCCGAGTTCGTCGCGCCGCGCGGGCACGTGGCCGACGTGCACGGACAGCCGCTCGCCGACGTCGAGGTCGTCGTCTGGAAGTCGTCGCCCGAAGGCGTGCGCGGGGGCGAGAGGAAGGTCGCATTCGGGTCACACGAGAAGCTCGTGACCGACGCCCAAGGCGCCTTCGCGGGCGCGTCGGTGCTCGATCCGGACGGGCGTTACTGCGTAACGCTGTCCGGCCCGGGAGTCATTCCGGCGCGCGTGGGTTGGACGAGCGGCGCCGAGCTCGCGGCCGGCTTCGACGTCGAGGCGCAGGCGGCCCGATCCGTGTCGGGACGCGTCGTCGACCCGTACGGCAAACCGGTCGCGGGCGCGCGGGTCGCGTCACGCCCCGGGCTGCTGGCGGCCGTCGAGACCACGACCGCGGCGGACGGCACGTTCACGCTCGACGGCGTCGCGCCGGGCGGTGGATTCCTGTTCTGCGAGGATGCGCACGGCAACTTCGACGGCATCTACGATGCGGGTGGCGGCGAGCTGGAGTGGACGTTCGGCGAGACGATCGATCTCCCCGAAGCGCCGCGTGCGTCCGCTCGCACCCCCCGCGCGCGAGAGCTCGAGATCGCGCACGAGATCCTGAAGGTCGGCCTGGCGCGTGCGCTGGAGGGCGACGGCCGCCCCTACCGCGTTCTCAGCGCGATGGCGTGGGTCGACCCCTCGTTCGTGCTCGACGAGCTCCGGCGCGGCACCGTCGAAGAGCGACTGAGCGGGATCGTCGTGAACGCCGTCGTCCGCTCGCTCGCTTCGAAGAGTCCGGACGAGGCGCTAGCGGTCGCCGAGCTCAACGACTCGAGCTACTCCTCGTCGATGGGCAACATGTGGGTCTTCGACGAGCTGCCCGACGCCGACCGCGAGCGCAAGCTGGAGATCCTCGCGCTCGCGTACGCCAAGGTGCGGCAAGTGTCGTCTCCCGCGCACCGCGTCGTCCTCTACGGCTGGGTCGGGCGCCGCCTGCTCGCACTCGGCGAGAGGGAGGCCGCCGAAGCCGTGCTCACGGAGGGCCAAGGCGTCGCCCGCGACCTGCCGACGGAGGAATGGGCGGCGTTCGCGCGCTGCTCGTTCGCCGAGGAGCTCGCCGTCGTCGACCTCGATGCCGCCCTCGAGCTGCTCGCCGGGGACGTCAACCGGCACTACGGCAACATTGCCCACAAGCTGGCCGGGGTCGACCCGCAGCGCGCGGAGGAGCTCTTGAAGCGCATCGGCTCGAACGGTTCGTGGCGGCGCGACCGCTTCGTTCCGCGCATGGCCTACGCGATGGCGCCGATCGATCTGGAGCGTGCACTGGCGCTCGCGGAGAAGGAGGAGCCGTCGGGGTTCACGCACGGGATGATCGCGCTGGCGCTGGTGCGGGAAGAACAGCTCGCGGACCGGCGCGAGCGTGTGAGCCAGATCCTCGCGGACGCCTTCGACCGCGTCGAGGCCGCACGGGACTCGAGAGAACAGAGCTGGGCCTATCCTCCCGCCCGCGTCGCCGGTGCGCTGCTCGCGGTCGCGGCGGAGGTCGAGGCGCACGATGCCGAGCGTCTGGAGTCGTACGTTTGGCGCGCCGTCGCCATCTGCGATAAGCAGAACGAGTTGAACCACCTGGGGGCGGGCGACTCGCTCTGGCAGAACGACGGCGTCCTCGCGTTCTACGTCGAGCGGTTCGACCGCGAGCTCGCGCTTCGTCTGCTCGAGCCGGTGATCGCGACCCTGCTGAAGATGGAGGGCGGCGAGCTCGACTGGGAGTGGCGCCCGGTCTGGGCAGCCTTGGCGGTCATCGACCCCGAGCGCGCCCTCGAGTTGAGCCGCTCGGGCGAGCTCCCGGCGGACGCGCTGCGTACGATCGGCGACGTTCTCGGGCGCACGGGAGACGAACGCCGGCGGTTCGTCCAAGATGAGTACGTCAACCTTTGGATCGTCGGCAAGGAGGACATCTGATGCGGGCCCCGATCGCACTGCTCACGCTGACGACGCTGACGACGCTGACGACGCTGGCGCCCGCGCAGGAGCGCCCCACGCAAGAGCACGAAGTCGAATGGCGCTACGTCGTGCCCCCCGCGGACGCCCCGCAGCGGCACGCGCTGCCGACGGCGCTCGCCCTCGGCACCGAGAAGCCCGAGGAGCTGATCGAGAAGGTCGAGTTTCGCGGCGACTTCCAGCGCTTCGGACGCCTGCGCTACGGCGACGCCGACTCCCTGCGCGTCTTCGTCGTGCTCGATCACGTCTCCGACACCGAGATCGACCTCTACGTCGACACGGGGCGTGACTTCATGATCCAGGAGGACGATCTCGTGCCGTTCCAAGGCGGTCGCTGGGAGACGTCGGTCGCCGTCGAGACTGTCCTGGAGGGCGGGCTGACCGAGCACGTGCCGCGGCGCGTGATGTTCACCCTCGGAAAAACGGGTTCGATCTTCTCCTACGCGACGCTCGGCTACCTCGAGGGCAGCGTGCCGTTCGGCGTGGGCGAGCTGCGCGTGCGCCGCATCGACGGGAACGGGAACGGCTTCTTCACCGACAGCCGCGACCAGCTGTGGCTCGACCTCGACAGCGATGGCGAGTGGGCTCCGTTCCGTGAGCTGTTCCTGTACGCGCCGATCCTGACGATTGCGGGGGAGCGCTTCGCCTTGCGCTCGGATCGGCTCGGGGCCGAGCTCGCGATCGAGAAGGTCGACGGACTCGGCAAGATCGAGCTCGCGCTCGAAGGCGCGGGCGAAGAGCGTCGCGTCACGTCGATGAATGTGCTGCTCGTCGGTTCGGACGGCTCGGCAGCCCTGGTACGCGCCCAGGGCGAGTCGCTGGAGGTGCCGGTAGGCCGCTACCGGATCGGGATGGTCACGCTGCGCCTCGCCGACCCCGGGGGCGGCCGCGACTGGAGCTACGTCTTCTCCGAGCCCGGTGGCGACCGCGAGCTCGTCTGGCACGATCTCGAGCGTGACGCGACGTGCACGATCGACCCGATCGGCGAGCTGCGCTTCGAAGTCGGCCTGAAGCCCGCGGCGAAGACGTGCAAGGCCGGCGAGCTCCTCTCGGGCTCGCCGGGCCTGTACACGCAGGATGGGCTCTTGATCAACACCGCCTACCGCGGCCGCACGGCGCCGAGCTTCTACTCCGATCTGTCCGCGAACGTCATCCTCCTGGGCCCCGACGGCGCTCGGCTCGACGTGACGGACTCCGGCTTTGCCTGAGGCACGTTCTGCCCGGCCTCCGTGCGAGTGCCGGAACAAAACGTGCCCGAGAAGGTCACCGTGCGGGTCGAGTTCGACACGGGCCCGCTCGCCGGGAAGATTCAGACGGAGAAGGAGTTCGACGTGGTGCGCTGATCCGTCAGCGCAGCGCTTCGATCGCCTCCACGAGCCCGTCGGGGTCGAACTCGAACGGCCCCGGACCGCCGCGGTAGGCGACTTGGCCGCCTTTCGCGATCAGGTACAGCCGCTCGGGCCAGGCGCCGTAGCTCTTGTTGACGCGATCGTCCATCCCGTCGACCACAGTCGGCAGCGGCGCGAGGTCGAGCCGCTCCTCTAGCGTGACCGGGTCCTCGACCACCGGATGCCGGCCACCGCCCGCCGGCCACGACCGACTCGTCGATGACGACCGGAAGCGCCGTGTCGGAGGTCGCGTCGCGTGTCGTGTTGCAGGCGCTGAAGCCGAGCGCAAGGGCGATCAGGTAGGGGGGGTCCTCATCGCGTCATTATGCGTGAGCCGGGATGGGAGCGGGACCAGGCGTACCAGAACGCTCGATCGACGCGGACGCTGCGTCCTTGGTCGTCGCCGCCGCGCGACCTGGCCACGCCGCGTACGCGCTCGGTATCAGGGTCGTAGTGCAGAGTGACGAGCTCGCCCGCGGCGCCGAATGTCACGGCGCCGTCGGCGGCCACGAGTTCCTCGGTGACCGCCCATGCCGTCTCGCCGATGACGACGCCGTGGACGGTCGTCTTCGGTCCGACGCTGCCCCCCAGGCCTTCGCCCAGTCGATCGAGGAAGAGCCGATCGGGGTCGGCGAAGTAACTCGCGTAGTTGGACTCGCCCTGACCGCGCTCGTCTTCGGGCTTGAACAGGACTTCGGTGTCCGGATGTGCGGCCTTCCAGCGCTCCCAAGTCGTGAACGTCGACGCGACGTGCTCGAGCCGTGTGCCCGCGTAGTCCCCCTCGATCGAACGACCGTCGAGCTGTGTCCAGAACGATCCGGACTGGCGGTCGTACATCACGAGCACGCCGTGCCACAGGTTGCCGCTGACACCGAAATCGAGGACCGTACGCAGGGTTCCATCGTCAGCCTCGACGTTGCGGGAGTACACGACCCCCGCGTTGGCCAGAGGTCACCAGGTCGCCGCGATCGGCTCACCGTCGAGGTCGTCATTGACGATCTCGTGCCGGTCGAGCTGCCACGCGGAGTAGGCGCGCGCGGTCCCGTTCTTGCCGACGACGCCCAGGACGGCCTCGTCGGGTGCGAGGAACGCTTCGGCTTCCTGCGCGGAGACGTACGTCGGGTCGTCGATCGCGGGAATGCCGTCGCGCGGCAGGACCTCGACGAGGTCCTCGCCCTCGATCTGGCGCCAGGGGCCGGCGAGCCGTTCCGCGCGTGACGGCTCGACCTCTTCGTGACCGTCGCCGCGGCAGCCAGGGACCAACAGGGCCAGGGGAACGAGCAGAGCGTGATGGGGGATCATACCCACAGCATGCGAAAGGAGGCCGAAAACGTGACCGATTCGCCACCGCGTTGACGGAAGTCGATGCAGGGAGTGTGATAGACCAAATGTTCCGACACGCCACACAGCTTGCGCTGCCGATCCTTCTCGTCCTGTGCGCATGCCGCTACACGTCCCACGGTGGACGGGCGGACTTCGTCCTGGGCGAGGGGAGTTTCTATTCGTCGCACGACGACGACGGGATCCAGGTCGCGTGGAACGACCGTGGCGTCGTCACGCGCATCCGGCTCGACGGTGACGTGACGTTCAACGACGACGACACCGCGATCGCGAGCCTTGCCGCCCCGGGTGACGAGGTGCACGTCACGCGCAACGGTCGCGCGCTCGAGCTGCGCCAGACCCCGACGGGGATCGAACGCGTCTTCCTCGTGGACGGTCAGGCCGCCGAGTGGTCGGACGAGGCCAACCTGTGGCTCGCCGAGGTCGTCGGCAAGCTCGTGCGGCGCACGACGATCGGAGCCGACGCGCGAGCCCAGCGTATCCTGTCGGAGCACGGGCCCGAGGGGCTCGTGCACGAGATCGCAGCGATCGAGAGCAGCTCCGCGTGTGCCGTCTACGCCGACCTGGCGCTCGACCAAGAGCTCTCGAGCGACGCCCTCATCGCGGCGACCCACAGCTTCGGAGGGATCTCGTCGAACTCGACGCGCACGCGCCTGCTCGTCAAGGCGGCGGGGCTGTCGCCGCAGGACCGCGCCGTGACGGGCGCGCTGCTCCAGACCATCGAGGGCATCAGCTCCAGCTCGAACCAGCGTGCGCTCTTGGAGGCGATCGCGGAGCGGCGGCATTTCGACGGACCGCTCGCCGCGCACGCGATCCAGGCGGCGCGCCACGTCACTTCTGACAGCTCGCGCAAGGAAGTGCTCCTCGCACTCCTCGCCGCGTCCCCCAGCGAAGAGGGCGTGCACGAGAGCTACCTGTCCGTCGCCGTCGACCTCTCGTCGTCCAGCAACAAGGGTGAGGCGCTGGCCGCGCTGGCGTCGACCGCCGAGCTTGCCCCCGTGACCTACCGCAGGCTGATCGAGGCCTCGTCGACCATCGCGTCGTCCTCGGCGCGGACCGAAGCTCTCGTGTGCGCGATCGAGCGCGCGCCGAGCGACGCGGACGTGCTCGACGCGTACGTCACCGCCGCGGTGGGCATCAGCTCCTCCAGCCTCCAAGGCCAGGCGTTTGACGCTCTGTTCGAGAAGGCGGGCGTCGACCTGGCAACCTGGACAAAAGCCGCGAAGGGCATGGCCAATGTTCCCTCCGAATCGGAGCGCAGCCGCCTCTTGGCGCGGCTCGCGAAGATCAAGCCCGCCGACGAAGCATTCCTGATGGCTTGTCTCGATTCGATCGATGGACTGTCGTCGTCTTCGCAGCGCGCGAAGCCGCTGGAGGTGCTCGTGGCGCGTACGGACTTGTCCCACGCCGCGTTCGAACGATTGACGGAGGTGATCGAGGGAATCCCCTCTCACAAGACACGCTCGGAGCTGCAGTCCCGGCTCCTGCGCGGAATGAAAGCGGAGCGCGAATAGTCGGTTAGAATCGGGCTCATGAAGCACCGAGTCCTCTCCATCCTGACTGCAGGCTCTCTCGCCGCCGTGTGCATCTCGAGCGTCGCGACCCCGTTCCCGTTCTTCTACAACTCCTGGACCGCCAGATATCCGGCTTCGATGACGGACGATCTGTTGATCAGCGCCGGAGGGACCGGGTGCCAAGTCTGTCACCAGGCCTCGGCGGGCGGCGCGCCGTGGAACCCGTACGGCTTCCGCGTTCGCATAGGGTGGATTGCGACTGGCGACATCGACATGGCGATGATGCTGGCGGAGACGTTCGACTCGGACAACGACGTGACGGGCACGTCGAACCTCGATGAGATCGCCGGCTCGACGCAGCCTGGCTGGATCCCCGGAAACGACAACACGGTCTTGTACGCCGACGGCACGCCCGTGACGAACCAGCCGGCGCCGGACTGCGACGGGGACTATGACCCGTCGCCCATCGACACGCGATACTGCTCGCCGGCGAACGTCAACTCGACGGGCATGCCGGGGAGGATCGACGCGCTCGGAAGCCCGGAGGTCGCGCAGAACAACGTGACGCTCGCGGCGTCTGATCTGCCGCCGGGACAGTTCGGCTACTTCCTCGCCAGTCGGACGCAGGGCATGGTGATGCCTCCCAACTCGAGCGGCTTCCTGTGCGTCACGGGCAACATCGGTCGCCTCAACTCACCGGGCATGATCATCCAAGGCCCGAGCGGAAGCACCGCGATCGACCTCACCGCGATCCCCATCAACCCGACCTCCCCCGTGATGCCCGGGGAGTCCTGGAACTTCCAGTGCTGGTACCGCGACGTCGGCAACACGAGCAACTTCACGGACGCGATCGAGATCACGTTCTCCTGATAGGGAGTTTGGCCATTCGCGTCCGGGTGGTACCGAGCCCGCGCAATCCCCACCACTTGCGAGGCGCGTGGCCCCGAGCCCGAGGCTCCCGTACGAACCGCCGATAATGCCCTGTCAGAGTGAATCACACCACTCTGTGTCGCGGGCCCGATCGGCCGCTACAACCGCGCGGGCCAGATCCGGTTCGTCGGCCCCCGCGGCACGGCGTCGTTGCAGCTCTCGTTGCCCCAGACGCCGACGCCGACTGGCGTCGCGCCCGTCCTCGCGGGGGAGACGCGGTTCTTCCCGGCGTGGTTCCGCGACAACAACCCGACGTCGACCTCGAACTTCTCGAGCGGGGTCTCGGTGAGCTTCCAATGACGGCCAGGTGCCACGGCCCTGGCCGTGGCGCCGTCTGCGGATTCGGGCTAGGAGAACAGGTTCGGCCCGTCGCTCTTCGACGCGCGCTTCTTGCGCGTCGTGCGGTGGGCCTTGACCGCCGCGCCCGAGGGAACCTCGGACAGGTCGATGCGCACGAGCTCCATCGCGGATTCGGATTCCTCCGCGAAGCTCTCGTGGCAGGTGAACAGGATCACCTGGCGCCGCTCGGCGACCTCCTCGAGGACCGGGTAGAGCTCGGCGCGGCGGCCGCGATCCCAGTGCACCAGCGTCTCGTCGAGGATCAGTGGAAGGCTCTCGCGTCCGACGTCGAGGTGGTCGAGCAGACCGAGCCGCAGGCACATGTAGATCTGGTCGCGGGTGCCTCGCGAGAGCGGCTCGCCGACCGGAATCGCCTCGTTCCTCTCGGCCGAGAACACGTGGAGACCCGCGACGTCCCCTTCGGGATAGTCGAGGCGCGTGTAGCGGCCGGTGGTGATCGACTCGAGGTAGCGGCTCGCGCGCCGCAGGACGTCGGGCTGATGCTCCTCGCGGTGCAGTCGGTCGGCCTCCGCGAGGACGCGCTCCATCAACGCGAGCCGGTCGCGTTGGATGCAGACGGACTCGTACTGCGCCTCGAGCTCGCGGACGAGCTCGTGGGCCCGCGCGACGCTGCTGCCCTCGTCGTCGTCCAGCTGGCGCTGGATTTCACCGAGGCGACGTTGAACACCTTCCATTCGGTTCTCGATCTCGCCGAGCTCGTCATCGCGCGCGCGCATCGAGCTCGGATGCCACGGCGGCTCGGTCAAGCCCGCGTCGAGGCGCGGGTCGTCCGCGAGACGCGCGTACAGGGGGTCGGCCTCGAGCTCCGCACGCCGGCGCAGGACGAACTCGGCTTCTTTCTCGGCCTCGCGCCATGCCCGGAAAGCGGCGCCCGGATCGGCGGCGAGGTGGGGGAAGCTCTCCCCCAGCGCGGCGATCACGCGCTCGAGCCTCTTGGCGAGCCGCTCGAGCTCTGGTCCGTGCGTCGCGAGGTCGGCCTGTGCGCGCTCGCGGTCGGCGCGGTCGGCGAGGTCAGCCGCGGCCGCTTCGCGCGCGTCGTCCAACGCGGCATCGAGACGGGTCAGGATCTCGCTCGCCGGCGCACCGCCTAGTCCCTCGATGCCCGCACGCCCGGCGAGCTCCTCGGCACGTTCGGTGCGTTCGGCGATCCGACGCGCTAGGTCGAGCGCGCGGCCGTTCGCGCGGTAGGCGTTCTCCAGCTTCGTGCGCTGGTCCTCGAGGCGTTCGATGAGCCGGCCGAGCGAGGCGGGAGTCGACGCTGCGCTCGGGTCGATCGAGAGGCGCTGGATCAGCCGCAGGACGTCCTTGCGCGCCTCGGGCGCAGCGTCCTCGACGCGGGAGCGCGCAACCGCGACGAAGAGCGCTGTCGCGAGCATCGCCAGGCCGAGCGCGCCGACGAACGGCGACAGCAAACCGTCGAGTGACGCGAGCGCGACGCCGGCCCCGACCGCCGCGGCGACGACCAGCCACAGCGGCGGTCGCGTGCTGCGCGTGCGGTCGTCGTCGAGCGCCTCCTGCCACGCCTCGCCGGCGGCGCGCAGGCCGTCGAGCGGGAACGCCCCGAGCGTCTCCTCGTCGACTTCCTCGGGCGGGCAACCGCAGACGCGCACGAGGGCGCCCTGCACTTCGTCGAAGAGCTCGTCCGCGCCTGCGCGCGTGTCCGCCTCGGCCTCTTCCTCGAGCTCGTGGCGAGCGAGCTCGCCCGCCGCCGACTCGATCGCCGGCCCACAGGCGAGGATTCGGCGTGCGGAGGCCGGCAGCGTGAGCGCCTCGCGCTCGAGCCGGGCTCGGGGCTCGGCGAGGCGTTGGTCGAGCCGGTGCACCATCGTCTCGAGCTCGACCGGGTCGACGAGTGGATCCTTCTCGAGCGTCGCGACGGCGAGCTCCGGGACGGGCGCGGTGCGTCGCTCGAGCTCCGCGAGCGCGCCGAGGAAACGCGCTTCCTCGGCTTCACGCGCCAGCGCGCGCCGGCGCACCTTGAGCTCGTCGAGCTCGTCCTCGAGCTCTGCGTACTCCTCGAGCACGCCGCGCAGCTCCTCCTCGTTCGTGCGCGCCCGGCGCAGCGCGCGCCGCGCCTCCCGCAACTCGGCCCGCACTTCCTTCGAGCGCGGCTTGCCGATATCGGTGCTACGCCACAAGGCGCCGGCGTCCTCGATCAGCTCCTCGCGCACGAGGTACGTCGGGCGCAGACCCTCGATCGTCTTCTCGCCGAGCAGGAGCTCGTCGACGTGCCGCCGCACGTCGCCGTCGAGCTCGATGACGTCACTCGTCGTCAAGCAGTAGACCGCGCGGAACAAGTCGCGCGGAATCGCGGCGAGCTGCGGCAAGGGCGCGTTCTTCGACGCCGACTTGCGCCCTTGGAACTCCTCGCCCCCGCGCGCGATGCGCAGCGTCCCGCGCGACTGCATCGTGCGCTCGACGGCAATCGTCGTCTCGTCGTCGAGGACGAGCTCAGCTTCGATGTGCAGGTTCGCGCCGTCGCTGCTCCACGTCGCCAGCGGATGGCTGTCGCGCTGCGCGGGCGAGAAGCCGTACAGGAGCGTCTCGAGAGCGGAGCGGAACGACGACTTGCCCGCTTCGTTGCGGCCGTAGACGAGGAAGATGCGCTCCGAGAGCGCGAAATGGCGATCGCGCAGCGGTCCCCAGCACTTGGCGTCGAGGCCGAGCAGCCTCATTCGTCCGGCTCCTCTCCGAGGCAGCGCGTGATCAGGTCCTCGTCGATGCCATCGACGAGGCTCGCGAGGTAGCTCGCGCGCTCGGCGTCGCCGAGGGGCCCGCGGCCCTCGAGCCCCGCGAGGTCGTCCGGCGCCAATTCATCGAGCAGCTCGAGGTCGCCCGCCGCCTCCTCGCACAGCTGGAGCGCGCGGCCGAGCACCGACGGAACCCGGCGCAGCTCACCCTGGTCGCGCGGCAGGCGCACACCGCTGAGCCAGAGCTGGACCTCGAGTACACCGGTCGCTTCCGCGATGGCCTCACCGAGATCGGCGCGGTCGGCGCTCGGCGTGAGCTGGGCGGCGACGGGGCACTCGCCCGCTAGCTCGATCACGACGACGAGCTCCTCTGGCGTCTCGGCCGCGAGCTTCTCCACGCGCCGGCCGAGACGGTCCGCGAGCTCGTGTGTGTTCGGGCAGTCGCCCAGGTCGCGCACCGTGAAGCGTTCCCAGCGCACGGGCGCGAACGGAACGAAGCGCGGCTCCGGCGCCACGCCCGCCTCGAGCTCGACCGCGAGCCCGCCCTTCGGGCCGGTCTCCTTGGGGTTGCGGCCGACGAGGTTGCCGGCGTACCACGCCGCGAGGCCCTCGACGGGCTGCTGGCGGAGGTGGACGTGTCCGAGAGCCCAGTAGTCGTACTGCACGACGCCGAGGTCGTCCGCCGTCGACGGGGCGTAACGGTCGTGGCGCTCCGCCTTGCGCGCCGACTCGATCTGGGTGTGCAGGAGCCCGACGACGGGCAGCTCCGTGTCGAGGCGCGTGAACTTCGAGGCGAGGTTGCGCTCCTCGTGCTCCTTGACGTGGCCGGCGCCGACGACGACGCCGACCTCCTCGCCCTGCGCGTCGGTCACGACGACGGGCTTGGGCTTGGCCTTGCGAAAGACGTGCACGCGTTTGCGCCAGGGCTCGCCGAGCCCCGTGTCCTCGAGCCCGAGCTGCGCCGCTCGCTTGGTGCCTTCGCCCGGGTCGTGGTTGCCGCACACGTAGAGGAACCAGACACCGCCCTCGGCGAGCCGCTGGATCTGGCGCCGGAACGCGATCTCGGTGCGCAGCGACAAGAGCGGGTCGTCGAACGCGTCGCCAGCGACCAGGACGGCGTGCAGGCGTTCCTCCAACGCGAAGTCAACCGCACGCCCGAACGCCTCGAGCGTCGCCCGCCGCAGCCGATCGCGCGTCGCGGGCAGCCCGCCGAACGGCGTCTCGAGGTGCAGGTCGGCCAGATGCAGGAAGCGGAACGTCATGGCGTGAAGACGGACTCTACTCCTCGCGGCGAGGCGGTTGAAGGACGGGCTACACTCTCGGTCGGGCTACGGTGTCCGTGCCCGGCACGAGTTTTCCGATCGGCGTTCGTACAACATGGTCAAGCGCGACGTACACGACGTGTTGCCCAAAGCCATCGTCCAGGGCATCGGTGGGCTCGCGGTCGCGCTGCTCGGTGCGCGCCTGCGGCGCCGCGGCCGCGATGCGCGGCAAGCCGCCAACGATGCCGAGGTCGCCTCGTAGCAAGCGGCATGAGCACCAAGAACACGACCCCCCTTCTCGCCGCCTGCTCCCTGCTCGCATTCAGCTGTCGCTCCGTGCCCGACGAACGACACGCGATCGAGAGCGAAGCCGAACCGCGCGTGATCGTCGAGGACTTCGAGACTGCGCTCGCCCGCGCGCGGGCGGAGGGCAAGCTCGTCCTGGCCAACTTCAGCGGCAGGACGTGCGTCAACTGCCGCAGGATGGAGGCGCAGGTCTTCGCGGAGGCCGAGGTCGAAAGGGCGCTCGCCGGTTTCGTCGAGGCGCGCATGTACGTCGACGAGCCGGGCGCAGAGGCGAGCCAGGAGCTCATGCAGGCCCTGACGAGTGGGCGCGCCGTACCGGCGTACGTGGTGATCGATCCCGACAGCGAGGAGTCGCTCGGCATGCAGCTCGGTGCGAGCGGGGAGGACGAGTTCGTGCGCTTCCTCGCCCCTTTTCGTAGGTAGCGGCCTGGCCCGGCGATAGTCCGCGCTTATCGACGATGTAGCGCTTTGACGTCGACGAACGCGCACCGCCCAGCCGACAATCGGCGCCATGCGCCTGTTCCATCTCCTCCCGCCCGTCGTCCTTTTCGCCCTCCCCGCTGGCGACGACTTCGTGTTCCGGGTCGCGGCTGGAGGAGCGCTGCGCGGCGAGCTCGCGAGTGAGTACCGGTGGACCTTCGAGTCGATCATCGTCGAGTGGGACGGCCAGGAGTTCGACGTCGCCAGCTACAACCCGGCGCTCGAGCTCGGCGGCAAGCGCAGCGCCGTCTGGACCGACGAGTGGGAGAGCGTCGAGGGCGGTGCACCGACGCGCTACACGCGCCGCTTCGAGAAGATCGCGAACGAGGACGATTGGAAGTGGTTGTACGGAACCAACAACGGAACCGAGACCGCGCGCCTCGCGTGCTCGCTCGTCGGCGAGGAGTTCCGCGTGCAGCACGGTTCGGACGGCGCGGGTTGGAACGTCGAGCCGCTCGACGAACGCGGCCTGAAGGAGCGCGACTGGGCGGGGCTCGCGGGCGCTGTCGGCTGGTCCGGCCTGCGGCCGGAGGAGCCCGCCTCGGTCGGCGAGCACTGGTACATCGATGGCTCGGCGCTGCGCGAGATGCTGCAGCCGGTCGGCCGGCCGGGGGTGGGTTTCGACCGCTTCGACGGTGAGTTCGACGACTTGTTCCTGCTCTTGACGCGCTTGCTCGATACGGGCGAGCTCCTGCAGTGGAACGACGAGGCGATCACCGCTAGCTACGTCGACCAAGACGATGGAGTCGCCGAGCTCGAGCTCGAGGCCTGCGGCAGCGAGCGTCTCGATCTGATCCAGCGCGCCCTCGAGACTGCGGCGCAGCTCGAGATCGACGAGCGGACCGTCGACTGGTTGGAAGAAGTCGTCTTGGACGTCCGCGTGAAGGCGGAAGGAAGCGCGCTCTGGTCGACGGCGAAGTCGAGACCGTGCGCCGCGGAGGTCGCGGGTACGGCCGAGGCCGAGCTCTTGCTCGTTCTGAGCGTCGCTGGGAGCATGCGCATCCGCGTCGGGCTCGAGGGGGAGTTTCGCTCGAAGCTCGCGTTCACCGAGCCCCGCGAGTAGGCCACGGACCGGGTCGGGCTTTTTTGGATAATGATCCAACCGTTCGCGGGGCATATCTGAGCTGCGCTCCGGAGCCGGTAGGTGTCTCGAAGGCCATGAACGGTTGGGGGAATGCGCGGCTTTCGCGCGGACGACCCGCGCGAGAGAACATTCGACCATCGGCCGGCGCGGAGACAAACACCCTCTCGGGGAGCCCGGCTCGGAGCCAAGGATCCTCACCGCTGCTCGGCTCGGCACCCCTGTGTCCGTGCGGCGGGGTCCTTTGTTCGTCAGCGCGACGCGATCTGCCGGTCGAGCTCCTTGTGCAGCTCGCCCATCACCGCGTCGTAGGAGTACGTCCCGATCGTCTCCTCGCCCCGCTTGAGGTTGACGGTCTTCGGGCCGCACCACATCCCGATGTCGGCGTCGTCGGTCTCGCCCGGGCCGTTCACGCGGCAGCCCATGATGGCGATCGTCAGGTCGTGTTCCTTGGCGTACTTGGTCGCGCGCTTGACCTCCTCGGCGAGCTCGATGAAGCGCTCGTTCTCCACGCGGCTGCAGGAGGGGCAGGCGATGATGTTGAGGCCGTCGAAGAAGTTGGGCGGGACGGAGCGGAAGCGACCCGCCTCGATGTCCGCCAGGATCGAGCGCCCGACGTCGATCTCGGTCCCCTTGTCGTCGAAGGGCACGGTCAGGGAGACCCGGACCGTATCGCCGATGCCGCGCGAGACGAGCTGCTCGAACGCGATGCGCGTCTTGATGACGCCCTCGGGCGGCATGCCCGCCTCGGTCACGCCCAGGTGCAGCGGAACGTCGGGGCGCCGCTCCGCGAAACGCGTGTTCGCCTCGACGACCAGGCGCGGGTCGGAGTCCTTGATCGAGACCACGTAGTCCGTGAAGCCGGCCTCGTCGAGCAGCGTGCAGTGGTCCGCGGCGCTCGCGACGATGGCGCTGACCGCGTCACCGGGGAAGCGCTCCTTGTAGTCGGGCGCGATCGAACCCGCGTTGACGCCGATGCGCATCGCGCAGCTTTCGGCGCGCGCGACGTCCACCAGCCAGCGCACCTTGTCCTCGATCGGCTTCGACTTCTCGTGGTGGTGCAGGTGCCCGGGGTTGTAGCGGATCTTGTTGACGTGGCGCGCGACGGTCTCGGCCAGGCGGTAGTTCTCCTGCAGGTCGACCGAGAACGGCGCGCTCGACGCGCCGCGGATCTCCGCCAGGGCCTCGACATCGGCGGCGCTGTCGACCGCGACGCGAATCAGGTCCGCGCCCGCTTCCTCGAGCAGCTGAACCTGCCGCAATGTCGCCGCGACGTTGCGCGTCTGGGTGGCCGCCATGCTCTGCACGGCGATCGGGGCGGCGCCCCCGATCGGAAGGTCTCGGACGTGGATGGTTCGTGTCTGACGCGTGGGCAGCATGGCGAAATCGACGGGCCGGGAAGTCTATAGGACAAGATCCGCCTCGCCCGGCCGCGCGAAAAAAACCGTGGCTTTCTGCCCCCCCGCCGAGCGAAACCTCGGACGTGGGGCTGAACAGCGAACACAAAGCTAAGGCTCCGGGCTGCGTCACGGCCCGAAAGAGACTCCCCTCTCTCCTTCGAGGCGTCCCTGCGGTCCGGTGCCTTTTCATAAGCGGGCGGTTCGTCCACCCGCGACCAGCCCTCCCCATTCCGCGCCTTGGGGGGGGCTGGGCCTATTCCGGGGACATCACAGGAACGTCACCGAGACGGCATCGGTGAAGTTGTTCGAGCCGAGGTCGCGGAACCAGCACTGGAAGTTCCATCCGGGTGACGAGTCCCACCGTATCGGTGAAGCCGGTTCCGTTCGATACGAAGGCGCGGCTCATCACGTCGCTCGAGCCGTACACGGCGTCCAGGCTGAACCACGACGAACTCGGAAAGTTCGGTACGGGAATGATCTCGATGTCGAGGAGGAGGTTGCCACCGGCATAGGGAAACCGTGTCGAGATCGGTTGACAAGCTGTCGGCGTCACGGAGGGTCGTCGACATGCGGATGATCAGCTGGTCGTAGGCGAATCCACCGGCGATGCTGTCGTCACCCGATCGGAGTCGGAACGCGACCTCGCCCAGCAGGTGGCCGTCGACGGCCGACAGGTCGGTCGCGCTGTAGACCTGTTGGTAGCGAGAGACGTTGTCGGCGACCGACTGCGAGGACGGAATGAGATTCCCTCCGCCGCCCGGGAACTGCGCGTTCAGGGCAGGCACGACGACCGACGTCTGTGCCGCAGCCGATGACATGCAGAGGAGTAGAATCAGGATTCGCACTGAAACAGCTCCTTGTTGGCCTTCCAGCGAGCTTATCCCGTATCGTGCCATCCGTGTCGTCGGACGGACGCGATGGCCTAGCAGGGCCTATTTGTATGGGGCGCAGGCTCCGAGGCCCTACAATGGTCGCCGCTCACACGACCGTTTGGAGAATCCTTTGAAGGCCAAGATCCTCATCGTCGGCGGCGGTGCCATGGGCACCTGCATCGCCCTGCACGCGGCCTCCCGCTGCGACCCGCTGCGCGAACCCGTCATCCTGATCGAGCGCAACCAGCTCGGCTCCGGTTCGTCCGGGCGCGTCGGCGCCATCGTGCACCAGGGCTACTCCGATCGCGCGATGGCCGGCATGGCGCGCGACGCGCTCAAGGTGTACGCGGGGATGAAGTCGAACACGGGCCGGCCCGTCGGCTACCGGCGCACCGGCGTGCTGACGCTCGCGGGCAAGAAGGGCAGTGCTGCTGCGCAGCAGCTCGAGCTGGACACGGCGATGCAGGGCAGCATCGGCATCGACGTGCGCGCGGTCGGCGCCGAGGAGATCCGCCAGATCGCGCCCGGGATCGAGGTGGCGGACGACGCGTTCGGCTCGTACGAGCCCGACGGCGGTTTCGTCGACCCCGGACGCACGATCGAGGCCTTCGCCGTCCTCGCGCGCAACCGCGGCGCGGTCACGCGCATCGGCGTCAAGAACCCGACGATCCTCGTCGAGGACGGGCGCGCGGTCGGCGTGGAGACGAGCGCCGGGACCTTCCACGCGCCGAACGTCGTGCTCGCGACGGGCCCGTGGACGCCGGCGATCCTGAAGTCACTCGGCGTCGAGCTGCCGCTCAGCGTCGTGCGGACCCAAGAGACCTTCGTGCGCATGCCCGAGGTGTTGGTCGAGGACGAGGACCCGGCGCACGAGGGCGAATCGGCGGACTTCGAGACGCGCTTCATTCCTGACCCGCTCGATGCGATGCCGGTCGCGCACCCGGTCGTCTTCGACATGGAACAGAGGATCCACGTCCGCTGCGAGCCGAAGGAGCGTCGTTCGCGCGTCGGCCGCATCGGCTTCGACGGACTCGAGGAGGTCCCGGTCCCGCCGGCACAGGACGACGTCGTCGATCCCGCGTTCCAGGCCGAGATGCGCTCGGCGCTCGGCGCGCGCCTGCCCGTCTACAAGGACCTGGAGGAGCTCGGCGGACAGTCGGGCTGGGTCACCCTCACCCCCGACCAGCGTCCGATCGTCGGACCGGTCGAGCAGATCCCCGGCCTCTACGTCGTCACCGGTTTCTCGGGCAACGACTTCCAGCTGGCGCCGTCGATCGGCGAGGGGGTCGCGCAGATGATCCTCGGTCAACCGGTGAGCGCGATCGACCCCGAGTTCTTCTCGCTGTCGCGCTTCCAGAAGGTCTAGTGGTGTGATGCAGACATTCGCAGTCGTATCCCGGCCCGCATGCACGCGCCTCGGCGTTGCGGCTCCTGCGACCAATCCCAGTATCGCCGTATTGGCAGCGAAGTTGCGTCGTCGCCACGCCTTGTGGCACGCACACGCGAACTCGGGATAAGACCGCAACTGTCTGCATCACACCAGTAGCTACTCGGCCGCCGGCGGCTCCGATTCGGCTGCCGGCGCTTCGCCGGGCCTGCGCTCGACGGACGTGATGCGCACGCCGTAGGAGTTCTCGATCGTCACGACTTCGCCGCGCGCGACCACCTTGCCGTTGACCAGGATGTCGGCGGGCTCGTGCGCCTCGCGGTCGAGGGACACGAGGGCGCCGGGGCCGAGCTTCATCAGCTCGCCGAGCGACATGCTGGCGCGGCCGATCTGAACGGTGACGCGCACGGGCACGTCGAGGAGACTGTCGAGCCCGAGCGGCTCGCCGGTCAGCTCGCCGAGCGCATCGAGCGTTCCGATCTGCGCCGCGACGGCTTCGGTCGCCTGGTCGATCGCCTTCTCGACGTCTTGGGTTTCGGTGTTGTCGGCCATGGCGTTCTAGCGTTCACCTGAAGAGCGGGACGGTTTCCCGGTGGGCGGTGTCCCCGCGGACTGGGCCCCGCTCGCGGGGGGCATCTGTTGAAGATCTTCGATACGAATGGCGAGGCGCCCCTGGTGCCGGCCCCATTGCGCGGTGGCACGGGCGCGCTCTCCGATGTGGATCTGAATCGATTCCCCCTTGGTGACGCCGAGCGGGATGACGTCGCCGACTTCGAGCCTCATCAGCTCCGCGAGCGAGACTTCGACCGAGCCGAGGGTCGCGCTGAGCTCGAAGGGGACCTCTTCGAGGTGCTCGGGCGCCTCGTCTTCGACCTCGAACGGGTCGATCGCGGGGAACTTGGCCGGGACGTAGACGCGCATCTCGCTCGGCGCCCCGGGGCCCTCGAACATCATGTGCACGAGCAGACGGCGCGTGTCCGCGGTCGGTGATTCCTCGGCGAGGGTCGAGAGCTCGTCGCGCTCGAGCGCGAGCGCACCGGAGCGAGCGTGCAGACCCAGGGAGCGCGTGATCGGCGCGACGAGCGCATCGAGCAGGGAACGCGCGACGCGCCGCTCGGTCGGCGAGAGCGATCGCGCCGCGGCATCGCCGTCGCCCTCGACGGTTCCCGACAGGATCGTCTCGCACGTGGCCGCCGCGGGCGCGGTGTCCCAGACGAGCCAGCCGCGACCCATGCCGCAGGGGAAGCCGTAGACGAGGAACGGCGGCACGAGGGAATCAAAGAGCTCGCCGGCGTCCGTCTCGCTGACCGACGCGATGGTCAGTTTGTGGGTCTTGCGCAGGGGTGTGGCGATGGCGGCCGCGGCCTTGGGCATCGCGACTTCCAGCGAGTGCTTGACAGCCGAGAGGTGGGCGCGCGACAGACGGCGGGGGCGGCGGAAGTCGCGGGTCTCCACCGCTTTCCGCTGCACGGCCAGAGGCTCGACCGCTTCGCGGATCGCCTCGACCTCTTCCTGTTCGACGCCGTCGCTCAATGGTCTCTCTCTGGTTCCTATTGGGCCATCGCGTCGACGATCATGACCTTGCGCACCCGGCCGTGAACGCCGACTTGGACCTCGCCTTGAAACTCGGGATCGACAGCGGATACGTCGACGTAGAGCGTGTCGCCGGCGAGGCTACGCACGATGAGGTCCTGCTCGTCGCCGGTGAACGTCATCTCGACGCCATCGTCGAGCTGTAGCGTCTTGGCAATGGCGTCGAGTTTCAGAACGTGGTCGTGGAACAGGCCGCGGAACGTCGCCTTCTCGAACGAGAAGCCCGGACGTAGACCGCTCGTCGCATCGGTCTCGCGGTGGAAGGTCGTCTCGCCGATGTGCAAGGGGAACAGCACCGGCGCGATGTTCTCCTGGATCTCGACGGGGAAGAGCTCGCGCTGGATGCCCTCGAGCATCTCCGCGATCGTTTTGTTCGCCGCCGACTGGCTCAGGGCGGTCTTGAGCTCGGGGAGGTAGAGCGGGTCGGTGGCGCGCGTCGCGAGGTAGGCCTCCTCGTACGCGAAGAACTCGCAGTGCGGGGTGAAGCGTACGTAGCGCGTCAGGTTGCCGTCGAGCGCATTGGCCTGGAACGGGGCTTCGAGGATCTGGAACGGGAAGGGGCCCGTCAGCACCATTCTCTCTTCGGTGGACGGGGCTGCCATGATCGCCAGGATCGCACCCACGGCGACGATTCCGACGATTCCGCCGACCAGCTTCACCGGCCCGCGGTCCTTCTCCTCCTCGGAGGACTCCTCGGATCCCTCGCCGGCCTGTTCGTCGTCCGGTTCTTCCTTTTCTTCCTCTGCCATGTCTGTTGGGGGCTGCCTTCGTGGAGCTGCCTCGTCGGGCTATTCCTGAAGTGGGCTGCCGATCACCTTTCGGCCGATTTCGGCGGAAGGATGAGCCGTGCGTCGACGGAACGCGTGATCTTGCTCGCGTCCGCGACGATCTCCTCGAGCCAGGCCCGCGCCTCGACCCGCGACGGCTCGAATCCGTGCTCCTCGATCAGGTACTGGCGCGCGGCGCCCGCGCGCTCGAACGCGAGTTGCTCCCTGGCCCGGGACGTCTCCTGTGGCAACGCGTGCCCCTCGAGGAGCAGCGCCTGGCCCGGGCTCGGTCGCAAGGTGTCGGACCAGGAATCGAGGTAGTCGCGCGCCTTCGCGGAGAGAGTCGCACTTCCGGGATCGAACGTCGCGACGCGCGGTTGACGGACCTCGTCGTGGGGTTCGAGCGCTTGGAGCGCCTCGGCGCGCAGGAGCTCGAACTTGCTCGACTGCTCGTGCATCTCGCGCCGTTCGGGGTCCTCCTCGGGGGGCAGGTTGAAGCGCCGCCGCACCTGGTTGAAGATCTGCTGCTTCTCGTGCCCATCGAGGATGCCGGTCAGGCCGTGGGACTTGGTGGCGATGACGAACGAGCCGAGACCCTTCGCCATCAGGCCGTAGCTGCGCTCCTCGGCGAGCGACACGAGCAGGATGAAGAAGCACAGGATCAGCGTCATCATGTCCCCGAAGGACACCATGTACGCAGGTGCGCCCTTGCCCTTGACGAGCTTGATGACCGTCTTGACCCTGGGCATCAGTCCCCCTGCTCCTCGGCCTCGATCGCGGCGGCGCGCGCCTTGCTGAGCGAGAGGATGCGGACCTCGACCCGTCGCTTGCGGCGCCGGTCGAGGCTGGTCTCGTCGGGCTCGCCGCCCGTCGCGCCCATGCCGCCGACCTGCAGGAGGTGCGCGGAGGTGTTCGAGCTCTCCAAGATGACCCTGGCGGCCGCCGAGGCGCGCGCGAGCGACAGGGATTCGGCCGTCGGGTACGTGGGGGTCGGCTTGAACTGGGAGTCGGTGAAGCCCTCGACGACGACCATGTGCCGGTAGTGCTCCATCACGCCGCCGAACTCGCGCAGCGACTTGGCCAGCACCGGATTGATGACCGCCGAGCCAGGCGCGAACGCTCCGCGTTCGTCGAAGGTGATGCGCAGCCCGTCGGCGACGTTGCTCGCGTCGAGCTCCAGGTGCTCCTCGGTCATCTTCTGGCCCATCTCCTCGAGGTTCTCGGAGAGCTGGTCCTTGGGCCGCGAATGCGGGTTGCGCGCGCCGCGGGCGATGTCCATCGCCTGCATGACGTCGGTTTCGGGCGCCTCCATCGTATCGCCGCTCTTCTTCGACATTCCCGAGGTTCCGACGAGCTGCTGAGGCAGCGTGAAGACCTCGAAGTCCTGGATTGCCGAGAACGTGAACAGGAGGATGAAGAAGGTCACGAGCAGCGACACCATGTCGACGAAGGTCGTGATCCAAGGCGGCGCGCCCTCGATGCCGTCCTCGACCTCCTTGATCTTGATGATGACGTCGTCGTTCGCCACGGCTTCACCTCATGTGGCCTCGACCGACTCGCGCACGCTGGGCGGGAGGAAGCCCTTGAGCTTCTCCTTGATCAGCTGCGGCTTCTCGCCGGACTGGATCGCGACGATTCCCTCGATCATCAGGCTGCGCAGGAGCGAGTCCTGCTTCGCCACCATCTCGAGCTTGCCGGCGAGCGGGATGAAGACCATGTTCGCGCCCATCGCGCCGTAGAGCGTCGTCAGGAGCGCCGTCGCCATGCCGATGCCGATGGCGCTCGGATCGGAGAGGTCCTGGAGCATCTGCACCAGTCCGACGAGCGTTCCGATCATTCCGAACGCCGGCGCGAAGGCCGCCATCTGGTCCATGATCTTGCGGCCGGTGCCGTGGCGCTGGCCCTCCCACTCGGCCTCGAGCTCCATGATGTCGCGCACCGTGTCGGCGCCGAAGCCGTCGATCACGAGCTGGATGCCCTTCGAAAAGAACGCGTCGTCAACTTCTTGCAGCTTGGTCTCGAGCGCGAGCAGGCCTTCCTTGCGCGCGAGGTTCGCGTAGGTGACGACCCGCTCGATCTCCTCGGTCGGCGTGCTCTGCTTGCGGATCGCCGTCACCAGCATCACCTTGATGACCGGCTTCAGGTCCGAAGTCGGGAACGCCATCATCGTCACGGCCATCGTTCCGCCGAACACGATGACCATCGAGGGGATGTGGATGAAGATTCCGACTCCGCCGGGACCGACCGCCATCGCGAAGAGGACGAGGCCGAAGGCGAGGGCCGTACCGATGGCGGTATTGAGATCCATTGCGGGAGGAGGCCCAGAAAGAGAGGGGACGGGCCGTTCTCGTTATCGGCCGAAGGGCGGAGGACCTTAACGCCGCCCCGATACCCGGAGGCTTCCTCGGCCTCTTGGCAACCCATTGGCGAGAAAGGCGTTAGGGGCGGCGTACGGCTCTCTACTGCGTGCGGAATGCCTGGTGGTAGGCCTTGGAGCGCTCCGGGGCGAGCGAGTGGATCGCCGCAAGGATCTGGCCGGCGCGCTCCTCCTCGAGGGCGCTGAGGATGCGCGCCGCCTCGGTGGGGTCGTACACGTCGATCAACAGCCGCGCCGAGTCGCTCGCCTTTCCTTCCTGAAAGATGCCGGCCATCTTCTTGTAGCTCTGCGTCTCGCGCTCTTCGCCGGCGAGCCGGTCGCGGGCCGCCTCCTCCTTCTGAGCGCTGACCTCGGCCTCCTCTTCCAAGACGGAGTTGCGCAGGCTCTCCAGGCGTCCGTACAGATCCTGGTAGTGGCGATCCGTCTCGAGCAGCTCATCTTCGCGCTCGTCGAGCGCACGCTCGCGCTGGTCCAGCTCGGCCATGCGCGTCTGCAGCGCCTTCTCGAGCTCCTCGAGCTCGGTCGCCGAGAATCCGCTGGGCAGCATGAATGCCTTCAGGGGCGAGGTCGACTCGTCGAGCATCTGCTCCGCCGAACGGTGGTCGCTGGCGAGCTCGTGCTCGACGTCCGGCTGTTCCTGATCGGCCACCTCCTCCGCCTCCTCGGGCTGCGGGAAGAACTTGCCGACGCCCGCCATCTCGTTCATCGGCGTGCCGGACATCAAGGCGAAGCCGAGGAAGGACACCGTCAGGATCGAGATGCCGCTGATCGCGTAGGCGAGGTACTTGAGTACTGTGTTCATGGTCTACGTCCTTTTCGGACCTGCTTGCTTCGACGTCGCGCGGCGGAGCGCGACTTCGTCGAGCTCTAGGGTTTCGGCCTCGAATTCTTCCTGGATCTCGGCCTCGCGCGCTCGGTCTTCGAGCAGCTCGAGGGCACGTACGTCGCGCCGGCGCTCCTCCCACGGCGCGCGTTTCTGGTCGGCCTGGAATCGCAGCGTTCGCGCCCGCTCGCGCCAGAGGCGCGCAGTGTCCTCGATGCGGTCGATCGCGGTGAACGCGTGCAGTGTCTCGGTCGGCGCGGAGAGGCCGCTCTCCATCCGCTGGCCCAGCTGTTCACGCGCTTGCGCGACCTCCGCGAAGCCGGCTGCGCTCGCTTCCTCGGCGGCGTCCGCGCTACGTTCGGCGGTGAGCCAGTCGGCGCGCGCCAGCTCCTCTTGGATCTCGCGCACGCGACGCACGCGGGCGAGTCGTTTGCGGCTCGCGTTCATGCGCTAACCTCACCGGTTCCGGCGTCCGCGATCGCGCGCAGCATGTCGAGCGTCTCCGCCAGCGGTGTATTCTCGTTCGCGCCCTGCGCGAGGAAGGCCTCGATCACCGGCACGCGCACGACGGCGTCGTCGAGCGCCGGGTTGGCGCCCGGTCGGTAGGCGCCGATGTCGATCAGGTCGCGTCCGCTCGCATGAACGGCGAGCGTCTCGCGGATGCGCTGCGCGGCGGCGCGGTGCTCTTCCCCGACGAGGTCGGTCATCAGGCGCGAGAGGCTGCCCAGCACGTCGATCGCGGGGAAGCGACCCGCGCGTGCCAGATCGCGCGAAAGCATGACGTGGCCGTCGAGGAGCCCGCGCATCGTGTCGGCAACCGGCTCATGCTCGTCGTCGCCGTCGAGCAGGACGGTGATGAGGCCGGTGATGCTGCCGCGCACCGTGCGTCCCATCCGCTCGACGAGCTTGGGCACCGACGTGAAGAAGCTCGGCGGGTAGCCGCGCACGGTCGGTGGCTCGCCGGCCGCAAGGCCGATCTCGCGCGCCGCCGCGGCGAAGCGCGTGACCGAGTCCATCACGAGCAGGACGTCGAGCCCCTGGTCGCGGAAGTGTTCGGCGATCGTGACCGCGGTGAAGGGCGCGGCGTAGCGCTCGATCGGCGGACGGTCGGAGGTGGCGACGACCATGACCGAGCTCTGCACCGACTCCGTTCCCAGCACCTCGTCGCGGTAGACACCGACCTCGCGCCCGCGCTCGCCGACGAGGCAGCACACGACGACGTCCGCGTTGGTTCCGCGCGTGATCTGGCCCAGGAGCGTCGACTTGCCGACGCCCGACCCGGCGAAGATGCCGAGCCGCTGTCCGCGGCCGAGCGTCGTCATCGAGTCGATCGCGCGTACGCCCGTCTGCAGCACGTCGGTGATCGGCCGGCGCTCGAGCGGTCCCGGCGCCGGGGAGCGCAAAGGCCGGTACTCCGTCGCGAGGATCGGTGGACCTTCGTCGAGCGGAGTGCCGAGCCCGTCGACCATCCGGCCGAGCAAGTCGCGGCCGGTGCAAACCGAGAACGGCTTGCCGAGCGCGTAGACGGGCTGAGCTGGCGCGATTCCCGTCAGGTCGCCGTGCGGCATCAACAGGGTCGAGTCCCCGCGAAAGCCGACGACCTCGGCGTGGATCGGGCCGAGCGAGGGGCGCTCGATGCGACACAGCTCGCCAAGCGCGGCGGGGACGCCGCGTGCCTCGACGATCACGCCCGACACGATGTCGACGCGCCCGCGGAAGAAGGGGCGGGTCGCCTTCTTGATCGTCAGCTTCGCGGCCTCGATGTCGATGCTCACGCCAGATCCTCCAGGAGCTGCTCGCGAACGGTCTCGAGCGCCGCGCCGAGGTCACGCACCAGGAGGCCGCGCGGCGTGGAGACGTGCACCTCGCCACGCTTCATCTCGCTGTCCGATTCCAGCAGTGTGCCCGAGCGGAAGTCGACCTCCTGGACCCGCGCGAAGTCGTCGGGGTGCAGGTGCACGGTGCAGCTCGAGCGACCGACGCCCGAGTCGTCGAGCGCGGAGCGCACGATGCGCTCGAGGTCGTACTCGCCCTCGGCGATGCGGACCTTGAGCAGTTGCCCCGCGATCTCGACCGCGAGCAGAACTGCGTCACGCGAGATCTCCTGCGTCGCGCGCTCGCGGGCGGCCTCGAGCTCCGCGGCCTGATCAGCGAGTGCTCGTGCGGCTCCGAGCTCGGCCTCGCGTACAGCGTCCGTGCGTCCGCGCTGGTACGCGGATTCGATGCGCGCACGGTCGAGCTCGACGTCGACCTCGTCGAGGGCGCGCGTGGACAGGCGGGCGCCGAGAGGCGCGACGCTGGTGCGGACTCGTAGCACAGCGGCCACCTCAGGTCACCAGCTCTTCGCCCGACTTCGCGGGGGCGAACTCGCCCGCTTCGATCAACGCACGGACGGCGTTCATGATCTCGGCGCGCGCCTCTTGGACTTCGCTGAATGGCACGGCGCCCGACAGGTCGCGCTCGTCGGCCACCATCTCGCGGACGCGGGACGACAGGTTGTCCATGATGTTGGCTTCGACGTCGGGGGGGCACGCCTTGAGAGACATCGACAGCGTCCGCGTGTCGACCGAGGCGAGGATCTTCTGCATCGCGCGCTTATCGATCGTGCCGAGATCGGTCCACGTGAACATGAAGTCGCGCACCTGCTTGGCGACCTCTTCGTCGATCGTCTCCAGGCCTTCCAGCACGACGCGCTCGGTTTCGCCGTCGGAGAAGTTCATCAGGTCGGCCACGGTGCGCAGCGTCTCCTCCTGACTCGGAGGCGACGGGATTGCCGCCGAGGCCCGCATGCGCTGCTGCAGGTCGTCCGCGATGGCGAGCATCGTCTCGACGGCGGGCGGCGAGATGCTGGTCATGCGCTTGACGATGTCGAGCGAGGTCTCCTCGTCGAAGCTGCCCAGGACTCGGGCCGAGACGGCGGGCGAGGCGTGCGCGAGAACGAGCGCCACGACCGCGGGCGACTCCTCGCTCAGCACGCGCGCGAGGGCGTCGGGCGCGGCGTTGTCGAGGAAGGCGAACGGTTGTGCCTTGCGGCGGCGGTCGTGGATGTCGCGGATGACGCGCTCGGCCTCCTGGACACCGAACGACCGGTCGAGGATCGCAAAGAGCTGAACGTCGTCCTTGGCCTCGACGCCGCCGCCTCCCAAGAGCGTGTGCTTGAGATCGGAGAGCAGCTCGTCGACCGCTTCAGGCGTGCAGATCTCGGGATCGAGCTCGGTCATCGCGGCCGCGATCTCCGGTACGACCTTGGGGTCGAGGTGCCGCATGACCTTCGTGGCCACTTCCTGATCGAGGCTGAGCAGGAAGGCCGCGACTTTCTGCGGTCCAGTGATCTTCTCGTTGGACATGACTCGACGCGCCTACTTCGCGACGGCCTCCTCCTCCTCCTCGTAGTAGCTCTCGCCGAGAGCCCAACGGCTGAGCAAGGCGCCGACCTTCTCCGGGTCGTTCTCGAGGATCTCGTCGACGCGCCTCTGCGCGAGCAGCTCGAGGTCGATCTCTTCCTCCGCCTCGTCGACGTCGGCGGCCACTCGGGTTTCGGTGGCCGGCGCGGGCTTGGGCTTGGTGCGCTTGAGGCTGCGCGCCAAGAGCACGATGAACGCGAGCGCAGCGACGATCTCGACGCCTCGCTCGAGCAGGAGGGTCAGCATCGCGTTCGGCGCCTCGACCACGACGGGCACGGGGGCGAGCGGGTTGCCCTCCTCGTCGCGTTCGACGGTGGCGAGCGGGACGGCACCGACCTGGAACTCGTCGCGGCCCTCGCGGTACCCGACCAGGTTCTTGACGAAGTCCGCGGCAACAGTCTTCTGGTCCTCCATCGAGGCGTCGACCAGCAACGTCACCGAGAGCCGTTGCAGCGTCGGCTTGTCCTGCAGCGTGTGGGTCGTCGTGCGCGCGTAGTCGTAGTCCCTGCGGGTCTCGTTGGTCGTCGCGGGGTCGTCCGAAGCGCGGCTAGCAGTGGTCGGATCGTTCAGCGTGATGTTGGCTTGCACTCCGGCGGGGCCACCCGGGGGTGGCGTCGAGGCCGGCGTCGACGTATCGGTCGTCGACTCCGACAAGAGGAGCTTCTTCGGGTCGAGCCGTTCGCCGACCGACTCCATGCGGTCGTGGAGCCACTCGCCCTTGACGCTGACGACGGCCATGCCGGGGCCGAACGCCTGGTCGAGCTTCTCCTGCGCGCGCCGCGTCTCGGTAGCGGTGAAGTTCTGCTCGAACTCCAGGACGTCCGCCAGGCGCGGGTCCTGGCTCCCGTCGAAGAGCGTCGTGCCATTCTGATCGGTTACGACGATGTTCTCGGCCGGGACACCGAACGCACGCTGGACGAGCGTCGCGGCCGTCTGGCGCTGCTGTGGGCTAGGCTCGATCAGGCCGCGCGTCTCCAACAAGACAGCGACTTGCGGAGGCCGCGCGCGGCCGAGCGGGCTGCGCACCGGAGTCGAAGCGGTGACCGTCGCGGCGGCGACCCAGCTCAAGCGCTCGAGCTGCATCTCGACCTCTTGCCAGAACCGCGCGTTCATCTCCTGCGCCCGTTCGCCACTGGACTTGAACACGCTGCTGGAGCCCATTGCGGCCGTGATGCCGCGCGGACCCGAAGCCATGGCGCCCTCGAGGGCGATCGCGTTGCGGGCGTCGTACTTCTTGCTCGCCTCGACGAAGACGGAGTAGGGCGCGTGGCCCGAGCTCGTGTCGAAGCGGATACCGGCGGTGCCGAGCGCGGACGTGACGGCGCTGAACTCGGCGTTGCTCAGACCGCCGACCAGGAACGACATGTGCGGGTTCCGCGCGCGGTAGGCCGAGAAGCCCGTCACGAGGACCAGCGTTGCGACGCCGGCGCCTAGGACGACGCGCGTCGGACCGCTCGCGCTCTTCAAGAGCTGCACCAAGTTGCCGAGGAGTTCCTTCATCGATCAGACGTTCATTCGCATGACTTCGCGATAGGCCTCGATGAACTTGTTGCGCACCTGCATCGTGAAGTCGAACGACAGTTCGGACTCCTTGATGCGCGCCGCGACCTCATGGAAGTCGACGTTGCCTTTCAGCGTCTCGATGTGCAGCGACTCCGCGTCTTTCACGGCGGTGTCGACCTCGGAGATGCTCTTCGAGACAGCCTCGGCGAAGCCGCCTCCCGCCGCTTCCCCCGCGCCGGCCGCGGGCGTGTCGAGGCCCGCGAGCTGCGCCTTCTTCTCCTGCATCTTGCGCAGGAGTGTGTCGAGCGTGGCGCGCGAGGCGCCGCCGGATCCGATCGAGTCGACCATGACGATGCTCCGTGCCGCCTACTCGGCGAGGCGCAAGGCGCGATCCGCCATGCGCTCGAAGTTTTCCTGCACCTTGAGGTTCGCTTCGTAGGAGCGCACCGCGGTGATCAGGTCGGCCATCTCTTGCATCGTGTTCACGTTCGGCATGCGCACGATGCCCTTCGCGTCGGCGTCCGGATGGCCGGGGTCGTAGACCTCCTGGAACGGAGTCGAGTAGTCCTTCTGGATGCCCGCGACGCGTACTCCGCCCAGCCGCGGCCCATTGACGGTCTTCTCGAAGATGGGCTCGAAGCGCAACGTCTCGCGCCGATAGGCCTCGCCCGTACCGGGCACGCTCGTCGTCCGCGCGTTGGCGATGTTCTTGGCGATCGTATCGACGCGCGCACGCTCGGCTTTGAGGGCCGAGGCCGCGATACGCATTCCGGAGAACAGCTTGTCGATGGCGGTCATGTCAGGGGCTCCATCCGTTAGCGGTCACCATGAATCGCGGAGCGCAGGAGGCGCCCGCGGCCGCTCATGATGCTGGCGTAGATTTCGTACAGGATCCGGTTCTGGCGCATCGCGGCGACCTCGTCCTCCATTTGGACGGTGTTGCCATCGGCGCGCGGCGAAGCGTCGGGGTCGACGACGACCTCGGGCTGGATGCGCTCGACGTCCGGCTTGCCGCGCTCGAGCTCGCGAACGAGGGCTTCCTCGAACTCGACCTTGCGGCGCTGGAATCCGGGAGTGTTCTGGTTGCTGACGTTGCCAGCGATCACCTTCGCGCGCAGCGAGGTGGCCGACATCAGCCGCAACAAGAGATCGCCGTTGGGTCCACCGAGGTCCATCGCTGCTTCAGGCCACCAGGCCGGCCTGCCTCCAGATCTTCATCTTGTTGGAAAGGGTGCGGGCGGTGAGGCCCAGTCGGCGCGCCGCCTCGGTCTTGTTGCCACGCGTCGACTCGAGCGTCGCCAGGATCGCGACCCGCTCGATCTCCGACATCGGGTTGTCGGCCAGCGCCAGTGCGAACTCGGGGTCGTGGAGCTTCAGGTCCTGGGCGGCCTTGGTGGGCGTGGCGCTCTCGATCGACATGGCCGGACCGAAGACGAGGTCCTCGGGCCGGATACAGCCCTCGTTGCCGAGGATGACGGCACGCTGCACGACGTTCTCGAGCTCGCGTACGTTGCCCGGCCAAGTCCAGTCGAGCAGGCGCTCGATGGCCTCATCCCCCATGGCCGGAGGCGTGAGCCCGTTGCGGCGCGCATAGATGTCGGTGAAGTGGCGCGCGAGCGGGAGGATGTCCTCTTCGCGCTCCCGCAACGGAGCGACGTGCAGCGGCAGAACGTGCAGGCGGTAGTAGAGGTCTTCGCGGAAGCGGCCCTCGGCCACCTCGGCAGCGAGGTTGCGGTTGGTCGAAGCGATCACGCGCACGTCGACACGCAGTGTCTTCTGGCCGCCGACGCGCTCGAACTCGTCCTCCTGCAGAACGCGCAAGAGCTTCGCCTGCATCTTGCTCGAGATCTCGCCCAGCTCGTCGAGCAGGAGCGTTCCACCGTCGGCGAGCTCGAAGCGCCCCGAGCGCATCTTGTGGGCGCCGGTGAAGGCGCCGCGCTCGTGTCCGAAGAGCTCGGACTCCAGGAGCTGCTCGGAGAGAGCCGCGCAGTTGACGCGGATGAACGGACCGCTCGCGCGCGGGCTGGCCTGATGGATGTACTGCGCGACGCGCTCCTTGCCCGTCCCGCTCTCGCCCGTGATCAGGACCGTGCCGCATGAACGCGAGATCCGGGCGGCCGAGCGCAGGAGCTCGAGCATCGCGCGGCTCTCGGCGACCATCGGCGCCGATCCGGTCCCCGAGACCTCGTCGCGCAGGTAGGCGTTCTCCTGCTCGAGCCGCTTCGTCCGGCTTACTCGCTCGATCACGAGGCCGATGGCATCCGGCGAGCACGGCTTGAGCAGGAAGTCCTGCACGCCGTCGCGGATCGCCTTGACCGCCGTCTCGACTGTTCCGTGGGCGGTGATGAGCACGACCGGCAGGTCCGGCCAGCGCTCGCGGATCTGCTCGGCAAGCTCGATGCCGTCCATGCCGGGCATGCGCATGTCGGAGATCACCATGTCGGGCTGATCCTGCTCCACGCGCTGGAGTCCCTCTTCGGCGTTCGCCGCGCAGACCGCGTTGTACCCGAGGGAGTGCACGGCCTCGACGAGGAACTCGCGGGACAGGGCGTCGTCGTCGACGACGAGGATGCGTTGAACGCTCATCGGTTCGTGGCTCGGTCTGTTGCGGGCCAATGCACGGACTTGGAAGTTGGATTCACGGACTTGGAAGGGATCGGCACGGACTGAGGAATGCGAAGGGTCACTTCGGCGCCGCCCAGCTCGCACGGTCCGCGGCGAATGTCGAGCGCGCCTCCGTGGAGACCGGCGATCGTGTGCACGAGCGCGAGGCCGAGGCCCGTGCCGTCACTGCGCGTCGTAAAGAACGGATCGGCAACTCGGCCGATCCACTCGATCGGGATACCGGGTCCGGCGTCGCGAACGTGGATGAGGATCTCGTCTGCGACACTCGTCGCCTCGACCTCGACCGCGCCGCCGGTGGGCTGTGCGTCGAGCGCGTTCGCGACGAGGTTGCGGATCGACTGTCGCAGCTTGATACGGTCGGCGCGCAGGAGTGCTTCTTCGACGTACGTCGTGATTTCGTAGTCGCTCTCGCGCCCTTCGTGCTCGAGGCTGCGCCGGACCGCGGACACGGCCTCCTCGACGATGGTCACGAGATGCACTTCCTCGAGCCGCAGGCGCTCGGGCTCCGCGAACGTCAGCATGCTCGCGATGATCGCGTCCGCTTCGTCGACGCCGCTCTTGATCAGGTGGGACCAGCGCGACTCCTTGGAACCGGCCTCCATCCGCCGCTCGAGCAGCGTCGCGAAGCCGCGAATCGCGTTCATCGGATTGCGGATCTCGTGCGCGATGCCGCCGGCCATCGTGCCGAGGGCAGCCATCTTGTCGAGGCGCTGTGCGCGCTCGGTCATCCGCGTCAACTCGGTGCGGTCGTCGATGATCTCGACCGACCCGAGGTCCTCGCCGTCAGCGCACTGCATCGGCGAGTAGAGGGACGCCAGCACGTGCCGCGAACCGTCGTCGCGCACGAGCGGCTGCGGCTCGCCGTTCGCGCTCTCGCCGGCGAGGCCGGGCCAAGTGTCCGCGCCGATCAAGTCATCGGCGTCGACTCCGAGGATGTCTGCCGCGGCCTCGTTGACGCGCACGACGGCTCCGTGCGCGTCGCGGACGACGACGCCGGTCGGCAGCGAGGACAGGATCGCCTCGAGGTGGCGGTTGACCTCGTCGAGCTCGGTGACTTTCGACGCCAGCTCGGCGTTGGCCTGGCACAGCTCCGCCTCGACGCGCTGCGCGCGCTCCTCGAGCGCCCGGTGGCTGACCTGCAGCTCCTCCAGAACGCCCGTGAACGCCTGGATGGCGCTCTCGACGTCGTGTCGGACGCCGCTCTCTCCGCGGGTCTGGTTCACTTGCCGTCTCCACGGGGCTGACGGCTCGTCTCGATCTGCGCCTTGATCTCGAGGAACTCGAGGTCGTGCTGGGCGCGGGTTCCGAAGACGTTGCTCGTCTGGTCGTCGATGATTTGGCGCAACAGCTCGCGCGCCTCTTGGTCGCGGCCGAGACGCTGGAAGGAGCGCGCGATCCAATACTTCGCCTCAGGGTCCTTCTCGATCGGCATCAAGACGCGGATCGCATCCAGGTGACGCCCACCGCGCACGAGCAGGATCCCCTGGCGCTTCACGTCCGCCGAGAATCCGGGGGCCTCGTGCTCGACTGTCTCGGCCGACGGCAGGACCGGCTTCTCGACCTCGCCGCGCGAGCGGCGTGCGATCGATGCGCGCAGGCTCTCGGACAAGCCCGTCGTTGCCGTGCTCGGCGCCGGAGGCTCGGAGACCAGCTGGGTGGCCGTCGGAATCCTGGGTTGGGCCCCCGGCTGGCCGCCGAACCCGGTCGGAACAGGCTGGCCCTTGGCGCGCGAGCTCCGCAACTCATCGAGCATCAGCTGCAGCGCACTGAGCTCGCCGCGCAGCGTCACGAGCCGTTCGTCGCGGCCGCGCGGGTCCAGAATGGGCATCTCGGTCGCATGCAGAATGCGGCGGACCCCCGTCGTGTCGCCGTTGGCGACCTGGTCACGGATGCCGGTCAGCTCCTCGAGGGCGGAGACGGTCTTCGACAGTGCGTCCGTGATACTGACCGGTCCGTCCTGTCCGCGCAGCGCGACGGCGGGGACGAGCAGGACGCCTCCCGTCAGGAGACTCGTCAGGTATTGAAACTTCATCATCACAGTTTTCCTTGGATCGCGTCGACGGCCTTGTCCCAGTGCCCGTGCCGCTCGTACAGCTCGGACGCGAGGATGTAGATGCGGCGCCTGTCGGTGACGCGCCCGAGCTCACCGGCGGCGGTGCGCAACACGCCGATCGCGTCGACGAACATCCCGTTCTTGTCGAGCGCCTGCGCGTAGGCCTCGGCGAGTCGCACGGTCCCCTCGTCCGCGAGTGCGCCGCGTTGGGCATGGACGGGGCGCAGGGCTTGGACCGCGAGCTCGATGTCGTCGTTCTGCAGGAAGCGCTCGCCGCGGCGAATGCGCTGCATCAGGTCCAGCTCCGTAGCGCTCTTCTCGATCAGGCCCAACCGTGCCCGCGCCTCCCCGGCGGGCACCGCGAGGGCGTCGCCGAACCCTCTCGCTCGCGCCTGGGCCTCGATTGCGATCGTCGCTAGCTCGTGGCCACCGCGCAACGCTTCCTCGGCCGCGTTGACGTATGCGCGCACCAGCTCGTCACCGGTCTGTTCCCTGGCGTACGCGAGCCACGCCGTCGATGACGCGCCGTGCTCTCCGGCGCGCGAGAGCGCCATCGCGCGCAGCTCGAGCATTTCCGAGTCGTTCTGACCGCTCTGGGAGTAGCGCGCGGCGAGATCGAGCGCCTTGAGCGCGTCGATCGGCTTCTCGGTCAAGGCGAGGGCGCGGGCGCGGACGAGCAGCCGGGCGCGGCGCTCCTGGTCCGTGCGCGTCACGATCCGGTCGTCGAGTGCGTCGAGCACGTAGAGCGCCTTGTGCGCGCGGTCGAGCCGCGCGCCGTCGACTCTCGTCTCTTCGGCGAGCTTGCACAGGCTGAGCGCCAGCTCGATCCGCGCGTCCGCATGGAGCTCGTGGCCGGACTCGAGCTCGGCGAGTCGCTCGTAGCGCAGGGCGGCACCCTCGTTGTCCCCTTGTGTGCGCAGCAGCCGCGCTGCGCGGTACAGCGCGTCAGGCGCGAGCACGGAGCGCGGGTAGTTTTCGACGAGCGAGTCGTAGCTGTAGATCGCGTCGCTCGTGAACTCGCCACCGAGCGCTTCGTTCACTTGGCCACGCGCGAACTCGGCGTGGTCCGCATCCCGAAAGTCGGGGAAGTCGATCAGCGCCCGCAGGTAGCGGGTGTTGGCGCGCTTCAGGAGCTCTTCGGGGTCGGGGAACGCGGAGACGTCCTCCATCACGTAGATCTCGTGCTGGTCGATCACGGCGCGCATGTTGACGGAGCCGAGCACCCAGCGGACCGCGTTCTTCGCGGGCTCGCCTTCCAACCGTGCGGTGATGTCCGGCCGCCGCATGATCGCATCGAAGCCTTTGAGCTCGCGCCCAAGCTCGTGCGCGACCTTGAGCATGACGCGCTCGATGGGGGCATTGTCGGCGCGAATCGTGAGGCGTGGCGTGTCGAGCGAGCCGACGCGGGTCACCTCGAAGGGATAGGCGCGGCGCTCGTCGCCCTGCGTCTGCGGCGGAGCGAGCGCCAGGGCGCTCAGGAGCCATGTGGCGGCGTGGATCATCGACTGGCCTCCGTGCCTTCGGAGATCGCGATCGCCTCGCGGTGGTACGACTCGGCGATCAGGAACTCGGCGCGTGCCTGCAGCTGCGGCGGCACGTCAGCGCGCGCCTTGTTCGCGAGCATGTGGTTCAGAGTCAGCCGTGCCTCCGAGAAGGCGCCCTCGTCGAGGTGGTCACGCGCGATCTTCAGCGACCACTCGTGGTAGTTCTCGACAGCGGACGGAATCAGGATCGGCTCGAGGTCCTCGATCGGATCGCGTTCGAGCTCCGTTTGCGGCTCCGGGTCGATGCGGGCGCTAGCGAGACCGGCGCGCGTCGAGCTCTCGAGCACCGCGTCGGAGACCGTCTCGGTGATCGATTCCATCGTCGTCTCGAAACTGCGGCTGGCGCGCCATGCGAAGAAGAGCAGTGAGACGTTGATCACCGCGAAGCCCGCGATCAGCAGCGCCGGCAAGCCGTGGCCAGTGCGCTCGCCGTCTTGGCCGGATGGCACGACGAGCGTCGGAAGCTCGTCCTCGGTGAAGACGAGACGCCCGTGCGGCGTGCGTGCCGGCGCCAGGTCCGCGGCGGGCGGCGCCGTTCCGACGGGCTCGCCGGGCGCCGCGGTCAGGGGATCCGTGGCGACGTCGGCGTTCGGCTGTGGCTCGATCTCGTCGAGCAGATCGCCTTCCGCGTTGGCGGCGACGGGCGCGGCGGCGACCGGTGCGGCGGCGACCGGTGCGGCGGCGACCGGTGCGGCGGCGACCGGTGCGGCGGCGACCGGTGCGGCTGTAACTGGGTCCGGCGCGGGAGCCGCCTTCGGCGTGAGGTCCGGCTGGGGTTCCGGGGCCTCGGCCAGAACCGCGACTTCCGGCTCGGCCTCCACTCGAGCGGCCGGTGCGGCCGCGGCCGGCGTCGGAAGATCCGCCGATCCCTTCGAGAGGATCGTCATGTCCTCGAAATCGAAGAGGTCTTCGTTCTCCGGATCGGAGAAGTCGATCGGATACTGAACGGACCGGAAGTCGACCCGCTTCTCATCTTCTTCGCTGACGAAGTCTTCGAGGGCCATGGGGGGGACTAGCTCCAAAGAGCGGTTTGCAGCACCTGGCGCGGATCGGGTCCCGCCAGCAGCCTGCCCACCGCGACGGCTAGGGCGGGGGAGAGGTGAAACGGCTCGCGCTCGTTCTCTTCGGCAAGAGCGTCCAGGACCATCCGTGCGGTCGCTGGCGTGAAGAAGTCGAGCTCGGTCAAGTCGAGCGTGACGTCGGTGTCGAAGTGCGCACGATGAACGCCGAAGTGCAGCTCAACTTCGGTGCCGCGCCCGATCATGGAGTCGATGCGGACATCCTCGGCGAGGGCGCACATGCGCGACAACCCGCCGTCGACGCAGCGGTGCAGGCCTTCGAGCCCGAGGTCGACCGAGTCGAAGCCGACGCCGTGATCACGCACACGGACCACGAGCCGGCGGGCGTCGATCGTCGCCTCGATCTCGACACGACGTTCGTCGGCGACGTCGGTCGTGTAGGCGTGGACGACGACGTTGTCGACGGCCTCGGCGCAAGCGCTGGCGATGCGCGTGCGCGCGGCTGGGCCGACGCCACAGCGCAGAGCGTAGGCGGCCAAGTCGCGCGCCGCTCGGTCGACTGCCGTCGGTTCCGCGATGTACTCGCGGCGGTAAGAGCCGGTCGTCTTCGTTGCCGGCGTCTCGTCCGCCTGTTCCACGAGAGCCAACAGCTCGTCGGTCTCGAGCGGCTTGGGCAGCACCTCGAGCGCACCGAGCCGCATCGCGCGCCGGCAGTCGTCGACGGTCACGAGTCCCGTGAGGAAGATCGTGTGTGGGCTCTTGCCGCGCGCCTGGTAGATCTCGAGCAGGTCGAAGCCGCTCTGTCCCGGCAAGTGGACGTCACACACGAGGATGTCGGGCACCTCGAGATGCAGGGCGCGCTCGGCGCTGTGTGCGATGCTGACGCGGTGACCGCGACGCTCGAGGACGTCGGCAACCACACACGCGACCGGGATTTCGTCTTCGACAACGAGCACGTCGAGCGGGCTCATCGTTCACTCCCCACGATCGGCATGCGGACCTCTAGGCGCCGGTGGCTGCTCAGCGAGTCGCGGACCGCGGTGCGGCCACCCATGCGCTCGACTTCGCGCTTGGCGAGCAGGATCTCGAGGTCGTCCCATGCCGACGCCGTCGGCCTGGGACGTGGCTGGGCGTGCTCGACGATCGTGAAGACCAGCTCGTTCCCGTCTTCGCGTGCACGCAGCAGGACGTCACCCTGATTGTCGCGCAGGGTCTCGCACAGGAGGCGCATCAGCACACGGACGAGCTGCGGTCCATCGACCGCGAAGCCCGACTCGAGCTCCTCGGATGCGATGAGCACACGCGTGCGCTCGTCGGCTTCGAGGCTTCCGCGCGCCGCGTACAGGATCTCGGCGACGCTGCAGCGCAGCGGGCGCAGCTGCGCCGGGGCGACGTACTCCAGCAGCATCTCCAGGTGCCGGTCGAGGTCGGTCAGCTCGCGCAGCGCGCCCGTGACGAGACGTGTGCTCTGTTCTCGGCCGTCACTCGCCTGCCTCAGGTCCTCGAGCGCAGCGCGCAATGCCGCCATCGGCGTGCGCACGCCGCGCGAGAGAGCGGCTTCGAGCTCGCGCGCCGAAGGCTTGTGTGTACCGTTGAGAGAGGCTTGGTGCATGGAACGAAAGGACTTCCCGATCGGGTGCGTTTTCACCGGCGCAACGTCGGTGCCAAGCAAGCCTTTCGGACGAGGTGCCCTTATCGCTTGATGCCCCAGAGCAGGAATCCGGAAAGCATTTCTCGCCTCACGGGTGTGCGAGAACGGGACTTGCCAATCGTTCCGGGTCGCGTTTTTCGACACCTGTCGATTTTCTCGACGGCCTCAGCCGTCGAGACGACGCGCCCCACCTCTATTCCAGGCCGTAGGCCTTGATCTTGTTGTAGAGGGTCGTGCGGTTGATGCCGAGCTTGCGGGCCGCCTGGCTGCGGTTGCCCGCGCAGGCTTCGAGGGCGCGGCGGATCACGAGCTCCTCCATCGAGCGCAGATCGAAAGTCTCGACAGCCGTCTGGGCGGAGGGCTCCGCGGCGCGGCTCGATGGGGCGAGGCCGAGGTGTTCGGGCAGGATCTGGCCTTCGTCGGCGAGGATCGCCGCCCTTTCGATCGTGTTGCGCAGCTCGCGGACGTTACCCGGCCAGACGTGGCTGCGCAGGCGCTCGAGGGCGCCCTCGGAGAAGCCCGTGAAGTCGCGGCCGAGCTCGGAGCCGAAGTGGGCGAGGAAGTGGGTCGAAATGGGAGTGATGTCCTCGGGGCGCTCGCGCAGCGGGGGGACGACGATTGAGAGGACGTTCAGGCGATAGAAGAGGTCCTCACGGAAGGCGCCCTCCTCGACCATGGCCATCAGGTCGCGATTCGTCGAGGCGACGATGCGGACGTCCATTTCGAGGTCCTCGTTGCCGCCGACGCGCCGGTAGACGCGTTCCTGGAGGACGCGCAGGAGTTTGGCCTGCAGCTGGGGGACGAGCTCACCGACTTCGTCCAGGAACAGGGTCCCGCCCTCCGCTGCCGCGAGTAGCCCGTCATGTCCCTTCGGGTTGCCACCCGTGAAGGCGCCAGCCTCGTATCCGAAGAGCTCGGCTTCCAAGAGGCTCTCGGCGAGTGCCGCGCAATTGACAGCCACGAACGGGCCGTCGCGCAGGGAAGAATTTTCGTGCACGGCGCGCGCGACCAGCTCCTTGCCGACCCCGGATTCGCCAGTGATCAGAACCGTGGAACGCGGCGTCGAGGCGACGCGCCCGACCTGTTCCAGGACGCGGTGGATCGCCCGGGAACGGCCGATCACGGGTCCGGCGCGCAGGACGGAGACTTCGTCCCGCATGCGGTCGTGCGCGACGCGGGTCCCGCGCGCCTCGAGCACGCGGCTGAGGGTCTCGCTCAGTGCCTCGGGGGAAGCGGGCTTCTCCAGGAGGGTTGCCGCTCCCATCTGCATCGCGCGCACGGCGGTGCCGACGTCCGCGTAGCCGGTCAGGATCACGACCGCCGGCGCCCGCTCGAGCCCGATGAGATCGGGGAGGACGTCCAGCCCGCCGCCCTCGGGCATGTCGAGATCGAGCAGAACGAGGTCTGGATCCGTCGCGCGCGACAGCTCGAGCGCCTCACGGCCCGTTTGGGCCTCGAGCGTCTCGTGCCCCGCGGCCCGACACACGCAAACGAGTCCGGCGCGCACCCCCGCGTCGTCGTCGGCGATCAGGATCCGGGCGGGCATCGCAGGATCCTAGGAGTGTGGGCCATCGATGTCGAACCCGCAGGTGGTGGCGTCGCGCGGGCAGGCAAGACGCCGTAGGTTCCCCGTAGTCGCTGCGCTACTGGGTGCCTGCGGCAACGCCGCCTGCGCGTGCGACGGCGCCGCCTGCGGGTTCGACATCGATGGCCCACTCCTAGTGCTCTGACACGCCGAACCCACGCCGGAAAATTCTTCCGATGGCCGGGCAGCACGAGAAAAAATCCTTCCGCCGCTCATCCTTCGCGCGTGCCCTCCGAGAACAGCGCCGTGCCCGAAGAGGTACCGAGCGGCTCCGGCCGAGCGGTATCAGGACTGGCACTCGCGCGGCGCCGACCGTCATCGGCCGGCCCGGGCGAATACTCAGCTTTCGACCGAATAAACCGCTTTGCAGGAGGTCCCGTAATGGGTCTTCGCGTCAATACCAATATTGCGTCACTCACGGCGCAGCGTAACTTGCACAACGTTACCACTCGACTCAACGGCAACTTCCAGCGCTTGTCATCCGGAATGCGGATTGCGAACGCAGCGGACGATGCGGCCGGCCTGGCGATCTCGGAGCGCATGCGCTCCCTGATCCGCTCCTACGGCGTGGCCGCTCGGAACGCACAGGACGGCATCTCGCTCACGCAGACTGCCGAAGGTGCCTTGAACGAGGTGAACTCCATCCTCAACCGCATGCGCGAGCTCAGCATGCAGTCGGCCAACGGGACGCTCTCGCTGGCCGACCGCGGGACGCTCGACGTCGAGTTCCAGGAGCTGACCTTGGAAGTCGACCGCTTGGCGGACGAGACGGAGTTCAACGGGCTCGCGCTGCTCGATGGATCGCTGGCCAGCGTCACGATGCAGGTCGGCCTCGAGAGCGGAGACACAATCGTCGTCCCGCTCGAGGACACGACTTCCACCGCTCTAGGCGTCGACTTGCTCGACGTGCTCGACGTGACCGGTGCGGTCGACAGCCTCGCGGTCCTCGACGCTGCCATCGGCACGCTGAATACGGCGCGCGGCAACTTGGGCGCTTCGCAGAACCGACTGGCGAGTGCGCTGCGCAGCATCTTCAACGCACGTGAGAATCTCTCGGCGGCAGAGAGCCGGATCCGCGACGTCGACGTCGCCGCGGAATCGGCTGATCTGACGCGCAACACGATCATGCAGCAGGCCGCCGTGTCGGTCTTGCAGCAAGCCAATACGCAACCCCAGATCGCACTGTCGCTGCTCCAAGGATAGTGAGGCAAAGCGGCCTGTTACGGGCCGATCGCTGAGTGGGGGGCCGCCGGGTGGCGGTCCCCCGATCCGCGACCTCGCAGACGACAGAGCTCTTTACAACTAGAACACCTTCCGCAATCCGGAAGCCCCAGGGACGCGCACCGTCCCATGGGTTTCGAGAATCACGCCTGGGCGAGGAACGCCGTGCCAAAAACGTTCTTCGACTCGACGTGCGCCCCCCCGCTCGTTACGTGCCGTACGACTCCTCCGGAGTCGACCGAGCGGCGGAGGGTCGACGCGTCACCTAGGTGAGAGTCGGATTCGTGGGTTCGAGGCCCCGCACGCCGTTCGCGGACAGCGTAGTGCCCCTCGGACAGGTACCGAAGCCGGAAGCACTTAGGGAACACCTCCCGTCCGCAATTTCATCCAAGGAATCAAAGTTAGAATATGGGACTTCGAGTCAATACCAACGTCGCGTCCATGACGGCGCAGAGGAACTTGTTCAATGTGACGTCGCGCCTGCAAGGAAACTACGCGCGACTGTCGTCAGGTCTGCGAATCGCGACCGCCGCGGACGACGCGGCAGGCCTCGGCATCTCCGAGCGCATGCGATCCGAGATCCGTTCGTACGGAGTTGCCGCCCGCAACACGCAAGACGGCATTTCGGCGGCGCAAACCGCCGAAGGCGCCCTCAACGAAGTGGCGAGCATCCTCTCGCGGATGCGTGAGCTGGCGATCCAGTCGGCCAACGGCACGCTCAGCACGGACGATCGCGCCACCCTGGACGTCGAGTTCCAGTCGCTGGACACCGAGATCCAGCGGATCGCCGACGACACGGAGTTCAACGGCGTGTCGCTGCTCAACACGAGCTCGACGATCGACATCCAGGTGGGCATCGACAGCGGCGACACCATCGCCGTCAACCAGGTCGACGCAACGTCGGCCACGCTGGGCGTGGACACCTCGGCCGTCGACACGCAGACGAATGCCATCGCGGCCCTGGCCGACATCGACGCGGGGATCGTGCTCGTCAACACGGGCCGCGGTCAGCTCGGCGCCGACCAGAACCGGCTCACGAGTGCGCTGCGAAGCGTGCTGAACGTGCGCGAGAACTTGTCAGCCGCCGAGAGCCGAATCCGCGACGTCGACGTCGCGTCGGAGACGGCGGACCTGACGCGGAACGCGATCTTGCAGCAAGCCGCGACCTCCGTGCTCGCCCAGGCGAACGCGCAGCCGCAGCTCGCCTTGAGCCTGCTCGGCTAGGCTCGATCGACATCGGGAGGCGAGGGGGCTCTGTCATCAGAGCCCCCTCCTTTTCGTTTGGTAGCGAAAGATCTTCCACGCGGCGCCAGTCGGTGGGGAGCGCGGGGCGCAGCTGCCCGGAAGAACTTGCGCAGCGTATCGGAAACATGTTCCGCAGCGAGACCGATCCGCCATTCCCAGCGCGTCATTGAGGAAGCTGTTTAACTCTCACGCAGTGCCGCATCCTTCCGATAACTCACTCGGAAGCCTGGCCGCCCAAGCGGTGGGCGAGCGGGAGACACCATGACCAACGGCAACGGAATCTCATTCAGCGGACTCGCGAGCGGCCTGGACACCCAGGCGATCGTCGCTCAGCTCGTCTCGCTCGAGCGCATCCCGATCGGGCTACTGGAGGCTCGCAAGGAAGAGGAGCAGAGCCGGCTCGACGTGCTGGGGAACTTCAAGAGCCTCGTCGAGGCGCTGCAGAGCTCCGCGGACACGCTCTCGTCGTCCTCGAGCTTCTTCGACTACAGCGTCGGGTTGAGCGAGGAGGGCTTTGCCGCGATCAGCGCCACCTCCAGCGCGCCCGCCGGAAGCCACACGATCGACGTCGACAGCCTCGCCTCGATCGACCGTTGGGCGTTCGACGGCGTCGCCGACCCGACCACGGCGCTGGCCTCCGGCGCTGGCGAGGAGATCAAGTTCACCGTCGGCTCGGCCGCATACACGGTCGGAGTCGACCCCGCAGCCTCGAGCCTCAACGACATCGCCGCCCTGATCAACGGCGAGGCCGGCGAGGCGGTGACGGCTTCGGTCGTCAACACGGGTACGGAGTCGAGCCCTAGCTACCAGCTCGTGCTCGCTTCGATCGAGAGCGGCGCCGATTCGCGCATCGGCAGCATCGTGAACACAGTCAGCGGGCTGACGATCGACCCGACCGGGCCCGACGGGGCCGGCAACTCGCAGAGCGCGAACAACATCACGGTCGGCGCGAACGCGGTCGCCATCATCGACGGCCTGCGGGTCGAACGCACGAACAACGACTTTAGCGACGTGATCGAAGGCGTCTCGATCGATCTGCTCTCGACCACCGATGCCGCCGCGGGCGGTGAGGTGTCGTTTACGATCGAAGCGGACCGCGAGGCGCTGCGCGCCAACATCGACGAGTTCGTCGACGCCTACAACGGAGTCGTCGACTTCATCAACCGCCAGAGCACCTACACGCCGTCCGATGACGAGGACGGCAACGGCACCGTGGCCGAGCTCTTCGGCGACAACATCCTGCGCCGCGTCAAGTCCGAGATCTCCTCGTCGATTTTCAACGTAGACATCGGTGTCGTGCAGGCCGACACGGAAGGCTTCTCGACGCTTTCCTTGATCGGAATCAGCCAGAGCAACGATGGGACGCTGACGATCGACGACACCGTCTTCGACGAGAAGCTGAGCGAGAACATCGATGCCATCGCCGACCTGTTCGTCGACAGCGACGGGTTCGACAACGGCGGAGTGCCCGATGGCGATCCGGGTCAGTTCATCGACACCACGGCCGACTCCGGCCTGGCCGCGACGCTCATGCGCAGCATCGACCGCATGCTGAAGGACATTCCGACGGCGACCGGGTCGGTGCCGGGCATTTTCGAATCGAGCGAAGACGCGATCCGTGGCCGCATTTCCGACTTCGACGATCGCATCGAGGCGATGGAGCGCCGACTCGAAGGCTTCGAAGAGTCCTTGATCCTGCGCTTCGCACGGCTCGAGGAGCTCATGGGAGGGCTCAACGCCCAAGGCGCGGCGCTCTCGAGCGTACTCGCCGGATTGTCGCCCCAGTAGACATTGACGCTCCGCTAGACGACGAAACATGGACGTTCAAGCCGCCGCTCAGGCCTACCGCAGTTCTTCGATCGAGAATGCACCGCCGATCAAGATCGTACGCATGCTGTTCGAAGGGGCCATACGGTTCCTCGACCGCGCCGCCAAGGAGGACCCGAGCGACCCCAAGTCCGAGTTCGTCAACCTCCTGCATCGCACTGACGCGATCGTCTCCGAACTGCGCCTGGCGATCGATCACTCGGCGGAGACCGAGGTCACGGGCAACCTCGAGGCGCTCTACTTGTTCTGCGAGACCGAGATCGGGCGCGCGTCGCTCGACCGCAGCACCGAGCCCCTGGTCGGTGCGCGAGACGTGCTGGTCACGCTGCTCAGCGCCTGGCGCCAGGTCGAGATCGACATGACGCGGACGGCGGACGGGGTGTGATGCCGGCGCGGGACGCAGAGTTCGCTTCCGTGTTCGCGGCCCTGGACGAGCTCGCCGCGCGGATGCGTGCGTGCCTGGGCGCACTCGATGGGGGAGCGCCGGAGGACGAGCGGCTGCGCGAGAACTTCGCGCAGGTGCGGCGCGGATTTGATGAGCTCGGCGATCTCCAGCTCTTGGAGGGTCGTATCGACGCGTCCGAGCGGCCGCGGCTCGTGCGGTCCCTCGAGGAGCTGATGCGGCTCAACGCGCTGCTGACCGTCGCTGCGTCGCGCGACAAGGAGCGGTTGCTCGAGAGGCTTCAGCAGGCACGCCAGGCCCGCAGCCGAGTCGACTCGCAACGCGCATCCGGCAAGACCGGAAGCTCCTGCGACGTCCGCGGCTGAGCCTTCTCCCGCGGCATCAGCAGTGGTGCCAGGTTGTCGTGAAAGACGGCACCTGTCGAGTTTCTCGACACCCTGGATCGCGGGGCTGATCGCTCTGTCTGCGCTGTAGGGGCCTCCGAGGCTTTGGCACGGCCCTTGCTCTATGGCGAACCCGACGGAGGTTCGTCATGCACACGAGTTCCCTTTTCGCCCTACTTCTCGACGACCGCGGCTTTGGCGGTACGGCCGGTCCCGATCTGTCGCGCTACATGATCGTCGTGGGCATCCTGGTCGCCGCGATCGTCGCGATCGCCATCGCTCTGCCGCGTCTCGTGCGCGGCACGACGCGGGCACGGGCGGCCCGCCGCCACCTGGCTGTGATCGACGTCCTGCCGCTGGGCGGCAAGCGACAGCTCTCGGTCGTGCGCTGCTACGACCGCACGTTCGCGCTGGGCGTCGGTGAGCGTGAAGTGGCGCTGATCGCCGAGATCGACCCGGCCCACACCGAGGACGAGGAAGGCGACGAACCCGATCAGGAGTTCCTGCGCCTGTTCGATGTGGCCCGCGAGCGCCTCGGCTCGAGCCTGCCACGCCGGACGCGCCGGCGCGAGAGCGTAGAAGCCGCCGTGGAGCCGCGAGCGTGACGCGTCGCGCCTTCTGGCTCGTCGTTTGCGCCGCCACACTCGTGGGCGGGGCGGGCGCGGATCCCGCCCTCGCGCAAGAGGCTGCGACCCAAGCGCCGAGCCGCTTGTCGACCGCGGTCGAGATCGCGCTCCTCCTGACGGTTCTGTCGCTTCTGCCCGCGGCGCTCATCACGATCACGAGCTTCACGCGCATCGTCATCGTGCTGTCCTTCGTGCGCAGGGCGCTCTCGGTCAACGAGCTACCGCCGAACCCGGTCGTGATCGGGCTGGCGCTGTTCCTGACGATCTTCGTCATGGCGCCGGTCGGCAAGCGCGTGCACGCCGAGGCCTGGGTCCCCTACGACACTGGTGAGGTCACGGCCGGCGAAGCAGCCGCCGCTGCCTGGAACGAGCTCTCGGGATTTCTCGTCGCGAACACGCGCGAGAGCGAGCTGGCGCTCTTCGCCGAGATGGCCGAGATGGCCGAGGTGCAGCCCGATCCGCTCGAGAGCGAGGGCGACGAGACCGCGGCCGCGCAGAAGCTGCCGCTGCAGGTCGTCGTTCCTGCATTTGTCCTCTCGGAGCTCAAGACGGCGTTCCAGATGGGTTTCCTGTTGTTCCTGCCGTTCCTGGTCATCGACCTCGTCGTCTCGAGCGTTCTGCTCTCGATGGGCATGTTCATGCTGCCGCCCGTGATGATCTCGACGCCGATCAAAGTGCTGATCTTCGTACTGGTCGATGGCTGGCACCTGATCGCCGAGTCGATCGTGACGTCGTTCATCTCCGTCTGAAGCTGGAAACCACGATGGGTGAAATCGACCTCACGATCGTCGACATGGCGCGCGACCTCCTGGTGACGACCATCATCATCGCCGGACCGATCTTGATCGTCGGCCTCTTCGTCGGTGTCACGGTCAGCCTCTTCCAAGCCCTGACGTCGATCCAGGAACAGACGATGACGCTCGTCCCCAAGATGCTCGCCGTCATGGTCGTGACGTTGCTGCTCCTGGCGCCGGCGCTGCAGCTCCTGCGTGACTTCACGACTCGCGTTCTCGGTCAGCTCGTCGAGTTCGGTCTCTCCTGAAGATCATGTTCCTGCCCGGCACCCTCGAAGCCTTCGGCCTGTACCTCGTGCGCACGAGCGCGCTGGTCCTTGCGTCGCCGCTGTTGGGCAGCGGAGCGGGCTTCTCGGGCTACAAGGTCGGCTTGATCTTCGCGATGTCGCTGCTCTTGTACTCGGTCGGCGGCGTCCCGCTCGCGGCGGAGCCCAGCGTGGTCGTGTTCGGCGTGTTCGCGCTGCGCGAAGTCGTCGTCGGGCTCCTGCTTGCGTTCGTCCTGCACGCGGTCGTGCTCGCGGTACGTGTGGGGGCCGAGCTGATCGGGCACGAGATGGCGTTCAACATGTCGAACATCATCGATCCCGCGAGTGGCGTGAGCACGCCGCTGATTGCGCACATGTACGAGACGCTGCTGTTCCTCGCGCTTCTCGCGGTCGACGGTCACCACTGGATCCTGCGCGCGCTCGCCGAGTCGTTCACGCGCGCGCCCGTCGCCAGCATCGATTTCGAGCTGGCCGCGATCGACGTCGCGCTGACGCAGTTCACGCAGCTCTTCGCGGCGGGAATCGCGTTCGCGGCGCCGATCCTCGTCCTGCTGAGCTTGATCTCGGTCGTGATCGGCTTGCTCGCGCGCGCCGTCCCGCAGATCAACGTGCTCGAGTTCGGTTTCAACCTGCGGATCATCGTCGGCCTCCTCGCGATGGCCCTCTTCTCGCCTCTGTTGACGCCCGCTTTCGACGGACTGCTCGAGCGCCTGATGGAAGGGCTCGACGCGAGTCTCGCCGCCCTGGAGGTCTGACGTGGCTGACGAACCGGGAAACGAAGAGAAGACCGAAGAGGCGACGCCAAGACGGCGTGAAGAGGCGCGCGAGCGCGGTCAGGTCGCATTCTCGAGCGAGCTGATGGCGGGCACGATGCTCGCCGCAGCGGGGATTGCGTTCTTGCTCGCGGGGCCAAGGCTCGCGCACTCGCTCGGCCGCATCGTCCAGGCCTCGACGCTCGACATGGCGAGCATGGGTACGGAGGAGCTCACGGTGCGAGGCATCTCGGCGTCGATCGGCGCGCTGGGTCGCGCCGTTCTGCCCGCCTTCTTGTTCCTCGTGACGCCGATGCTCGTCGTCGGTGCGATCGCTGCATTCTCGCAGGTCGGGTTCAAGATCAGCACGAAGGCCGTGTCGCTCGACATGACCAAGCTCGACCCCGTCAAGGGCGTCAAGCGCGTCTTCAGCACGCGCTCGATCGTGCGCACGGTGATGGCCGGGGCGAAGATCTCGGCCGTGTTGATGGCTGCCGGAGCGGTCGCTTGGTTCCACGTTGGCCGCATGAGCACGATGACGGGCGGCGACCTCGGACCGCCCCTGGCGGGAGTCGGCATCGTGCTGGCGCGCGTCTCGCTCTCCGCCCTGATCGTCATCGTCGTGCTCGCCGTGATCGACGTGATCTACCAGCGCTTCCAGCACACGCGTGACCTGCGCATGAGCAAGAAAGAGGTCCGCGAGGAGCACAAGTCGACCGAAGGCGATCCGCACGTACGCGCTCGCATCCGCCAGATCCAGCGCGAGATGGCGACGCGACGGATGATGGACGACGTCCCGGATGCGACGGTCGTCGTCACGAACCCGACGCACTTCGCCGTCGCGCTCTCCTACGACGGTGGGCTCGGCGGCGCGCCCGTGGTCGTCGCCAAGGGCGTCGGCGAAGTCGCGCGCAACATCAAGGACGTGGCCCGCGATGCGGGCGTGCTCGTCTACGAAGACCCGCCGCTGGCGCGGGCTCTGCACCGCCAAGTCGAGATTGGCGACGAGATCCCCGAGGAGCTCTTCCAGGCGGTGGCGAACGTACTGGCCTACGTCTACCGCGTGCAAGGCAAGACAGCATCCGTATGAGGAGACTAGATGGCTGACCAACCCAAACTGAAGACGAGCTCATCCGCCGGCTTCCAGAACATGCTGGCGCGCTACTCCGACTGGTTGCTCGGGATCGGGGTGCTCGGGCTCCTCGTGACGCTGGTGACGCCGATGCCACCGGTGGTGCTGGACTTGTTCCTGGCGATGAACATGACGACGGGTGTCGTGCTGCTCATGGTCACGCTGAACGCGAAGCGTTCCGCGGAGCTGTCGACGTTTCCGACGATCCTGTTGTTCGCGACGCTGTTCCGGTTGGGGTTGAACGTCGCGTCGACGCGATTGATCCTGACGGGTGGCGATGCCGGCCACGTCATCTCCGCGTTCGGCGAGTACGTGGGGGGCGACAACCTCGGTGTTGGCCTCGTCGTCTTCCTGATCCTGATCATCATCCAGTTCGTCGTGATCACCAAGGGCTCGGGGCGGATCAGCGAGGTCGCTGCGCGCTTCGTGCTGGACGCGATGCCGGGCAAGCAGATGGCGATCGATGCCGACCTGAACGGCGGCCTGATCGACTCCGACACGGCGCGCCGGCGGCGCGAGGAGATCGCGTCCGAGGCGGAGTTCTACGGGGCGATGGACGGTGCTTCGAAGTTCGTGCGCGGCGACGCGATCGCCGGCCTGATCATCACCGCTCTCAACCTCGTGGGTGGCATCACGATCGGGACGCTCGGTGGACGCTCGCTCGGGGAGGCGGCCGATACGTACTCGAAGCTGACGATTGGCGATGGTCTGGTGAGCCAGATTCCGGCGCTCCTGATCTCGACCGCGGCCGGTGTGCTCGTGACCAAGGAGACCAGCAAGGACAGTCTCGGCTACGCCCTCATGGGCCAGGTGACGGGTCGTCCGCGCGCGATGCTGATCGCGGCCGGGACGATGTTCGCCGTCGGCTGGCTGCCCGGGATGCCGCGCCTGCCGTTCTTCGTGCTCGCCACCGTCCTGTTGATCCTCTGGAACGCCGCGAAGACGAACGAAGCCGAGGAGCAACAGGCCGTCCACGCCGCGCAAGTGGCCGAGGCCGAGGCAGCAGAAGAGACCAGCGAGGAAGACGAGGTCGGCGAGCTCCTCAAGATCGATCGCGTGTGCCTCGAGATCGGCTATCGCCTGATCGCTCTGGTGCAGGACAAGAACGGCGGGGGCATCCTCGACCACATCGCGCAGCTGCGGCGGCGCTTCGCGCTCAAGGACGGGCTCGTGCTTCCGCCCGTGCGCATCAAGGACAACATCAAGCTCGCACCGAAGGCGTACCGCCTGATGATCGGCGGCGAGGAGGTCGCGGGTGGCGAGATCGAGCCAGGCGAGTTCCTGGCGATGGACTCGGGCGGGGCCGGGGGCGACGTCAAGGGGCGTGAGACGATCGATCCCGCGTTCGGTCTCCCCGCGAAGTGGATCGCCGAGGCCCACCGCGACGAGGCCGAGATCATGGGCTACACCGTGATCGACCCGACGAGCGTGCTCGTCACGCACCTCTCGGAGGTGTTGCGCGGCGAGCTCGCGAACCTGTTGTCGCGCGACGACATCAAGGAGCTGATCGACAACGTCAAGACGACCTCTCCCGCGATCGTCGAGGAGCTCGTCCCGGAGAAGATGAGCTACGGCGAGGTGCAGCGCGTCTTGCGCAACCTCCTGCGCGAAGAGGTGTCGGTGCGCAACATGCCCGCAATCCTGGAAGTGCTCGCGGACAACGTCGCGCAGACGCGCGACATCGAAGCGCTCACCGAGCTCGTCCGCCAACGACTCGGCCGCTCGATCTGCGAGGCCCACAGCGACCCGAGCGGTGTCGTTTATGCCGTCACTCTCGATCCGGGTGTCGAGAGTCGGCTCGCGGCCGCCGTTGGGGCGGCGGATACCGACCAGAAGGCCGTCAGTCCGGCCTGGCTGCACGCACTCGTCGAGCGCGTCGGCGCGACCGTCGGACAGACGACTCAGAGCGGGCGCGACGTCGTCTTGCTCGTTCGTTCGAACGTACGTCGTTTCCTGGGGGAGCTGGTGCGAACCGGTCTGCCCAAGGTTGCGGTGCTCTCCTACAACGAGGTCGTCCCCGCGCGCGCGGTGGAGACCATCGCCGTCGTGAAGATGGAGGACTGATCGATGCAGATCCACCAGGTTCGGGGACGTAACCTGCGCGAGGCGCTCGAGCGCGCGCGCAGCCAAATCGGCGACAAAGCCGTCGTGATCTCCCACAGCTCGCAGGTGGGCGGTGCCGTGACGCTCGTCGTTTCCGACGAGGTTCCGCGCTCCGCTGGCGCGCTCGAGGCGCTCCGCAGCCAAGCGCGGCGCGTCCTTGCCGCGCCACAGCGTGCCGGTGCGGGCGCGCCGCTGCTCGCCGACACGCGTGACGTCGAGCGCTGCATGCACCGCACCGGCTGCTCCGACCGGCTCGTCGACCGAATCGCGGAGGCTGTCGCCGGTCGCCTGGCGGAGGACAAGCATCCGCTCGACTTGGCGGCCGAGGAGCTTTCGGACGTCTTCCCGGTCGCGCACCTCGAGCACAAGCGGGGGCAGACCACGGTCCTCGCCTTCGTCGGACCGGCCGGGGTCGGCAAGACGACGACTCTGGCGAAGCTCGCCCTGCGCCTGCGGCGCGCCGGACGACGCGTCTCACTCGCGACGCTCGACGCGACGCGCATCGGCGCCATCGAGGAGCTGCGCGGCTACGGCACTCTGCTCGGATGTCCCGCGCTCGCGCTCGACGCCGCGGCGCGCGTCCTCAACCCGGACCAGGTCTGGGGAGCCGAGGTCGTCCTGCTCGACACGTCGGGTACCGACGCGCGCGACATGGAGTCGATCCAAGACCTCGCGACACACGCCGCGCGTGCGAATGTGCGGGTCGACGTCTACCGCGTAGTGTCCGCGACCAGCAGCATCAGCGCGCTCGAGGCTGCCGCCGAGGCGTGCTCGGGCTTGAAGCTGTCTGGCTGCATCATCACCAAGCTCGACGAGACCCACCAGCCCGTCACTGCCCTGGAGCATGCCGTGCACGAGAAACTCCCGATCGCCTTCTTGTCCGACGGACCCGACCTCGAGCGGCACCTCCATCGGGGAACCGGCGAGGCCTTCGCCGACCTCGTTCTGCGCGGGAGGGTCGCGTGACGAACACCACCGTGCCGAGAGCGGAGACCCCGCGTCTTCCCGTTCCGTTCATTCTCGTGACGGGTGGCAAGGGAGGGGTCGGCAAGACGACTCTTACCGCCAACCTCGGTGTCCAGCTCGCGCAGGAGGGTAGGCGCGTGCTCGTCGTCGACCTCGACCTGGGCCTCGCGAACCTGAACGTGCTGCTCGGATTGCCGATCGGTGCGACGGTCGAGGACGCGCTCGCCGGCCGCGGAGAGCTGCGCGAATGCATCGTCACTGGACCCGGTGGAGTCCACGTGCTCGCCGCGGGATCGGGCAACGAGGAGATGGCGCGGCACGACCCGGAGCTGCGTCGGCGACTGCTCGCCGAGCTTGCCGAAGTCGCGCTCGAGTACGACCTCGTGCTCGGCGACAGCGCGGCGGGGATCGGGCCCGACGTCCTCACGTTCGCGTCGATCGCGGATCGCGTGCTGGTCGTCACGACGCCCGACGTCGCCGCCCTGACGGATGCGTACGGCCTGATCAAGGCGCTCGACCAGTACGGGTCGCGCACGCAGGAAGACATCCCCACGCCCGAGATCGTCGTGAACCTCTCCAGCGGGGTCGAGGAAGGCCAGGCGATCGCCGGCAAGCTGCGTGGGGTGTGCGAGCGCTTCCTCTGCCGCTCGCCGCGCCAGGCGGGGTGGATCCCGCGCTCGCGCGCCGTCGAACGCAGCGCCGTCTCGCAGGCTCCGTTCGCCCTCCGGCGCGGGCGAGACCTCGAGACGCTGTGTCTCAAACAGATCACGGGCCGTCTGGGACGGTTGTGCCGACGTCCGGCTCTTTCGCGCTGAAGTCGCTCAAGGCTACGGATGGAACCTTCCGATCTCAGTATCGACGAAGTCTCGTTGCACCCGACCTGGATGGCCTTGGGCCACCGAGTCGCGGTCGCGGCCGGGGCTTCCGCTGCCCTGATCTCTCTCCTCGGCGACGTGCCGCTCCTCGTGGCTTCGCGACGTGGGCTGTTCGCTTGGTTGGCGACGTTTGCGCTCGCGCGCTGCTTTGCGTGGCTGTTGGCGCGCACGGTCGTGCCGCCGGCTGACGAGCCGGGCGAGGGCGAGATGGGCGAGCCTGCAGCAATCGAGAACGAAGGATGACTGACCACGGCCGAGCCAGCCGAACCCGAGGAACACGCTCCTCCAGGCTTGCGTCGCCCGGCCTGACAGCCGCGGCACGCAGAGGGGGGGGTCATGCCTGAATGGACCGATCGCGCCGTTCAGACCGAGACCGACCGGGACCACCTGATTCTCGAGCACATCCCGCTCTTGAAGCACATCGTCGGTCGCATGTGGCTCGACGTGCCGGGCGGGATGGACCGCGAGGACCTGTACGGGCACGGCATGGTCGGGCTCGTGATGGCCGCGGACTCGTGGGAGAAGAGCCGTGGGCTGAAGTTCTCGACGTACGCCTACACCAAGATCCGTGGCGCGATCCTCGACGAGCTGCGGCGGACCGACTTCTTGCCGCGCGGTCGCCGTGAGCGCGTGCGCGAGCTCGAGGCGGCGATCCACAGGTGCGAGCAAGAACGCGGCGTACCGCCGACGCCCGAAGAGCTGGCGAACGAGCTCGGCGTCGACCTGGGCGAGATCGACCGCATCCTGCTGTCCGCCGCGAGCGCGAACCAGACGTCGCTCAACGACGGTCCGTCCGAACAGCTCGGAGCCCTCCTGTCCGACCCCAAGAGCACCGATCCCGTCGGCAGCGCCGAGTGGACCGAGATGCGCGGCGTTCTCGCCGACACGATTGCCGAGTTGCCCGATTCGGAGCAAACGGTCATCACCCTGTACTACGCGGAGGAGCTGCTCCTGCGCGACATCGCCGAGATCCTCGGCGTCACCGAATCCCGCGTGAGTCAGATTCACTCGCGCGCGATCTACCGTCTCAACCGCGTCCTGACCTCCATGACTGGAACCACAGAAGCCTGAACGATCCACCGCCAGAGGAAACCGCTATGGACCCCTCGATCCGCCACATTCCGGAACCTGCGCAAGTCATCCCGACCCGTGCCAAGCCCCGCCGCGAAGGCGAGGAAGGCCGCCGACGCTTCCGTCTCGACGAGAACGAGAGCGACGAGAGTCCAGGGGAAGAGCAGCATCCAGAAGAAGCAGAGGCGCCGAACGTTCGGCGCGGGGAGACCTCGGTCGGTCATCGTCTGGACGGCGAAGCGGGATCCCACATGGATGTGACGGCCTAATCGCGATGTCTTTGATCATCAAGAACAAGAACGTCCGCTTCGAAGCGGCGACTTCCGCGCTCCACGAGTCCGCCGGCGACGGCGAGCTCGCCCTGGACGAGCCGTCGGCGACGTGTGAGAAGGCCGTGCGCTTGCTCGAGTCGGAAGGGCTCGCGCGTGCGATCGAGATCACGTGCTCGTGCGGCGAAGTGACCGTCGTCGAGCTCGACTACGCCGATGCCGAAGCCGCGCCGGCAGCAACCGAAGAAACCCGATGAAGACCCCCAACTCACAGCTCGTCTCCGGCGTGCTCATCCTCTCTCTCGCTGGCTGCATGTCGATTCCGTCCGGTCCACTCGAGGGATCGTCGGCGATCGAGCCGACCGAGCTCGGTGCGTGGCAAGACTCGCAGCCGAATGGTGGATCTGTCTTGTACGCGCGCGACGGCTCGCCCGTCACGCAGCCCAAGCCCGGAGTCGTGATCGAGATCGGTGAGCCGGTCGGACATCCGCTCGAGGAGGCCGGGGGCAGCCGGCTCGTGCTTCTCGACCTGTACCAGATCGCCGTCGACGAACGCGACGAGCTCGGGCTGGAGGTCCAAGCGATGACGCAGAGCATGACCTCCGAGCGCGCGCGGTACGCCGAGCTCGAGCGCCGATTCCAGGAGATGGAAGCCAAGTTCGAGGTCGTCCGTTCCGAGAAGGGGCAGCTCGAGGTCCAGAACCTCGACCTGGCGGCACGGCTAACGACGGCACAGATTCGCAGGCTCGAGGCGGAGAAGCTCCTGCTCGAGGTGACGCTCGAAACGCAGGACGCGCAATGACGCGGCTGACGTCGATCTTCCTATTGCTCGCCCTCGCGGCCTGCGTGGCGACCGAGCAATCGGTCTCGCCCATCGGCTCCGCGCACGTCGTTTCCGACTTCGACTCGTACACGATCGATCGAGTCGGTCTCGTGCCCGTCGCGGGGACGAACCTCGACCTCGAACGCTCGAGCGACCTGCAGGCCGCATTGCTCGCCGAGTTCAGCATGGCGACGCGCTACGAAGTGGTCGAGCTCAAGGCTGGTGACCTGGCCGAGATTCCGCCGATGGAGGCCCACCGGCGCGGCTGGTACCGAGGGCACACGATCCGCGGCATCGCCAAGCGCTTCCAGCTCGACGCGCTTCTGATCGCGACGCTCACCGACGAACAAGTCTTCCCGCCCCAGCGTCTCGGCGTTCAGGTCGACCTCGTGTCGTGCGAGACGGGACAGACGATCTGGGCGGCGTCCGTTCACCTCGATGCGGCGAGTGCGGACACGCGCAAGAGTCTGGAGATCTGGGCCAAGGGTCAGCTCGGCGACCTGAACGAGAACGGGTGGGAGCTCGTGCTCATCTCGCCGCGCCGCTTCGCGCGCTTCGCGGCCTACCAGCTCGCGCAGCTCGTGCGCTGAAACGCATCGGGGTGAGCTTGCGATGAGAGCGAGTTGCGCGGCGCGAAGTCGTGCTAGCAGCCCGTTGAAGAAGTGCTTCGGATGCCAGGGCGACAGCATCCGCGTCCGGTTGGCGCCTGGAAACGTAGGCGAATTCGTGGATTCGGGGAGGCTTTCAGGTGCCGACCGGGCGTGGAGGATGTCGTCATGGCGC
>JAAELL010000078.1 GCA_024226735.1 bacterium | reverse complement strand
GAGGTCGAGGTGCGGATCGCCTGCAACGTCTTGAACCGGATGTTCGAGCTGGGTCGGCCGACATCGGTCGCGATTGCCCGCTGACATCGTCGGGGATGAGGGGGGCTGGCCGCTTCGTGCGATCCGTGCAACAACGCGGTGCAGAGCGACTTCGAGCATCGCTCCGGCCGCAGATTCTCAGGCTGCAGTTCTCAGCTCGACGACCGGCAGGTGCCTGCGGCCGTCGAGGTGGTGCATCGCGAGCTCGAGCCGAACGCCTGGGCGGCCCTTCCGGCTCCTTGCGTTCCGGAGCCATCGCGCGCGGGGCTCGAATCGTGGCGCCTCGCTCGCAGGGGCCAAGCCGTGACATAGCTCGTCTGGCGTCTTCCCGCCGAGTCCCATGTGCGGCCGGTGCTCCTTGTACCAGCTCGCGTAGCTCGGGCCAACCTTCCGACGGCCTCAGGCGGCCCGAAGAGTCGCTGGACCACTACAGACCCTACGGGTTAGCGCAACGACTAACGAGCGCTCGAAGAGCTCGTGAAACCGCCCGGTTCAGCCCGAAAGAACCGATCCTGGATTGCCGAGAGCACGCGCTCGCTCGCCGAGCCATCACTGTGATGGTGCAAGCGCGCAAGCACTGCCTTGCGCTGAGCCTCGTCGCGGGGTTCGGCCGCGGTGCCTGCGACGATGCCCGCGAGCGCGGCAAAGAGTTCCTCGGAGTTCGCACACACCGGCCCTACCGCGATCTCTAGCGGGTCGAAGTTCAACGCGCGGCTCGTGGATACGAACTCGTCGAGGTCGGGCGTGTAATACACGATCGGGCGGTTCAGCAGCATGTAGTCGAAGATGATCGACGAATAGTCGCTGATCAGGGCAGTCGTGTGGGGCAGGACGTCGTACACGTCCGTGTCCTGAAAGAGCTGTACGATGTTGGGATAGTCGAAGCTGTATCGCGTGGCTTCTACTGGGTGGAACTTGATGAAGAACATCGCGTCGAGAGCCTTCATCTGCGCATCGAGCCGCGACCAATCGATGTCAAGGAAGGGCCGCGCGCTGTCGCGAAAGGTCGGCAGGTACATGAACGTCGTCTTGCCCGCTGCGACGGCCTCACGCACCGCGCGAGGGCAACGCTGGTCCGAACCGCACACCGAAGGATCCAAAAACAACGCGTCGTTGCGCGGGAACCCAGTAACCGCGACTGAGTCCGCGGGGACCCCGAACGCGGGGTAGGTGATGGCCTTCGTCTCCTCGGAAGTAGCGATGATCAGGTCGGGCCTGTCGACATGCCAGGGCATCATCATCCCGTACAGGAACCGCTCGACACGGCTCCCGTGGAAGAGGCGGTAGTAGCGGTTGCCCTGATTGTCGATGTCGCGCTCGAACGTCTTGAGCGGCACGCCGCTCCAGAGGTTGACCTTTGTGGCGCCCCGGGAGAGCCAGAAATTGGTGTCCTTCGAGAAGCAGTCGAATAGGTGGAAGCCGGCTCGCAGGCAGCGCGCCATGCCAGTGGGCGACCACCACCAGTGGGCCTCATGCCCATTGGAGCGCAGGTTTGCGACGATGGCACGGCTATGGGAGATCCAAACGAGTCGCACGGACTGCCCAACACGCTCCTGGCAGAACAAGAAGAAGGCCGCGGAGTTGTCCGCGAACCGACGCCCGCCCCAGGACCCGAATACCCAGACGTCTTTTCGGCGGGGCACGAGCCCCGACAAGAAGTAGACCAACAGCTGCATTGGACGAGCTATGAACACCGCCAACAGCGACAGATATCGAATCTTGGCGTTCATAAACGGCAGGGCCCAGCAAGACACCAGGTCCGCACAGATGCTGACGAGATCTACGGCGAGCTGGGCATCCCGATGCGAGCACCAAGTTGCACTCTCATGCGGGGCCAAGGGGCGTCGCCGCAAAGTGTACGCAGATCATGACGATCGCGCCACAGTCCACCGAGGATCGCTGGCGAGTCAGGGGCGCCAGCTGCGCCGGGAGCCGACGAGTCGTCTTCCGCTCTGGGCGTGAGGCACGTATCCGGTGTCGATGTCAATCGTCCCGGCTTGGCGATCGAGACCGGTGGCCGGGCATCGGCGAGCCCGACATCGACGCAGGACATGGACGGTCCTTGCAGCGCCGACCTGAACACTCGCACGGCAGCATCACGATCGTCGAGCGCTTCATTCGCTCCATGAAGTCAGAGTGCACGCGTCCTAGCCGCTGGACCAGTACAGGGCCCGCGGGCGCACCTGGAAGATGAGCTTCGGATCCGAGGGTTCGGTGTACCACCCTCGCCTGGGGCCCGATGCGCCAGGGACTCCACTCGGCTTCCGCTTGCGCGAAGCGCGCGTCGGCGGGGCGGCGCTCGTGCGCGCCTCAGTATCTATCCCTGGTGTGAGTGGCACAGAGGCTACGCACAGAACCCGGCGCCTTGCCACCACACGAAAGCGGCTCGGACAAATGCGCCGAACTTTCGACTCACACCACTAGCACGCTGTCGGAGTGGTCACGATTCGCGAGGCACCGATCCTCGAACGCAGCTCGGCGTCGCGCCAAGGTCCCCAATGGCATCCAACCATGGGGAACTTGTCGCTCCTTGATCTGCCCCGCTCAGGGCCGCCCAGTGACCACGAGGTTCTGCAGCGGGATCGAGAAGATGAAGGCCGTCACCGCACTGGCGGTGATGCGCGAGTCGGCGCCGTAGCCGGCGTTGTCGCGGTTGGGCTGGTAGTAGTAGCTGCCGTCGGGGCACTGGGCCAGCGCGAACCAGTACCGATTCGCGTCGAGCATCCTGCGCAAGTTCGGCAGGTCGAAGGCCAGGGCGGCCGCCGCGTAGCCCATGCCCATGGTGGGGGAGCCGTGGGTGTCCGGGAAGCTCTCGGAGTGGGTGCCCATCAGCAGGGTGTGGGTCTGGGCCTCGGCCAGGTAGCCGGACTCGGGGTAGGGCGCGAGGTAGTTCGCCAGCGCCGAGGCCCCGGTGCGCCCGACGTCGGCCCACAGGTCGTTGTCGAAGACCTCGTCCTCGTACCAGAGGTAGCCGTTGGTGCCCGTGCCGCGCTTCAGGAAGTCGTAGGCGGCGTCATGTCGGCTGCGGCGGATGGTGAGGCCGCAGCGGTCCATCAGGGAGTAGACCAGGGCGCCCTGCCCGGTGGTCATGGAGATCGGCCCGTAGCCCTCGAAGCCCGGGTTGTGGCCCCAGCCGCCGTGCTGCTCCTCGGGCGTGGTGGGGAAGCTGCCGGGGTGGGTCACCTGGACCCGGGGGCTGACCTGGGAGGTGTCCCCGTATTGGCCGCGGGCGAGGAAGTCGTGCACCTCTTGGAGCTCGGGCAGGACGTCGGCGTCCCCCGTCTGCAGGTAGTACTCCGCTAGCACGATCCCGGCGGCCATGTAGCGCCAGTTGTCGAGCCCGTGCAGCTCCGAGAAGTCGCCGCGCGTCGTCTGGGCGTGGTACTGCACGTTTGCGTAGGCGGCTGCCCGGTGCGTGGGCTCGTCGCTGCTCAGGAGCGCGAGGGGCGCGAAGGTGTTCTGCGGCGCGACGCCCCAGGAGCCGTCCGGCCCTTGCACCGCGACCAAGTAGTCGAGCAACTCGGCGCGGATCTGCGCTGACTTGGGGCAGTTGAACGGGTAGGTCGGGGTGAAGCTCCCGTAGGCCGTCCCGACGGGGACTACCGTGTTGTTCGGGTTCCCGCTGCGGTCGAAGCTGACCTCGAGCGAGCCGCCGCCGGCCTGGGTCTGGGCCGCCTCGAGGGCGACCGCGATCTCCCCGATCGGCCCCTGGGCGCCGAAGACTTCCGGGCCATAGCCGTCCTGGTGGTCCTCCACGAAGGGCAGGCCGCCCGCCCCCGTCAGGACGTCGCCGACCTGCAGGATCCCGTCGGCCGGCGAGCCGGCGAAGACGTAGCGCACGAGGAGGTGCTTGGGGGCGCTCGGAATCAGCTCGACGCGTACGCCCGTGATGCCGAGGTTGTACCACCAACCCGGGACCCCCGAGTCGGGGCCAGAGGGCGCGGTCTGCGACCAGGGCCAGGTGCCGTCGTAGTCGACCTGCCCCAGGGCGGGGCCGGCGAGGCCTGCGACGAGGGCGCACGAGAGCAATCGCTGGATCGGTTTCATTGGATCAAGACCCCCTCGGCGCGCTCGTGGCTGACCACCTGGACCACCTGCCAGAACGTCGTGCCGTTCGACAGCTCGACGGTGACCGCGAGCGGCAGAGCGCCGGCGTGGAAGCCGCCGCCGTCGGTGTCGCAGTCGAAGCGGAAGATCTCCCCGGCGCTGAAGTCGTCGAACTCGAAGACCACCTGCCGGAAGCGCGTGAGCGAGGTGCCCACCGGATTCCCCCCGACCCAACCGGTCGTCCCCGTGCCGTCGCAGCCCGAACCCTGCAGCGGCCCGCCGTAGACCAGGCCGGTCGTGACGTCCGAGCCGTAGTAGGCGTTGTGGCAGGAGGGGCCCTGGCCGTCGCCGTCGCTGAAGAAGCCCTGGCCGTCCAGGCCGGCGTTGCCCACCGTGTCGAAGTCGTGCACGGTGTCGGTGAACAGGAGCTCCAAGCGCTCGACGTCGGCGTGGCTCGCCCCCGGGCTGCTCTCCAGCCGGAAGTACCCGAGCTGCAGCGGCGAGCCGTAGTAGCTGTTCGCGCCCTCGGCGACGAAGGCGAGGTCCGGCGGCTCGCCCAGGGTGAGTGCGCCGCGGTTCGAGACGAGGGTCGGCGCGCTGCTCGGCAGCTGGGGGTCCGTCACGAAGGCTTGGCAGTGAACGGTATAGCCGACGAGTGCGGGGTCGTACACCCAGGGCAGCGTGACCTGCGCGGTGGGCGGTGTCAGCTCCATCGGCGCGAGCTGCACCGGCACGATCAGCTGGCGGCAGTCCGGGAGCGGCCAGCCCGACCAGTGAGCGGCGGGAGAGGTCGGGCCCAGCCCCAGCACCGCATTGGTCGCCGAAAGGGGCACGCCATTGACCGAGATGGTGATCGAGTCTCCGATGCGCGGGAGCCCTCCCGACTGCCACAAGCTCAGCGGCAAGGCCAGGCTGCTCGAGCCCGGGTCCGCGGCGCCGCCGCCCGCGGACACCCCGACCAGGGCGCTGCGCTCGGCCCCCGTGCCGGTCGTATCGCGGTAGCTCAGGACCACCTCGCCGGTGCTCCAGAGCTGGACCTGGCAGGTGCTCGCGCCGATGTTCGGGTACTCGGGCACGCCGTCCCAGGTGACCAGCGCGACCTGGTCGGTGTCGGCGCTCTGCACTTCGAAGCTGACGATCCCGGCGGCGCCCGTGTTGATGTCCGTACCTAGCACGCAGACGCTGGGCGTCGCGGCCAGGAAGTCGGGCAGGGTTTGCTCGGCCGACCAGCCCGCCGGCCAGGGGTTGGTCCCGGCCTCGAGGTAGACGCGGCCGTTGGAGTTGACGTCGATCGCCGTCGTCGAGCCTGCGCCGCCCGGGTAGGTGAAGGTGAAGCCCAAGTCGAGGGGCCCGGTGAGCGCCTCGTCGCCGAGGGGTAGCAGGGTCGCGTCCTGGCTGGGCTCGCGGAAGCTCCCGCCCGGGCTCAGGCTCCAGCTGCCCATGGGCGAGGCCACGAAGCGCAGGCTCGCATGGTCGAGGTGCCAGCCCCCCGCGGGGAGCACGCCGTAGAGCACGGGCCCCGAGTCGCTCGTTGGCTGCGGGCAGCCCTGGCCGTCGGTCGTGAAGGAACCCTGGGCCGCGGCCGAGGCCGCGAGGCAGAGCAGGGCTCCGAGGTGCTGGGGAGATCGGAGCATGCCGCGAGTGTACTGGCCTGACTCCCAGGACGCGTTGAAGACCGCGGTTTCGCGGTTTGGTCATTCCGACGTGTCCACGGCCATTCACGCACAAACTTTCCCCTTCCCTACCAGTGCGAGCAAGCGTGGACGACCGGACATCGTGACTCAGGGTTCGATGGCCCTGGCGGGACGAACACCAAAGTCGTGGCTCAGGTACCGCGGGCTGACGCCCGTGCGACTAGCCGACCGCGCATTCTCGGCGGTGTCGCCGAAGGCGCCGCCGCGGCCCAATCGGGAGATGGCGTCGGCAGGGGGAGCGGATGGATCCTCTTGCGAGCTAGCGCTGTAGGGCACTTTCCAGTCCATGCACCACTCCCAGACGTTCCCATGCACGTCGTGCAGCCCAAAACGATTCGCAGCGTGGCTTCCCACCAGAGCATGGACCATGGAGCCATCGTTCAGGCCCTCCTCGATGACCCAGCTAGATGGGGCACCATATTCCTTGGCGTACTCATCCGCGAGGTTCGCGGCGCCCTGCAGTGACTCCTTCATCGGCCCCGTGGACCACGGTGTGTCCGTTCCCGCCCGCGCTCCGTACTCCCACTGCTCCTCTTTTGGCAGTGAAAGGCCCATGCGCTTGAGCTCACGCATGCAGTCCTCCCAGCTCACCGACTCGACCGGGTGCAAAAGGCTCGCCTCGTGACCATCCGCGCTCAGGGCCGTGCCCCATTGACTATCGAGGCCATAGGTACTGCGGTTCCAGCCCACAAACCGCTTCCACTGACCCTGCGTCATCTCGTATTTCGACAAGAAGAAGGGCGACAGCGTCACTTCGTGCACCGGCGATTCATCTGAGTCCGCACCCGGGTCCTGGTTTGGCCCCTGGTCCTTCTGCGCGCCCATCCAGAACGTGCCGCCCGGAATCAAAACCAGCACCAGACCCATCCCTTCGGTGAGCGCGAGCTTTCCGTTCTCGCCGCGTTCGGGCTTATCGCCCGTCGCAACGTGCCAGAACTCCCACAGCCCCGACTCGGGATCAGTCCCGATCGGTACCAACCCCATCTGCGGAGTGATCTCGAGCCGCTCGTACATGGCATGCTCGCGGATCGCGCCGATCGCCTCGTCCCAGCGGTTGGCGTACTCGCCGCCCTCGGCGAATCCCTCCTCTAGTTTCTCCGCCTCCGCGAGACGGCGGCCTACGCCCCATCCGTGATCCGGTGAAGTTTCCGGTCCCCACAACCCGGTATCCTTGTCCGCGAAACCCTCGATCGTCCTTGTGAGTTGCACCAATTGATCGTGCCACCACTCGTCCCGCTCGTCACCAAAGCGCCATGCCAGGCGTCCAGCCAAGGACGCTGGCGCGCATCCTGCTGTGCCCAACCTGAGCAACAGTCTGGCGGCTTCGCGCATCTCGTCGCCCTCTGGCAACGCACGAGCTTCGAGCTCAGCCAGCATCGCGTAATGACCCGGATAGTCTCTCGCGCCTCCGCGCAGGGAAGCTACGAGCTTCTCGGCGTCGGCTGTCCACTTACGGAGCCCGTCAAGCTTGTCCGGGTGGGGTGGCCAGAGCTTCTCGGCTCTCGCCACCAGCCCTTCGTGGCGGCGGAAGGCTGAGAGTCCGAGCACGCCGCTACGCTGGCGGTCGGCCTCGCGCGCGTTGGACTCCGCCTCCGCCGTCTTGTCGCGCAGGCTCTCGTTGGTCGATTCCAGTTCCTTGTTAGCCTCTCCCAGCTCCTCGTTCTTGCTCGCTAGCACGACCGAACTCACCGTCGATACGACGAACACAAGCAGGGCAGCCGCCGCGAGCGCACGGTTGCGGCGGACCCACTTTCGTAGCTCGGCCATCGCCCCTGTCTCGTACGCCGAGACCACGCGGTTCTCGATGAAGGCGGAGAGGTCATCGGCGAGCTCCTTGGTGTCGCGGTAGCGCCCGCTCACGTCGCGCTCCATCGCCTTCTCGCAGATGGCGACCAGCTCCGCCGGCGCGTCCGGGGCGCGCTCCAGGAGAGGCGCCGGCGGAGCTTTCTGGACGTGAAGCAGAATCACGTCCCAAGGCAGCTCTATCTCGGGCTCGAGGTACGGCGCGTGCCCGGCGAACAAGTGATAGAGCATCGCTCCGAGCGCGTAAACGTCGGATGGAGGGCCCATCTTGCTGATCAGGCCCTTCGCCTGCTCCGGCGACATGTAGGGTACTGTGCCCCCTATGAATCCGTCCTTCGTGATGAGCGGAGAATCGGGCGCCATGTCGAGGCGCCCGGAGTGCACCTCGGTCGTAGTATTCGGACTCTTGATGTCGACGCTCTTCTCGTCCTCGCGTCCGAGCACCCGAGCCAGGCCCCAGTCCATCACGTACACCTCGCCAAAGCGTCCGACCATGATGTTGGCTGGCTTGAGGTCGCGATGAATGACGCCATTGGCGTGCGCGTAGGACATTGCCTCGTAGACCTTGAGCAGGACGCCGAGCGCGCGCGTGCGAGTCCAGCCCTCGTTCTCGTCGCGCGCAAGGTCGAACACCTCGCTCAGGTCGCGACCCCTTACGAGCTTCATCGTGAAATAGACGCGACCTTCTGAGTCGAGGCCGAGTTCGTGCACCGGGACGATGCCGGGGTGATCGAGCTGTCCGGTAACTTGTGCTTCTTCGAGGAACCGGCCGAGCGTTCGGCTGTCTACCGGCGGCGTGTCGCCGCGTTCGCCGATCTCGCCCTGGCCGAGCATCACCTTCATTGCGAGGTGGCGGCGGATGTCGTTGTCCCACACGCGCAGGATTGCACCCTGGCCGCCCTTGGCGACTTCGCCCTTGAGTCGGTAGCGGCCGAAGGCGCCGGTACGAGCAGAGAGGCGGTTGATGACATCGGACGCAAACTCTGAGTCGGCTGGGCCCTCGGGTTCAAGCGAGACCTTGGGATCGATGTCGGCGCCGTACTGGACACTCAGCTTTCTTGACGGGGAGCTAGAGACGCCGAGCTTGTCGAGGATGCCGCGGAGATTGACCCAGTTCTCGTGCAGCGCGCGTAGCTCTGAGGCGGCCGACGGATGCGAGGCGCATAGCTCCTCAAAGTCGACGGTCTCACCCGCGTCCAGGCGAACTGCGTACTCCGCAAAGATGTCCTCGGGGGACTGACTCGGGCCGGGATCGGAGGCCATGGCGATTCCTTCTTATTGGACCGTGGTGAGTCTACGAAGTTGGCGCCCTTTGAGGCGGGGACGCTGACGTTCACGAGACGGTCGATCTCGTCGTGATTGGAAGCTCGGACTTGAGCTTGCTGGTGGGCTCGAACAGAGCGACATGGATGTCGTGGGTGTTCACGACATGGCCAGAACGTGAGGAGCCTGCGAGCGAGCCCTGACTCCGGTGCAGTCAACTTGATGGAGTGGGAGTCGCGTCCATGTGCCGACGCAGTGGATGATCGGGCGGCCGCCGCCGGCGCCATGGAATCGGCAGACGGTCTCTGTACCAGCGGTCGCCTTCCCTCGTTCCTTCTCGACCGTCGGGGGGGGCTGATCTCGTAAGCGCGGCGGGGCGGCGACGAGCAGCGGGCGTGTGAGTCGGAGGCGGCGGGTGGAGCGCGACGAGCACGCGGAGTTCCCACGGGTCACTTCGTGATGGCCCTGGCGGGACGGACACCGAGGGCGCTGTTGGTGTGGGGCGGCGGATTGATGGTGCGGAATGCAGAGCGCGAGAACGCCGCGAGGAACGGCGGTTTTGTCGTTCGGTCAGGAGGGGATTTCACCATTCGGTGATCCGACCCTGATCCAACTCGCCATGAAGACCCCCAATCGCCTCGCTCGCCCGCTGGTCCTGATCGTATTCCTGCAGGCCGCGTCTTGCGCCGCGCCCGTCCATCGGGCCTGGACCGATCGCCCGCAGGGCGAGGAGACGGTCGTCGGAGAGCCGTGGCCCGAGCAGCTCGCGCGCGGCGTGTACGTCGAGCTGCGCGGAGTCGGCGCGACGCTCGGCAGCGACTTCGACGGTGACACGGCGCTCGCAGGAAACGAAGACGTCATTCTTCTCCCCGATCCCGACGAAGGCTTCGGCTTCGGGGCGACGGTCGGGTACCGCTTCTACTCCATCGACGTCGAGCTCGGCTACACGACCGTTGACCACGACGCGTCGTTCGACGACTTGTCCGTGGACGCGAACATCCAGAACCTCGACCTGAACCTGATTGGCTATTCCTGGCGGGATAGGCAGCTTCAGCCCTACGCCCTTCTGGGGGGCGGATTCGCCGAAGCGGACTTGGACGGTGGCTCGTTCACGACGGGCGGTTCACGGGGAGATGCGGAGCTCGAGGGGGGCTCTTGGTGCATCGGTGTAGGCGCGCGCTACTACACGAACCGGCATCTCTCGTTCGACGTTCGCTTGCTGTATCAGGACTCGGACTTCTCCGAGGCGAGCGGCGCTGCCAGCGAAGGGGACGACATCGCAGGCGCGATCGAAGGTGAGAGCCTGCGGCTGAGCGTCGGTCTACGCTATGCGTTCTAGGTGAGCACTATGAATCGATACACATCGGTCGCCGTCTCGAACCTGCTCGCGATTGGCGCCTCGTGCGTTGCGCACATCCCACACGAAGTGCCTATGGACTTCGATGAACACCTGGCACCGCTCGTCCGGCAGGCCTTCGTCGAGGCGACGAGCGAGATCGACGCCCGCGTCCCGACGACCGTCGTGTCGCGCGTGGAGATCGATGCGACCGAGGACACGTGGACTGTACGGCTCGCACCGGGTGCGGAGGCGATGTCAGTCGACCTGCACTGCGACGCCATCGCTCAGAACACAGAGACAGCCGTCGCGACGTGGTTGGCGGAGGAGCTGAAATGGACCGTCGTCGAGCCGACGGACGAGGGTGCAGCGGCGGACTACGAGCTCGTCACGCGGGTCCACGTGACTTTCGAGGACGAGCCGGAGCGCGCTCGCTACCGAGTGTCATGCGTCTTTGCGCGCACTGGGGAGGCGGACTTGGCCCAATTGGTGAGCTCGGACTCGGTGAGTTTCCTGCCTCCGTTCTGTACGGGCTGCCTCGAGGGACTATCCGAGCATGAGGGGGCCGGATCGGGCGGCTACGGGGGGCCCGGCTACCCCATCTACCACGACTACGCAGGGTCGAGCGGGTCGTCGTCGTCGAGATCGGGGTACCAAATCCGCTGACGCAGGCGTGGCGTTGAAACCGAACCGAGACGGGGGAGCTGCCCGCCTGACTCGAACCGCGCACCAACGCCGCATCGCGCCGTGTCAGTCGTCGTCGGTGATCGTGAGCACGAGGCGCGTCGCCGTGCCCAGGACCGCGCCCGTCGGTGCGAGCAGATCGACGATCACCGTCTCGTCGGGCTCGATGTCCGCGTCCTCGTTGAACGTGACCAGCAGGGTCACCTCGGTCGCCCCCGCCGGCACGACCAGGGGGTTGGTCGACTCGATGCGGTAGTCCACCATGGGCGTCGCGCTGCCGCTCGTGCTCCACGGGATCATCACCGCGCCCGCGGCCGGTTGCGAGAGCGTGACGTCGAACGTGCGCTGCACCGTGTCCTCCTCGAGGCTGGCCAAGGTGACGGGGAACTGCGCGGACGGAGCCCCCAGCGTCTCGAACGTCAACGCGACGGCGTCGGAGGTGTTCGACGAGTTCCCTATGTCGTGGAACCAGAACTGGAAGTTCCACGTGTCGCCCGGCATCACGGTCGTTCCACCGGGGAGCGAGGCGAGGTCGAGGGCGAGGCTCACCTGGCCCGCCGCCCCCGAGTTGCGGACGTCGTTCGCCAGCCGAACGAGCGGCAGGCCGAGGCAGAGGTTACCCTCGCCGCCGCCCAGCATCGGCAAGAACTGCTGGGTCAGGGACATCAGGTAGTAGCCGTTCCGATTCGGAGGCAGTTGATCCGTGCGCAGCTCGAGCTCGTTCGCGTCCAGGAATCGGCTACCCCGCGCGACGGTGCGCGCGGCCGAACCACTGGAGTTGCTCACCGCTTCGCAGTAGCTCGTACCGATCGCCAGCACGTCGAACACGTGCGCCGCGCCGACGTTGAGACCGACGGTATCGCTGTCCCGCGCGCCCATCACGACGGTGCCGTCGTCGTAGGCCAAGAGCTCGCCGAACCAGCTGTCGCTCGAGGGGGCGCAGGCGAAGACGCGCCGCACCTCGGTCCAGGCGCCGCCGCGCTTCTCGAAGACCAGCAGCGAGCCCTCGTCCGGCAAGGTCCCGGCGGATCCGAGCTCGCCCACCAACAACCGGTCTCCGCGCAACACGACGCCCCGTCCGAAGTTGTGCGTGAGGGGCGCGTTCGGCGCGATCCGGTCGGTCTGGGCCCAGCCGCCGGGGCCCCTCTCGTACAGGTAGACCGCGCCGTGCGAGGAGGGCTCCAGGGCCGCGCCGACCGCGAGATGATCGCCATCGAGGGACACCGTGTCGCCGAAGAACACCGACCCCGGAGGAGCCGCCAGGGTCGCGTCGAGCACGAAGCCCTGCCCCTCCCGCTCGTACACGTGCACGCAGTCGTTCCAGAACCCCATCGCCAGCCGGTCCCCGTCCAGATCGAGGTTGCTGCTGCACGCACCGAGCGATTGGACGCTGGTCCAGGTCCCCCCGGTACGCCAGTACACGAGGAAGCCCCCACCGAAACTTATGACCGCCAGGTCCCCCTGAAGGGCGATCTCATGGCCGAAACCAAATTGCGAGAGCAGGGGCTCGACCTTCTGGACCCGCGTCCAGGCGCCCGCTATCCACTCGAAGACATAGACCGCCCTCTCGGACGTCGCGCCGACCATGATCCGATCTCCCTCGATCGCGACGCTGTTGCCAAAGCGCGATGAACCGCCATCCCCGGTGAGCCGCGCGGTCTCCTGCCACGTCCCGCCGATGCGCTCGAAGACATAGGCGGCACCCGAGCTGCCGTCCTCCTCCTGCGCGCCGACCACGAGCCGTCCGCCATCGGCCGCGACCGAGCGGCCGAAGTGCTCGCCGCTCTGGGTCTGACTGCCGACGAGCAGGTCCGCGCACTGCCCGGCCGCGGGCGGAGCGGCGGCCACAACGAGGAGGGCACAGCCGATCGTGATGGTGTTCGAGATTCTCATGGTTCCGTCCCCCTTAGTCGTTGTCCCGAATCGTCAGCTCGTACACACCGCCCGTCCCCACGCGCGCCGTGCTCGATGGAACGAGCTCGATGCGGCCCGTCTCGGTCGGCTCGATCGCACCGTCGTCGGCGACCGTGATCGTCAACGTCCAGCTGGTGTGCCCCGCGGGGATCACCAGCGGGTTCGGGCTCTCGACGCGCCAGTCGACCTGGTCGGTTGCGGTTCCCGAGAGGGCGTAGGGCACGACGACCGGCTGGTCGTGCGCGAACGAGAGCTCGACCGCGATCGTGAATTGCACGAACTGTTCCTCCAGGCCCGTGCATGGTGGCGAGAAACTGGCCACGGGCGCCGGGTCCGCCGAGAAGGTCACGCCGACCGCGTTCGACAGGTTCGAAGTCGGCGTCGGGTTCTGATCCCGGAACCAGCACTGGAACTGCCAGGTCGAGCCCTGGGTGACCGTCGCGCCGGGGACCGAGACGAGGTCGGGGGTGTAGCTCATCGTCCCGCTCGCGCCGGAGTTGAGCACGTCGTCCGCGAAGCGCACGAAGGGCAGCCCGAGGCATAGATCGCCCTGTCCTCCCCCGACCATCGGGATGTAGCCGATCGAGTCCGACATGAGGAAGTACCCGAAGCGGTTCGCCGGCAGTCCGGTGACGTCGAGGTGGACCGTGTCGATCCCCACCGCGGGTGTGCCGCTGACCTCGATCTGCGCCGGCCCGCCCGAGGAGTTGGTGTTGGCGGGGCAGAAGTAGGGAGAGGTGCACGCGTCGGGGATCCCGTCACCGTTCACGTCCTGGGCCCATCCGACGGCGATCTCGAAGGCGTCCGGTCGACCGTTCATGTTGCAGTCCGCCGAGGCGAGCTCGACGATGCCGCGCAGCTCGGTCGCCGCGGGAGCATCGAACCACAAACCGGCCGGACCCAAACGGCAGAAGTCCGCATCGCCCACGTTGTCCGGCTCGCCCGGCGCCCAGTTCTCGTAGCCGACCGGGTCACCGGCGATCCACTCCCACTGCCCCTCGACCGCGGCGTCGCTGTACCCGATGAAGAAGTCGATCCCGAAGGTGCTGCTGATGAACTGGTTCTCGGTCGCCGAGTCGATCGTCACCAGCTCGCCCCCGAGCGAGCGCGCGTCGAGAACGGCCTCGGCCCAGGTCGAGCGGCGCGTCAGCGCGTACCACTTGCCCCCGACCGGATCCTGCACCCATTCGATCGAGCGGTTGGTCACGATCTCGATCCAGTCGATGCCCCAGATCACGCGCATGAAGTCGCTCGCGCCATCCCCGTTGAGGTCGGCGGCCCTTCTGAAGTGCAGGTTCGTCACGAGTACGGGCTGCAGGAATCCACCGGCTCCGTTTCCACGGTAGATGTTGTGCTCACCGCTGTTGCTGCCCGAGGAGGTCACGTCGATGACCCCGTCGCGGTCGAAGTCCCCGACCTGGTAGCCCCCGGGGAGGTCGAGGATCGACTGGAACGTCCCCGTGCCCGAGCCGCCCAGCACGTTGCCGTCGTAGGGATAGCCCCTGCCCGCGACGACCATGTCGAGGTGTCCGTCGCCGGTCACATCGGCGATCAGGGGGTTGCCCGGGTCACAGCCGGTGACGTGGTTGGGGACGGGGCCCCCGAAGCCGCCCGACCCGTTGGCGAAGCGCACGAACCAGTTGTTCGTGAAGCAACCGAACGCCCCGTGACACAGGTCCGCTGAGCCGTCCTCGTTGAAGTCACCGACACCGAACCCCACGAGGAACCCGACGTTGGTGACCGACCCTTGCGTGAAGTTCGCCGCGCCGTCGTTGAGCACGGTCCGGATCGAGCTGCCGGCCCCCGCCATGACCAGGTCCAGGTCCTCGTCGGCGTCGACGTCGGCGGCGACGATCTCGCCGGTGGAGAAGGGCAGGGGCTGCATCGTGAATCCCCCGGCGCCGTCGGCGAGGAGGACGGTCGAGATCGTCGAGGACGGTACGACGATGTCGGGCAGGCAGTCGCCGTTCAGGTCGCCGAAGCCCATGACGTTCTCCCCCGTGCCGCCGTTGGGCGCGGCCGCGAGCGGGAAGTGCACGGCGGGAGAAAAACCCCCGCGCCCGTCGTTCCAGTGGATGACCAGCGTCTGACTGCCCAAGCACGGAACCAGCAGGTCGTTGTCCCCGTCGAGGTCGACGTCCCGGGCGATCACGTTCAGCGGTAAGTGCCCGGTGACCAGGATCTCGGGGGCATCGAACTCGAATTGGGCCACGCAGGGCGCCGCGAGGGCCACGGCTACCACTGAGAATCGTGCCTTGCGGACTGCCACCTCGGTGGGACGAGCGTATCGCATCTGTCAGCTCCTGATCTCGGTCGGGCGGGGATCGCTTAGGAGACCTTTGCCGATCCAGCGCTCATCCGAGGTGCCATTCTCGAGAAAAAACGCGAGTCCGGGCCACTTGTGCCCGTCACCGTGATCTTCGTCACAGATCGGACGTGGCCGCCCACTCGCCTTCGCCGACGATCGAGAGTCCCGTGCTGCCACGGAGGTCAACTACACCCTCGTGGAGAACGGCCACCACAGCGGCGCCGGCAACTTCGACGGGAACACGAGCTCTTGGTCGACGCACGACCTGTACCTGTTGCCTGACTCGGACGCGATCGACGCCGGCGACCCGAACGCCTCCCCCTGGACGCGGACGGCACGCGCACGGACCTGGGCGCCTACACGTTCGACCCGTGGCACTGCGGGACCGGGTGCACGGTTGAACTCCACGGACGTCCCGCCGAGCTCGGTCGGCTACATGCTCGCCGGCCGCAGCCCGGGCTTTCTGGTTCACTTCGGAGGCAGCGAGGGCATCCTCTGCCTGAGCGGCGACATCCTGCGCTTCTCCGGCACGATCCTGCAGACCGGCCAGAGCGGCATGATGTCTGCGCTCGGGCGTTTCCTGGAAGAAGCTCAGGTCACGGGACAACTCGATCACCCTGGCATTGTGCCGGTGCACGAGCTCGGCCTCGACGCGGGTGGACGCGTCTACTTCACGATGAAGCTCGTTAAGGGCGAAGATCTGAAGGCGTTCTTCGAGAAGGTCCAGCGCGGCGAGGACGGCTGGCACCTGATGCGCGCGTTGGGCGTGCTGCTCAAGGCGTGCGAGGCGATGCCCTACGCGACGAGCAACTTCACGGACGCCGTCAGCGTGACCTTCAATTGACGGCCCGCGCCAATGGGACGCAACTGAGTTGCGATTGCCCCCGACCATCCCTGTGGTGGACGAGGCCGACCCTCAACGACCGTCCAGCGCCGACTTCGCGTCCACGATCTTGGCCGACTGTACGAGGAAGTAGTCGTGCATGAGCTGCGGGGGCAACTGGCCGGTGATGTCCTGGTCCGCCGCGGTCGCTGACGCTAGCTGCAGGACGTCACCGTCCAGCTTCACACACACGCGATCGCCGCCACTGCGCAGGCTCTCCTCGTGCGCCGCGAGGGTCTCGTTCAGCTGTTCGAGCACCTCGTCGCTCGCGGGAACGATGTCCATCTGCTTGGTCGCCTGTTGGGCCAGGGATGCGCCCGCGGACTTGCACGTGTGGAAGTCGGGGTAACGGCTGTAGATGGGGCGTGCATCGTCCATGCTCAGGCCTACGACGGTGATCTTCGTGAACATGTCGTCGCGGTTCGTCGGCATGCCGCCGAAGATCATGTAGGTGTCGTCGAAAGACTGCTTGCGGTCGAGGGTCACGTCCATCTTGCTGGTCGAGACCTGGACTTCGCTGGCGGTAACCGTCGGGCCCGGGGAGGAAGAGCCGCAGCCGGCCGCGAGGGCGAGGACGATGGGGGACAGGGAGCGCATGGGATGGATCCTTTGGCTTTTCATGCTGTCGAGTGAGAGGGGCGCTGATGGACTCGACCTCCGCCAGCGGTGAACTTGAAGTGGTTTGGATCCCGTCAGGCAGAACGAAGGGTCGGAGACCAGGCTCGCGGCAGGCCCGCATTCCTGCTCTTGGTCTCGCCGAGGGGCGTCGTGGGAGGGGGGGTAGGGAAACCCCGGGTCGCGACGACGGGCCCAAGCGGCCAGGACAGGATGTGCGATAGTCGCGCTCACGATCCACCTTCCCCTGCCAAGCGAGGAGCCATGAATCGAATCACGCACTTGACCCACATCCTCCTGTTCATGTCCGCCCTGTCGACCGTGGCGGCCGCGCAGTCCTGGCCGCCTCAGTCGGCCGTGAACCAAGGCCCCGCCACGCCGCTCTCCGAGTACTCGGGTTGCGCGACGGCGTGCAGTCAGAACGTCGACAACACGACCATCATCGCCGGCGGGCTTTGCAACTGCCCATTCGGCGACACGAGCTACCTCCGAGTCTACGACCCCGTGAACTGCGGTATCCCCATGGGTAGTGACGCCACCGCCAGCTCGGTCAACTTCGCGATCGAGAGCGCCATCGACTCGACCGGTACCGGGTCGCAGCCGGTCAACATCCGTCTCTACCTCTACACACCGGGCACACCGTTCACGTTCGCGAACTTCACGCTGATCCACGACGAGCCGATCTCGATCGCCAACACGACGTTCAGCTTCGTGTGCGTCACGTTCTGCCCGGTCCGCGTGCCCGCGGGGCAGCAGCTCGTCGTCGAGCTCTACAACCCCCCGGTCAACCTTCCGAGCCCTACGTGTGGCGATCTCGTCCCGGGCGGCAACTTGGCGGGTTCGACCATCCCGTGGTTCCTCGCCAGCAGCTGCGGCATCCCGGACCCGCAACCGCAGCCGCCGGGCTTGACCGACCTAATCCTCGACGTTGCCCTGACCGAGGCCGTCGGCTCGAGCTTCTGCGTAAACATGCCGAACAGCACGGGCGTCCCTGGGAGCATCACGGCGGCCGGTAGCGCCTGCGTCGCGGCCAACCAACTGACCCTCGTTGCCTCGAACTTGCCGGCCAACCAAACCTGTGTGTTCCTCGCCAGCGACGGCAACCAGCCGCTCGACCTGATCGCGCTGGGCCTGTCCGACGGCATCTTCTGTCTCGGCACCAGCACCGTCGGCGCGATCGGCCGCTTCTGGAACGACATAGGGAGCTCGAGCGCGGACGGCTGCTTCTCGATCGGCGTCGACCTCAACGCGATCCCGGTCGGCGGCCCGACCAACCCACCGGTGTACGTCATCCAGCCGGGAGACACCTGGTACTTCCAGGCCTGGTACCGCGACGGCGCGTCGAACAACTTCACCGACGCAGTCGGCGTGATGTTCGTCGATTGCCCCTGAGGGGGGGGCGCTCGACCGGATGATCACCGCGGGGGGGAGGCTTTGGCCTCCTACCGCGGGACCTGGGCGCGAGCAACTTGATGGCGGGCGCGTAGCCCGGTTCGGCGGCGGGGAGGCCGGACCGCCACTCTCGTCCGCCGTCCGCGCTCTCCGCGCCCGTAGAGCCGCTCGCAGCGCCAGGGTTCGTCCTTTGGATGTTGTCGGTCTCGAGTTTCTCATGATGACGGATCCGCCCTACGCTCCGTGGCAGTCGCGGCGTAGTGGGACGGCGTTGGTGCATAGCGGAACGCGCGGTCTGCGCTATTGAAACGTCACGCTCACCGCATCCGTGAAGTTGCTCGTCGGCCCCGGGTTGCTGTCGCGATACCAGCACTGAAAGTTCCAGGTGTCGCCGGGTTGGACGGCGGTGGGCGGGTTGATGGGGAGACTGGTCAGGTCGACTTGGATCGAGCCCGTCGGGCCTTGGATGATCTGCGACGGATTGTTGAACCGGCCGATGTTGCCGGAAAGGCAGATGATGCCCTGGCTGTTCATCGGCATAGCCATGCCCTGAGTCTGGCTGGTGAGGAAGTAGCCGAACTGCCCGGCCGGGAGCCCCGAAGTCGCGAGCGCGAAGGCGTCGTCCGAGACAGTCGTGCTCCCGAGGGCCGAGATCGAGGCCGGCGCTCCCGTCGAGTTAGGGACGGCCGGGACACAGAAGCTCGTGCCCGCCGTCTCGCACTCGTCGGGGACTCCGTTCCCGTTCAAGTCGAGACTCGTGCCCGCGGAGATGTCACAGTCATCGGGAACACCGTTGCGGTTGCAGTCATCGGTCACCTGCGCACAGGCGTTCGTCACGATGGACGAGACGAAGGTAGAGATGTCCATTGCCGGGTCGGTCGAGGTGAACTGCTGCCCGCCCGTGGCATTCGCGAGCTGTAGCGCGAGTGCAACGGCATCGGCCGGAGTGCCGTTCCCCATGATCGGCGAGACGACCACGCCATTCGCCTGCGCGACGGCGATCGCCTGTTGGATCGAGTCGTCATCGTTCACGTCCACCGGGTTGCCGCAGAAGGGTCCCTCGTCGGCGATCGGAACGATGAGCCGGACCGTGTTCGCTCCCCAGCTCTTGACTCCCGCGACGACAGCGACTGCCCGTCCCCAGTCCTCGCATGCGTTGAACGGGCTGCCGGCGCAGCCGCCGAATTCCTGCAGAGGTCCGGGCGGTACACCTGGAATCAACGTCCCGTAGCGATCTACCAGCGATTCCGAGAGGCACGGAAACACGCCGCAGGTCTGTTGCGGCGTATTCATTGTCAGAAGCTCGGGGACCACCCGCACACCGCTCGTACTGAGCGTATCGATCACGGACGCGATGCTGACACATAGCGCGGAGCCTTCGTCCGCCAGGGACGAAGACGTGTCCATGAGTACGACGAACTCGACGGTCGGGCACGCCGAGCACTCGTCCGGCACCCCATCGTCGTCGCAGTCGCTGCTCGTACCCGCGAGAATGTCGCACTCGTCGGGGACTCCGTTGCCATTGCAGTCGGGGCTCGTGCCGAGCCGCACGTCGCACCGGTCCCAGACGCCATTGCTGTTGCAGTCTTCCGTCGCCGGGTCGAAGGACGAGCAACGACCGAATGAGTAGATCGCGTTGCTTCCCGGGTCCCCGACGACCAGGATCCGCCCGTCCGGCGACGTGTCGACCGCGGCGTCCTCTAATCCGCCGAAGCCCGTCACGACGTCGCTGAGTGCGCCCGTGCCAGGGTCGACCCGAACGAGGCGCTGGGCCGCGACGTCGGTCACGAACAGGTTCGACGTGATCGGATCCGATACTACGCCGCTCGGGGTCCAGCTCGCCGCCACGGGGATGGGCACGAGGATGCCTCCCTGCTGGAGCTCGAAAACGGATCCTGCGCCGTTGGGTCCGCGGTCGGCGACGAAGATCGCGCTCGGCGAGATGGCCACGTCGACGCCGTCGACGAGCGCGCTCGAGTTGCTGACGACCTCGGTGCCCACTCCCGCGTTGTCCGGCGCCCAGGCGAACACGCCGTCCGGGCCGCCGATACCGTGGTCGACGACGAGCGCCTCGCCGGGTTGGATCACAGGACCGCCGTAGTTCGATGGCGCGATCGCCATGCCGGTTGGGTCGTCGTCCCCGGCGTGGAGGTTGCTCACCCACGTCGTGCGTCCCGTCGTGCCGAACGCGGTTCGGAAGATGTCCCCGCCATTCCTCTCCGAGACGAAGATATCGCCGTCGGACGGATCGACGACGACCGCCAGATAGGAGGCGTTCGCCGAGGCGACGCGCTCGAGGACGTCGTCGGGCCGGATGCGGTAGAGCCCGTACACGCCTGACGCTCGCCGGCCTGCGTACAGTAGCCCGTCCCCGGGGCTGATCTGCGCGCCGCTCAGCGCCGAGATCGGCGTCCTTCGGATGAGCGTCCAAGCGGGATCGACGACGGTTGGGTCTTGGACTGGAGCCACGAGGAGAGCAGCGAGGGCGATCATGCGTGTGGATGGTGGGGATGGTTGGCGACCGCAGCGCAGTCCGGACGGCTGTGTGGTCCGGGCGTCATCGATAAGAGTAGGTGCGCCCGCTCGGGTCCACGGTGTTTCGGAGCAAAACTTCTCCGAGCCCGAAGGCTGTGTCAGGGCAAGTTGCGCAGGGGATTGCGCGCCGCAACCTCTGACCGCTCCATGCGTTCGGTGACCTTCGCTGGGGGATGCTTGTTCGCTCTTCTTCCAGCGTTGGAGTGACTTACTCGTCCGTGCGGTCCCGAAGCAGGCGCGTCAGGCGCGGCAACGCATCGTCGTGCCGGTTCCGTGCCGGGTCGGCGCTCACGCAGCCCCACCCTAGACCTAGAGCCCACTGTCCGTTTCGGCCGATAGAGCAACAGTTTGTCTGTGATTCCGCGCGCACGCGGGGAGGGGGGGGCGAGAGGGATCACGCTTGGTCCATGCGGAGGTAGGTCTTGCCAGTCTCCCACTCCCAAACTGTCGGGGCGGAGCACGCGGTAGAAGCGTTGGTCTCCGTCCATCGAAGTTCGTGGGGGCGTCGAAAGGGGATCGTGGACCCCGTTCCCGCAGCTCGAAGCCTGCCTAGGTCAGTGAGTTCCATCCGCGCTTCTCGACGAGGCGGAAGTTCGGGCGCGATCGAAGCTGCTCGAGATAATCGATCAACTGCTTCAGCTCGACGTCCGCGGGATCTCCTCTGAACGCTCTCACCCTCAGGTGGTTCCCATACTGTCGCTCGATCTTTCGCGGCGTGTTGTCGACCATCAGTACCCGTTCCTTCCGATAACCGCGCTTGAAGGCCTTCTTGAGGTCCTTGATGAAGTAGTTGCAGCCCAACTCGGGATCGTACTTCTGCGTGCACCGCCGCCGACCCCAAGTGAACTCGAGTGGGCATCGGGCTCGAAAGAACCGATCCGCAACGAACTCGGCATAGTCCTCGGTGCCGGCCGTCCAGACGGCTACTTGCCAGGAGGGAGCAAGGCGCTCGAGCAGCTCACCGAGGAATGGGCGCTCGAGGACCGTGTGTCGGTCGAGCTGCTCAGTCCTGCACCGTGACGAATGCTCTCCATCGACCGTGTGAACGGCGGTCTCGTCGAGGTCAAAAATGATGAGCGGGATCGAAAGGGACTCCATGTCTAGCAGCCCGTGGTGAAACTCGCGATGCACTGGGAGCCGGCAGGATTCGTCCTGACAAGGCGCGCTGACGACGCGTAGCCGGTGGTTCCTCGGAGGAAGCGCAACGCCGCCAGGGCGGATCCTGTCGGTTTCCAGTGCATCGTGAGTTTTACCACGGGCTGCTAGTCTCGTTCAGCGTCCCGATCGCCGGATCCGAACGGCGTCCGACTCAGAAACGGTTGCCGCCGCTGCCCGCGTGATTCGACGTGGACCGCTCAGTTGAAGGTCACGCTCACCGCATCCGTGAAGTTGCTCGTCGGCCCCGGGTTGTTGTCCCGGTACTAACACTGGAAGTTCCAGGTGTCACCGGGTTGGACCGCGGTGGGTGGGTTCACCGGGATGGAGGTCAGTTTGACTTGGATCGAGTCGGTCGGTCCTTGGATGATCTGCGACGGATCGTTGAAGCGACCGATATTGCCCGAGAGGCAGATGAGACCCTGGCTGTTCGCGGGCATGGCCATGCCCTGGGCTTGGCTCGCGAGGAAGTAGCCTAACTGCGACGCGGGCAAGCCGAGGGCGGTGAGCTCCATGTCGTTGTCGGTCGCGGCCGGCGGACGCCCGTCGGCGTCCATATGGATCGTGATTCCCGAGACCGATTCTCTCTTCACCCTATGATTCTCCACTCCTCGCAAAAGGGGGGAGGGCGAGGCCGCGGCACTCGGATTCTCGGTTCTTCTGCGCTAGGTACGCGCCGGCCGGGAGCCCGGCTGTTTTCTGCGCGAATGCGCGTGGGGATCCCGATGGGGTTCGGATGATACTGGGCAGACCGCAATCACTCCTTTCGTTCCCAGCCACGCTCGAACCCATGAAGTCATCGATCCGTGTGACCCATGTTCGCCTGCTGCTCGCCGTTTCGCTGGCTTCCTCCGCCGCTGCGCAGGGGCTCGGCCCCGAGGTCCTCTACACGAATCTCGCGGGCCACCCGACGGCCGCCGTTCCCGGCCTGCCAGCCGGCGTCGAGTTCTTTTCCGGGGGGCAGAAGGCCTTCAACCGTCCCTACGTGAGCCCGAACGGGCACTGGGTCATGTGGTCGACGACGAGCATCAACAACGCGCGCGGGATCATCCTGCGCGACGGCGAGGTGATCCTGCACCAGGGCCAACCCGTGCCGGGGCACCCGGCCGAGACCCTGAACTGCTTCAACGACATCTGCGTCGAGAAGCTCGGCGTCAACGATGCCGGATTCGTCGCCGGCAGCTTCCACTTCGCGGGCAACCCGAACGACGACCTGCGCGTCATGCGCCACGATCCGGGCACGATGACTTGGAGCGAGATCGCGCGCGAGGTGGGGCCCGCCAATCTGAACGTGCCCGGGAGCTTCACGTGGGGCCATCTCCTGCGGAACGCCTCGATCGACGCCGCTGGGGACGTCGCCTTCGAGGCGTCGCTCACCGTCGGTGCGGTGCTGCTCATGCTTGGCGCGGATCCGCTTTTCCAGATGGGCACCCCGCCCTCGAACCTCCCGGCGTTTCCCGTCGACTCGATTCCGGCGTACATCGACGACGGGTATTGGATCGATGCGAGTGGCTCGTCGTGGCTCGCGCGCGCGGTGCTCGCAGGGACGCCTGCCGACGACGTCGTGGTGGTCGACGGTGCGGTCGTGCTGCGCGAGGGGTTCGCCGTGCCTGGCTCGGGGATGGCGGCGATCGCCTCCGGCGGTCTCTTCCTTTCTGAGATGGACGCGGGGGGGAACTGGTACGCAGGTGGGCTCAACGTGGACGGCACCGAGTGGATCGTGCGCAACGGCGTCGTGATCGCGGCGACCGGGCAGACCGTGGCGGGCGGCGCTGAGGTGTGGGCCCAGGCGCCGAACCTGCCCTCGTTCTTCGTCCACACGGGCAACGCGGCCGGCGACTGGGTGGTCGGTGGCTACACGTCGGCGCAGCGCTACGCGCTCGCGGTCAACGCGGCGCGGGTCGTCTGGCGCCAGGGCGACCCGATCGATCTCGACGCCGACGGGAGCTACGACGACGGCCT
>JAAELL010000077.1 GCA_024226735.1 bacterium | reverse complement strand
GCGCCATGACGACATCCTCCACGCCCGGTCGGCACCTGAAAGCCTCCCCGAATCCACGAATTCGCCTACGTTTCCAGGCGCCAACCGGACGCGGATGCTGTCGCCCTGGCATCCGAAGCACTTCTTCAACGGGCTGCTAGCCAAGAACTGGGCCTGGCAGGGTCTTTTTGGCGCGGCGTAAGCCGGTTCTCAGTACGGACCTTTGTCCAAGCGAAATGCGCGCTTGAGGTTCTTCAGCCGGGGACGCAGCTCGTTTCTGAGACGTTCGATCTCGGCCCGAAGTTCCGTCCGCACCAGTTCCGACTGCGTGCTCGTCGCCTCGAGCTCGGCGAGGAGCACGTCCTTGTGTGTGATGTGAGCCTCGCGATCGGCCCGCAGCGCCTCGCCCTCCGCGCGCAGGCCCTCGGCGTCGGCGCGGACGTCGGCCATCACGGCGCGGTGCCCCTCGAGGTCCGCGCGCAGCTTATCGGCGATGTCGTGTTCCGCGGCGCGCTCGATGTCGCGCTGGCGCGCGTGCTCGGCGAGCTCGCCGCGCAGGTCCTCGCACACGGCCTCGAAGCCGGCGCGCTCCGCCGTCAGGCGCTCGCGCAGCTCCCCCACCGCCTCGACGTGGGCGTGCAGATCGTGCTCGGTCGCCGCGAGCTTCTCGCGATGCCCGACGAGGTCCTGCTCGGTCTCGGTCAGCTTCTCGCGATGCCCTTCGAGGTCCTGCACCAGTCCCCCGACGACGCCCTCGAGCCGCTCGATCTCCGGGCGCCACACGTCCTGCTCACGGTCGAAAGCGACGAGCTCGCGCGCGAGCGCCCCCGCGGTCTCGACCGGACTGGCTCCGGCCCCGTTGGCCTCGGCCCCGTTCTCGTTGCCCGCGAACATCACGTCGCAGTCGGGCAGCGGCGCTTCCTCGAGCGCCGCGACGACCGCGTGGCGGTAGACCGACGGTCCGCGATCGGACTCGAACATGCGCTCATTGTAGAAGGCGAAGAACCGGCTCGCGAGCGGGCGCAGAAGCGGATCGTTGTCCATGTACATGCTCATGCACATGAGCGCGAGCCAGCGATCGAGGCGCGCGTGACCCACGTTCATCACGCGCCCGCCGCACTCCTCGAACCAGCGCCCAACGACCGCACGATCAGGAAGGCCGAGCTCACGATGCTCGCGCAAGTAGCGGTGGTCCAACGCGAGCTTGCTCTTCATGAAGTCGTAGAGCAGCTCCTCCGCTTCGTCGACCTCGGGCGCGAAGAACGGTCCCGCGAGGATGACGTAGCCGTGGCTGACGCGCGCGCATTCAGCGACGAAGTCCCGGCGTACATCCGGCGGGATGTGCTCCAGCGTGTCGCAGCCGGTGACGACGTCGAAGCTGTTGTCCGCGAACGGCAAGTGACTGCCGTCGCCGAGCACGAGCCCGACGGCGTCGGACGATTCCAGATCGACGAGGGTCACCTCGTCCTCGGGGAGGAATGAACGCAGGAGCGCCGTTCGCCCGCCCACGTCGAGGATGCGCAGCGGGTGGCGCAAGTTCCGGATCCGTCCGAGGATCTCGGTCACCAGCCGATATCGCTGATACTGATCGAACGGCAAACGCAGGATCTCGGCGGCGGAAAGTGGCGGGGTATGCAGCTGCATTTCGCGCTGACCCATCTTGGCCACAAACCCGTCGATCGTGGCAGTCTTTCTTCCGGAGCGTCTCCCCTGGAGACGACTTCAGAACGAACGCTTGGGCCCAAAGGCCCGCTTCAGCGAATCCCAGCGGTCGCGCAGATCCGCCCGCGCCGCGTCGAGGGCCGCACGCGCCTGGGCGAGCTGGGCCTCGGTCGCCTCGAGCTCTGCCCGGGTCGCCTCGCGCTCGCCCGTGATCCGCTGCACGTCGTGCTCGAGGGCGCCTGCATGGGCGCGGTGGGCGTCGAGATCGGCCGTCAGGGACGCCACGACCTTGCGGTGCTCGTCCAGGTCGCGGGAGGTTTCCTCCAGCGATCCGCGGTGGGCGGCGAGGTCCGCCTCCAGGGCCTCGCGCACCTCGCGAGCGCGCTCGGCCTCTGCGGCGAGCTCGTCGAGGGCGAGCTTGCGCGCCTCGACAGCTGCCTCGCGCGCGGTGCGCTCGTCGGCGAGGCTCCCCTGGTGCTCGCGAAGATCCGCTTCGAGGCCGGCGCGCACCTCGACCTGCTCGCGCTCGGCCTGCTCGCGCTCGCCCCGCAGCTTCGCGACCGTCGCCTTGTGCTCGTCCAGGTCGCGTTCGGCGGTCGCCATCGCGTCCTTGTGCTCGGAGAGGTCTTTCTCGAGCCCGGCGACGACCGCCTCCAGGCGCTTCAGCTCGGGCCGCCAAACGTCCTTCTCACGGTCGACCGCGAGCAGCTCGACGCCGAAGTCCGTCAGGGTCCGCAGCGCCCCCTCGGGCGCGACCGGCGGGTCGAGGAGCCCCTCGACCGAAGGCGGCTCGCTCCCGTCGAAAGCGCTCAGAACAACGTGCCGGTAGACCGGCTCGGCGTGATCGGACGCGTAGAGCGCCGCGTTGTAGAACCGGAAGAAGCGCTCGCCGAGCGGCCGCAGAACGGGATCGTGGTCGAGGTACATCTCCATGCACATCAACACCAGCCAGCGATCGAGGTTGGCGTGACCGTAGCTCCGCACGCGCCCGCCAAGCCCCGTGAGCTGGGCTTCGACGCGTTCGCGATCCGGCAAACCGTACTCGCGGTGTTCCTCCAGGTAGCGGTGGCGCAGATCGAGCTTCTCGAGCATGAAGCTCTTGAGGAGCTCTTCCGCTTCGTCGACACGCGGCGCGGCGTACGGCCCGGCGATCATCACGTGCCCACGGCACACGCGCGCGCACTCGGCGACGAACGCCTCGCGGTACTGCACCGGCACGTGCTCGAGCGTGTCGAACGCCGCGACGACGTCGAACGCGTTGGACACGAACGGCAAGCGACCACCGTCGCCGAGCACGAGCCCGTCGACGTCGGACGGCTCGACGTCGACGAGGTGGACGTTGTCGTCCGGCAGGAACGAGCGCAGGAGCGCCGTGCGACCGCCGACGTCGAGGATGCGTAGCGCACCGCGTCCCGCCCTCAGGCGCTCGACGAGGTCCGCCACCAACCGATAGCGCTGGTACTGATCGAACGGCAGCGCGAGCGTCTCGTCGGAGCGTGAGCTCAACTCATCGAGGGTCACGATTCGGAGACCTCTGTGCGAGTCTCGCCATCCTCGCCGCGGCACCGCAGCGTCCACCGCGTCGGCAAGTAGAGCATCCCGTGCTGCTGGAGCTGCGCGTCGATGACCTCGAACGTCGCCGCGTGCTCGCGGTGGTCGATCGCGGTCGGCGACGCCTTCCCGTGGTCGTAGAGGAAGGTCGTCAGGTAGTACTGGCCCTGCAGCAGCGGCAGCCGCTCGAACGCCATCTCCACTTCGCCCTCGTCGCCCGCGGAGAGCGAGCCGATCTCGATCGGGTCCTGGCGCCACTCGTGGTTCGAGCCGTTGATGTAGGTGCCGTCGGAACGGTACAGGCCGATCCCGAAGACTGGCTGCTCGCAGTTGCTGTGCGCGCGATACGGAATCCGCACGCGGAAGGGCTCACCGGGCTGGAAGGTGTGGGTGGGCTCGGGCTTCGGGCCGTACAGCTCGATGTCGAGCGTCTCGATCTCGCCGGACCCCCAGCGCGGGTACTCGCTCGAGCTCCGGTTGAGCGACGAGAGGCGCTCGTTGCCGCGTGCGTGCGCGCGCTTGAGGTACTCGTCGGCGACCTTCTCGGCCGAGCCCTGCTCGAGCACCTCGCCATGGTCCATCAGGACGACCCACTGGCACATCGACTTGACCGCGCCCATGTCGTGCGAGACGAACACCGTCGTGCGGCCCTGCTCGCGGAACTCGTTGAGACGGTTGATGCACTTGCCCTTGAAGTGCTCGTCCCCCACCGAGAGCGCCTCGTCGATCAAGAGGATGTCGGGGTCGACGCTCGAGGCGACCGAGAACCCGAGGCGCACATACATGCCGGAGCTGTAGGTCTTGACGGGCCGGTCGATGAAGTCGCCGAGCTCGCTGAAATCGACGATCGATTCGAAGCGATCGTCGATCTCGGCGTCGCTCATGCCGAGGATCGAGCAGTTGAGGTAGATGTTCTCGCGCCCGGAGAAGTCCGGGTGGAACCCGGCGCCGAGCTCGAGCAACGACGCGATGCGGCCGTCGACCTGGACCTCGCCCGTCGTCGGCGCGGTGATCCCGGTGAGGAGCTTCAGGAGCGTGCTCTTGCCCGCCCCGTTCTCGCCGATGATGCCCACCGACGAGCCGTGCGGGATGTCGAGGTAGACGTTCTTGACCGCCCAGTAGTCGCGCCCACGCTTCTTCCTCGGGAAAACCAGATCGAGCAGCCGGTGCATGGGCTTGTCGTACATCTGGTACGCCTTGCCCAGGTCCTGCGCGCGGATCGCGCTGCCCCCCGTCGGAGGCTTGTGTCCGTTGGTCGATTCGCCCATCGCTAGAGGAGATCCGGAAACCTGGCCTTCTGCGACATGAAGAACTTCGAGCCGACCCAGAAGACGCACAGCCCGACGACGAAGAGCAGAGTGATGTTCACGGGGTTGGGCCAGCGCGAGAACAGGAGCACGTCGCGGTAGCTGTCGATCAGCCAGTGCATCGGGTTGACCTTCAGCATCAGCCCGAGCCCGGCGCGCTCGACCATATCGGCGGGGTAGAAGATCGGCGTGCTGAACATCCACACGGTGATCCCGACCCCCACGAGGTGAAAGGTGTCGCGCAAGTAGAGGTTCAGGGTCGCCAGGAAGCAGCCGATCCCGACGGTGAACAAGATCTGCAGGAAGAACAGGACCGGCAGGAACAACATCGACGGCCCGAGCTTGAGGGGGCTGTAGTGCGGATCGATGTCCTGCTGTGGCAGGAAGGTCGACGCCACCTCGCGCACCGCGTCGCTCGGATCGGCGTCGGTGATGTAGGCCGTCTGATGACGGTCCATCCGCCCGTCCTTGCTGCGCTTCTTGATCAGGTTCGCGTTCTCGGCCGCAGCGAGACGCACGATGATCGTCTCCTCCCCCTCCTGGTCGTCCATGTCGTGCAGCGGGAAGATCAGCACGTCGACGCGCAGCTGGCCGCTGGGGATGACGAGCTCGCGCACGGGGTCCGCGTAGTCGACGCCGGGCTCGGCCGTACCGTCCAGCTCGATCTGCACGCGCACGTCGCGGTCGAGGCCGCGCGAGAGAAAGATCGGAACCGCGAGCTCGGTGCCGCCCTCGGGGGACACGAGCCGCAGCGGCTGCTCGGTGACCTTGTCGTGCTCGATCAACACGTGGACGTCGGGCGGCGCGACGTACGCGAACCACACGACGCACAACACGACGACCGGCAGACCGATGCACATGTTGATGAGCGAGGAGATCGTCAGGTACACCGGCAAGAGCTCGGACGGAAAGACGACCTTCTGGATCAGGTTCGAGTTCTCGACCAGGCTGTTCGTCGCGCGCGACACGGTCTCCGCGAACGCCGCCCAGACGACGATCCCGGCCAGCATCACGAGCGCGACCTCGAGGGGTCCCTGGCTGTCGCTCCAGCGCGCCTTCAGCACGAGGCGGAAGACGAACATGTAGACGCACAGGTTGATGATCGGAAAGACGACCGACCAGAAGAACCCCATGCTCGACCCGACGTAGCGGGCCTTGAGGTCCCGCACGACGAAGTCCTTGAGGAGGCGCTGGTTGCGCGCCAGGGATCGAAGCAAGGCTTGCAAGGAATCGAAGGGGCCCGGCCTAGAGCACGAGCTTGCCCAGCGCGGAGGTGACGAACTCCACGGCGGCGCGCGACGTGGTGTTCTGGTTGTCGAGGATGGGGTTGATCTCGGTCATCTCGAGGCCGAGGACCTTGCCGGTCTCCGCCACGAGCTCCATGACCGTGTGGGACTCGCGGTACGAGACACCGCCGGGCACGGGCGTTCCGACCCCCGGCGCGACGGCGGGGTCGGTGCCGTCGAGGTCGAACGAGAGGTGAAAGCCGGCAGTGCCGTACGTGGCGATCTCGATCGCGCTCTGCATCACGCGGTGGATGCCTTGCCGGTCGATCTCCTTCATCGTGTAGCAGCGGATGCCGGTCGACTGGATGAGCTCGCGCTCGCGCGAGTCCAGGGAGCGGACGCCGACGAGCGCGCAGCGCTCGACGTCGACCATCGGGAAGCGCTCGCCAATACGCGTCAGCGCGTCCGGGCCGCGTCCGATGCACGACGCGAGCGGCATCCCGTGGATGTTGCCGGACTCGGTCGTCTGGGGGGTGTTCATGTCGCCGTGGGCGTCGAACCAGATCAGCCCGATGCGCTCGCCCTTGCGGTGGTGGTGGGTCGAGATCCCGGCGACCGTCCCGCAGGCGATCGAGTGGTCGCCGCCGACGACGAGCGGAAAGCGGCCTTCCTCCAGCAGCCCGAGCACCTTCTGCGACAGCCGATCGCAGCAGTCGGCGATCTCCTTCAGGAACCGGGCTTTGGGGTCGTTCGGAACGAGCGACTCGGGCTCGAGCACCCCGACGTTGCCGTGGTCCTCGAACTCGATCCCCAGCTTGCGGACGGCGGACTCGAGGCCCGCGATGCGAATCGCGCTCGGCCCCATGTCGACGCCGCGCCGGCCTCCGCCCAGGTCCATCGGTACGCCGACGAGGGCGACCGTCTTGTCCATGATCACAGCCGGTTCTCCTTGGTCACTGCCCGACCCTTCTGAGTGTCAGCCCGGCCCCACGGCCGAGCCCCAGGGTGCTCGCGGCGTCACCATCGCGGACCGCGATCTCCAAGTGTCCGTAGGAATCTACCAAAGCGAGGAGTTCACCCGGCGTCGCGTCGGCGTACGTTGCGCACGGCTCGACGCGCTGGCCCGCGATCTCGACGGACCAACCCGCGAGGCTCGCCTCGGTTTCCGCGGCGACGTAGTTCGTCACGAGATTGCCGAAGCGGTCGACGAGCAGGACCTCGAGCTCCATGGCCTCCGCCGAGCTCCGCACCGGCGCGGGGAACGTGATCGGCGGCGCGGGAACGGCCGGAGCGCCCGCATCGCGCGGGTCGAGCCCACCGGCGATCGCCGCGGCAGCCGGCGCAAAGATGTCTCGACCGTGGAACGTGTTGCTGCGCCGGCAACGCGCAAACCGCTCGACGTCGAGCTCGAAGACCTCCGCCCCCTCCGTGAGAATGGGACCGAGCAAGCCGTTGTCCGGCGCGAGGAACGCGTGTCCGCCCTGCAGCGCGACCAGGATCGAGCGTGTGGAGCCCACCCCGGGATCGACGACGGCGACGTGCACGGTGCCGGGGGGGAAGTAGCGCCAGGAATGGGCGAGGTACCAGGCCGCCGTGCGCACGTCCTGCGCATCGACCGCGTGCGTCAGGTCGACGCAACGCACGGCCGAAAAATCGGTGTGCAGCACGCCCTTCATGACGCCGACGTACGGGTCGGTCGTCCCGAAGTCCGTCGTCAGCGTGACGACGCCGCTCGGCTGCCACTGGTTCGGTTTGGGGTTCACCGCGTCGCGCCTCAATGCGTGCGGACCGACAGCGCCCCGAGCACGGCGCCCTGGAGTGCCGGACGGTCGGCGCCAGCGATGCCGCCGAGGCGACGCGTCAAGTTGTCGACGGCCTCGAGGCCGCCCCACTCGCCGATCGCAAAACCGACGCGGCGGATGTCCTCGGACGTGACGTCGGTCGGCGGCTTGGTCACCCAGTGTTCGAGAATGCGGATCCCCGAACGCTGCTTGACGACGGCTGCGGCCAGCACGCTACGGTTCCAGGAGCCGGTCCAGACGGCGTGCTGGAGGACGGGCTCGAGCTTGGCGTGGCCCGCGCGCGCGAGCGCGAGGCCGAGCTCGATGTTGCCCTCCGCACCGTTCTCGATCGGGAAGCGACGGGCGAGCCAGGCCAGGTCCTCCTGGCTCGGCAGGTAGCCCAACGCACGGACCATCCGGCGCGCGAGCGGCGTGTCCAGATCGATCCCATCGAGCGTGTCGCGCAGGGGCGACAGGTCGACCGTGCGCTTGCGCAGATGCACCGTCGCGATCAGTCCGGCCTGCTCGAGCCCCTCGAGCTCCTTGCCGAGCTCGGCCACCAGGTCGAGGACCGGCGTCGCCCGGCTCGCTGCGTGCAGGATCTCGATCACGACCAGGCGATCCTGGCGCGTGTAGTCGCCGCGCTCCTCGACGAGGAAGTTCCGCAGGCCCTCCTTGGCCTCGCCGTCCCCCATCGCGAGCCGCGCGGCGAGCGCGGTCGCGCGGACGCGCAGGGCATTGTCTTCCTCGAGCTTCCTCAGGCCGGGGAGCAAGCGCTTGACGCGCCCCTCGCCGATCCCGAACGCCGCATGCTCGCGGTGGCGCGGGTTGCGCGACTCGAGTGCAGTCAGGAGGGCTTCGTCGTAGGTCGGCTCGTTCGCGGCGAGGATGCCGAGGGCCACCGGCGCGAGGTCCTCGATGCGCGACGCGCGCTCGAGCGTGACTGGCATCTCGCGTGCGTAGCCCTCGTCGATCGACGATTCGAGCAGGACGCGCCATTCGCCGCGCGTGGCCGGCAGCCACAGGTCGTTCGCGACGAGCTGTTCGACGACCTCGGGCATCGCGCGCACGGCGGCGCGGATGCGCACGGGGCGCTTGCCGCCGATCAAGACCTCGAGCAGGTGATCACGGATACCGGGCAAGTCGAGCTCAGCAGCCGACAGGAAGACGATGTGATCGAGGAACGTGTTGTCGCTCTCGAGGCGCTCGATCAAGCGCATCGTCCACGTCAGGCCATCGATCGTCCCGTACCACTTCGCCGCCTCGCGGCGCAGCTCGTACAGGCGCACGATCGAGAAAGGCGGCGGGGCGAGGAGTCGATCCTCCTCGAACGCGAACAGCGCCTCGGCCACGCCGCGCAATGGATGGTCCGCCGTATCCGCCACGCCGCGCACGAGCTTGCGCCCGCGCTCGAAGCCCGTGCGGTACAGACCGATCAGTGCCGCGGAGGCGAGACGCTCGTCGGCGAGCCCGAGGGCGTCGACCAGGACGGCCTCGCCGTTCGCGATCGCGTCGCCCATCTCGCCCAGAGCCATGAGCGCCGCTTCGCGCTCGGCCGGCCCCCCCTCGCGCGCCCACAGGACGAGCTGAGGCCGCTGGGTCACGGCGCGCACCGCACCCAGTGCCAGGATCGCCGCCGTCCGCCTGCCCGCGTCGCGCTCGTTGCGCAACGCCCGCAGTGCGGCGTCGGTCGTCTGCGCACTGAAGCTCAGCCGCGCGTCGACACGCACGAGGTTCAGCCGGTCCTTGGCACCCTGAGCTGCGAGCTCTTCGGGCGTCTTGGGACCCTCCTGGTCCTGGGCGGCGGACGCCTCGCGGGGCGCCTTGCCGTCCTGGCCAGCGTCAGGACCGATGGGGATCTGGCCGGACCGCGCCGCGGAGGCGGAGCAGACGATGGAGGCCAGGACGAGGGCGCCGCACCAGGCACGCGCCGCGGGGGTTCGAACTCGGAGACTCATGGTGGGATTCCGGGCTACCTATCGGCGTTCGGATCGGGCGGCCGAAGTCGGTCTCCCCCATCTCTTGGGCCACGAGGATCGCCGCTCGCTTCGCGAACCGCAAATTCCAGCGGGCAGCAATAATGCTGCTTCGATAGAAAGACTGCAAGAGAGGCCTATCGCCTCGAAAAAAGGTCTACCGGGGCAAAATCACGCCTCCGGCATTCCGAGCAGGGCGATGAGCTCCTCGCGCTTCTCGTCGCGCCTCGAAGCGTTCTTGGCCTCGAGATTCAGGCGCAGGAGCGGCTCGGTGTTCGACGCGCGGACGTTGAACCACCACCAATCGGGGTCCGACAGGCCCCCGAACTCGACCGTGATCCCGTCGAGGTCGTCCTGCTGCCCGGCGGCGTATTTCTCGCGCAGGGCGGCGATCGCCGCGTCCGTGTCGGGGACGCGGAAGTTGATCTCGCCGGTCGCGTGGTAGCGACGCAGATCGGCGACGAGCGCGGACAGCCCCTTGCCGGCCGCGGCGGAGCTGCCGAGCAGGTTCGCGGCCGACACCATCGCGATGACGCCCGAGTCGCAGGTGAAATTGTCCTTGAAGTAGAAGTGCCCGGAGAGCTCGCCCCCGAACACCGCGCCCAGCTCGCGCATCGTCGCCTTGATGAACGAGTGCCCGACGCGGTCGCGCACGGGGCGCCCGCCGCACTCGGCGATCACCTCCTTGACGACCCACGACGAGCGCAGGTCGTAAACAATCGGCGCGCCGGGGTGGCGCTCGAGGAACGCGCGCGCCAGGAGCGCGGTCATCAAGTCCGCCGGAACCGTCTCGCCCTTCTCGTCGACGAAGCAGCAGCGGTCCGCGTCACCGTCGTAGCCGACGCCGACGTCCAGCCCCTGCCCACGAACCAGCTCGCGCACGGGATCGAGGTTCTCCTCCTTCAAGGGGTTCGCCTCGTGGTTGGGGAACGTCCCGTCCGGTTCCATGAACAGCGTCTGCGCCGTCACGTTCTTCAGGTGCGGCAGGATGCGCGGCAACGTGTGGGCCGCCATCCCGTTCGCGGCGTCGATGCCGAACGCGACGTTGTTCTCGATCTGCGCGAAGGTCGCGACGTGCTCGGCGTACGCCTCGAGCACGTCGAGCTCCTCCAAGCCCCCGCGCGTCGCGCTGGGAGTGGGATAGGGCTCCGAGCACATACGCTCGATGTCGAGGATGCCGTTGGCCGCCGAGATCGGGCGCGCGCCGCGCGAGCAGAGCTTCATCCCGTTGTACTGGCCGGGGTTGTGGCTCGCGGTCACGCACAGTCCACCGTCGACGTCCTGCGATCCGATCGCGAAGTACGTCATCGGCGTCGAGGCGATGCCGATCGAGACGACGTCGCAACCCGCGTCGCGAATGCCCTCGACCACCGCACCGGCGATCTCGGGCGAGTGCGTGCGGACGTCGCGACCGACGACCAGGCGCTTCGCTTTCAGAAGGCGCGCAAAGGCATTGCCGATCTTGCGCGCCAGCTCGGCGTCGAGCTCGTCGGGGACAACGCCACGGATGTCGTAGGCCTTGAAGATGCCCATGGTTTCGGGGGATGCGGGGATTTCGGGGGATGCGGGGAGCGGGGAGGATGCGGGAGCCGAGGGGATGCCGGGCGAATCGAGGCCGGACATCGAGCGCCACAGGGTATCGACCCGGGCGTCCTCAGCCCAGGACCGTGCGCGCCGCGCGCTCGAGGTCGTCGACGTCTTCCGGCCCCAGGTCGAGGTGCGTGACGAAGCGCACGACCCGCGGACCGAAGGGCAGCACGCGCACCCCGTGCTCGGCGAGCCGCGTGCAGAACGCCGCCGCGTCGAGATCCTCGTGCACGACGTGGACCATCACGATGTTCGTGTCGACGAGCACGGGGTCCGCGGCGAGGCCGTCGATCGCGCCGAGCCGCTCGGCGACGCTGCGGGCGAGCGCGTGGTCCTCGGCCAAGCGCTCGACGTTGCGCTCCAGGGCCACGAGGCCAGCCGCCGCCAAGTGGCCGGCCTGGCGCATCCAGCCCCCGAGGCGCTTGCGCACGAGAACCGCGCGCGCGTGGAACTCCTCGTTTCCGGCGACGAGCGAGCCGACCGGCGCGCCGAGCCCCTTCGACAGGCAGATCGAGACCGAATCGGCGTGTGCCGCCCAGTCCGCCGCCGGGACGCCGGTCGCGGCGACGGCATTCGCCAGGCGCGCGCCATCGACGTGCACCGGCACTCCACCCTCGCGCGCGGCGGCTGCGACCGCTTCGAAGGTGGCGCGGGCGAGGACCCGCCCCCCCGCGACGTTGTGGGTCTGTTCGAGACACACGAGCGCGGTCCGCGGGCAGTGCTCGTAGATCGGCCGGATGGCCTCGCGCACCGCTTCGGGGTCCATGTCCCCGCCCCGGCCACCGATCGTGATCGACTGGAGCCCGTGTAGGTAGCCGGCCGCGCCCGACTCGTACGTGGTGATGTGCGCCCAGCGCTGGACGACGATCTCGTCCCCCGGCCGGGTCCAAGCGCCCAGCGCGACCTGATTCGCCATCGTGCCCGACGGCACGAAGAGGGCGCGCGGCATGCCGAGCCATTCGGCCGCCGCACGCTCGAGGCGCTGGACGGTCGGATCGCCGTCGAGGACGTCGTCACCGACCTCGGCCTCGGCCATCGCCGTGCGCATGCGGTCGCACGGCTGGGTCACGGTGTCGCTGCGAAAGTCCGCCACGTCAGGCTGGCTGCAGGCACTCGCGCACGCGCCGCAGCCCCTCGCGGATGTTGTCGACGCTGTTGGCGTACGAGAAGCGCATGTAGCCCTCGCCCATCGCCCCGAAGCTCGTGCCCGAGAGGCAGGCGACGCCGGCGTCGTTCAAGAAGCGGTGCTCGAGATCGCGCGAGGCGACGCCGGTCCCGGAGGTGTTCGGGAAGGCGTAGAACGCGCCCTTGGGCATGACGCAAGTGAAGCCGGGGATCGCGTTGAGCTCGGCATGGATGATCTTGCGCCGCTCGTCGAACGCCGCACACATCTCGTCGACGGCGTCCTGAGGCCCGCGCAGCGCCTCGACCGCGGCTACCTGGGTCACGGCGTTGGCGCACGAGACCGCGTTGATCTGCAGCCTTTCGGCGTGGTCGATCCAGGCGTCGGGCCAGACCCCGTAGCCGAGGCGCCAGCCGGTCATCGCGTACGTCTTGCTCCACCCGTCGAGCAGGATCGCGCGGTCGCGCACCGAAGGGTACTGCAGGATCGAGACGTGCTCCTCGCCGTCGTAGAGCAGGCGCGAGTAGATCTCGTCGCACAGGATCGCGACGTGCGGATGAGCCTCGAGCCCACGCACGAGCGCGTCCATCTCGGCCCGCGGGATCACGCCGCCGGTCGGGTTGGCGGGCGTGTTGATGATCAACAGCGAGGTGTTGGCGTTGATCTTCGCGAGCACCTCGTCGGCCTTGAACGAGAAGCCCCGGTCCTCGCGCAGCTCGATCGGAACGGGCGTCGCTCCGGACCAGCGAATCATCGACTCGTAGATCGGGAAGCCCGGATTGGGGTAGAGGATCTCGCTCCCCGGCTCGCCGAACATCGTGATCGCATAGAACATCGTCGGCTTGCCGCCGGGAACGATCAGGACGTTGTCCGGGTGCACCTGGGCCGAGCGGAACCGCTCGATGTCCTCGCAGACCGCCTCGCGCAGGTCCGGGATGCCTTTGGCGGGCGTGTATTTGTGCCATCCGTCGCGCAGGGCGCGTTCCGCCGCAGCCACGATGTTCGCTGGAGTATCAAAATCGGGCGCACCGATGTGGAGGTGGACGATATCGCGACCCTGGGCTTCGAGGGCCTTGGCCTTCGCGAGCACCTCGAAGGCGGTCTCGGTACCGAGAACGGACATGCGCTGGGCGAGGGTCAAAGGGTGGCTCCTGGATGGCAGTTGAAGGTCTGGTGAGGTTCACGTGCACCCACGGGAACTCACGTGCGCCGGTAACTAGGCGAATCGGGCACGCTAGTTGGTCCACGCTCACGGGAGGGTTCGCGCGGCGATTGATCGCGTGATGAGGCAGGTCTAGCGGGATCGTTATTGCCCGTTTTGACGGCCGCGGCAGTATAGGCTGCGGTAGTATTCCGTTCGAGGATTCCCCCGTCCTGCCGTGTCCGGAAGACACCATGATTGCACATCTGAGCACAGTCCCTGTCGCCCTCGTACTCACCCTGACCGCGTCCGCCCAAGTGACGAATGCGGACATACCCAGGGATAACCACAAGGGTCGGTGGATCAACCACAACGTCGAGCCGCTCGCCCCCATCGCCTGGGCGCCTGACAGCTCGCTGTTCTACATCGCCAACACCCACGACAGCAGCATCGCTGTCTTCAACCCGGTGACGATGAACAGTCTGGCCGAGATCCCGGTCGGTCCGGGCATCGCCAGCATCCACCTGCGGCCCGGAGCGAACGAGCTCTGGTGCGTCGACCGCGTGACGTCCTCCGTCACCGTGATCGACCTGTCGATCGCGGTGATTCGGTACACGATTCCGGTCGGTGACGGGCCCCATGGGCTCGCCTTCACGGCCAGCGGCGATCGGGCTTACGTCAGCTGCTCGGCGGTCGACCAGGTCGACGTGATCGACGCGGGGTCCTATTCGGTCGTCAACTCGATCGACATCCCGGCCCGCGACCCGCGCGCCATCGTGCGCGTCGGCGGGGCGATCTACGTCGCCTCGCACCTCTCCGGCAACGGCACCGCGCCGATCGGCGCGCCCGGCAGCGGCGGCGCCCAGCCCTCGGTCGAGGTCCGGCACGTGACCGAATTCCCGGGCACGAACCCGCTCCCGGACCGGGACCTGTTCGTCATTCCGATCACCTCCGATCCGACGACGGACCTCCTCGACCCCACGCGGACCGTCACCGAGATCGGGACGATCTTGCGCAACGCCCACATGCGGCCGGGCACGAGCGAGATCTGGATTCCGCACACCGACGCGCTCAACGGCGTGATCCAGGGCGACAAGAACTTCATCGAGGGGCAGGTCGTCCGCAACCGCATCGCGGTGTTCGACCCGATCAACCCCGCGAACCCGACCTTCATCGACCTCGACAACCTCGCGCCCACGCTCGAGCACCGCTGCTCCCCGGCGACCGGTATCGCCTTCCACGACCACTACGCGTTCGCCGCCGGGTACGGCTCGCACAGCGTCATGGTGATGGACACGGCCACGACGCCGGTGACCTGGGTCGGAACGATCCGCGTCATTCAAGAGCGCATCACCCCCTCGGTGAGCCTCACGCCCGAGCAGGACGGCGCGGGCCCGCGCGTGCCCACCATCAGCCCCGACGGCCAGTACCTGGTCATCCTGAACTCGGGTGAGGGCTCGGTCACGAAGGTCGAGCTCAGCGACATCCCGTTCAACACGCCCGGCTTCGAGTACGTGGCGGACGAAGCGGAACGCCTCGGTTGGGACCCGCTGCCGCGCGAGATCGTGCAGGGCCGCATCGACTTCGCCCGCACCAAGAACTCGGCCTCGCGCACCTCGTCCTGTGAGTCGTGCCACGTCGGCGGCCACACCGACGGTCTCTCCTGGGACCTGTCCGGATTCCTCGACGAGGAAGGCACGCCGCGCGACGAGATCCACCTCCCGATCGACCACAAGGGCCCGCTCTTCACCCAGTCGGCCCGGCGCCTGCGCGAAGTGGGCCCCTGGCACTGGCGCGGCGAGCAGAAGAGCCTCATGGACTTCGACGGCGCGTTCGTCGGACTGCTCGAGCGCATCTCCCCCACGACGGGCGAGACGGCGAGCCTGGGGATCCAGTTCAACTACACCCAGCGCTACATGGACACGATCGCGTGGCCGGCCAACCCGAACACGCCCGCGGATCGTGAGTACACCCAAGCCCAACTCGAGGGTGCGGACCTGTACATGAACAAGCCCGTGCGCAACGGCCTCGCCTGCGTCGACTGCCACTCGCTGCCGCTCGGCACGTCGGGTGAGATCGTCGACAACACGGTCGGCGGCCTGACGACGACGACGGTCATCCCCCCCCTGCGCGGCGTCGCGGAGAAGCTGCTCAGCCCGCTGTTCGTGGTCGGCGGCGACTTCGGTGAGCGCACCGAGCTCGGCACCGGTCTCGGCCATGCCGGCTCGGAGGCGTCCTGGCTGACGCACCTGCTCGCCCAACCGGGCGGCACCCAGCGCCACACCCTCAGCGCCGCCGAGGCGATCAAGATCGTCGACTTCCTCAAGGCGTTCGACACGGGCCTCGCGCCGTCGACCGCCTTCCAGGTGACCGCCGACGCGACGAACGCGACTTCGGTTCTGGCGAACGAGCTGACCTACCTCATGGACCAGGCGGACCTGGGACACTGCGACCTGATCTACCGTGCGGGCGCCTTCTCGGGCCTCTACGACCCGGCGCGTCGTGACTTCGGCCAGGCCTCGGTCGCCCTGCCGCGCCTAGACGCCCTGTCGCTGATCAACCAGGCGATCGCCGGAACGCCGATCACGTTCATCGGCGTCCCGCTCTGGACCGGTTACTCGACGGCGCTCGACTCCGACAACGACCGCATCCTCGACCTGGATGAGGCGACGTTCGGAACGAACCCGCGCTTCTGGGACACCGACCACGACTTCCGTCCGGACGGCTACGAGACGCTGCACGGCACGGACCCGCTCGACCCGACGAGCCGGCCGAACGACACGACGGCGCCCGGCGTGAACGGTCAGCCGGAGATCATCTTCCGCACGCAGAACACGATCAAATTCGAGTTCCGTACGAACGAGCTGGCGAAGATCCTGGTCTCGTACGACGGCGGTTTGCCGGTCCTGCGCGCTCCGATCTATCCCTTCTACGACGACCGCTTCAGCGTCATCGTCAACCGGCTCGAGCCGGGGACGCAGTACAACCTGGAGATCGAGATGGAGGACCCGTCGGGCAACATCTCGCAGGTCATACTGAGCACGTCGACCACGGCGATGGTCGCTCCGGCACCGATCTACATCGAAGACGTCAGCCTCGCCCACGGCGCGGCCAACGCGCTGAACGCCCAGGTCGAGCTCACCCGCGACGGCAGCCTCCCGGTGGGTCTGGGCTACACGGTCCACGCAGCGATCTACCGCATTCCGTTCTTCGGTCTGCCGACGGTGATCACGGACGATGTGTCCGCGGCGGTCAATGGCAACGGCCAGGCCAACTTCTCGCTGCAGGTGCCGTCCGCGTTCCGCGTCCGCGGAGGCGGCTTGTACTACTTCATCGTGCACACGGTCGATGGCCCCGCTGGCGGGGCGGTCTACGTCGAGGCGAACGACATCGCGCACTTCGATTCGTTGACCTTCTAGCCCGGCCAGGGGCCTGAGAGCTCTGCCCCTCGGTCAACGCTCCCCCACGGCTCTCCGCGGCGTCCGCCAAGGCGCTGCGGGGAGCCGTCTCCTTGCAACCTGCCTGCTGCTCGTCTGCGTCTGCTGCGGCGACGGACCGAGCGCCGGACCCGTCGTCCTGCGCGCGGTCGCGAGCGAGCGCATCGCCGCACTCGAAGCCGAGGCGAGCTACGCGCCGTTCCCCCCGGCCGACGCCGCGACGCGCGAGCAGGTCGAGAGCGCGACGCGCACGCTCGCGTACGCGACCGAGCCGCTGGTGCGAGAGGCCACCCTCGAGGGCGTGCATGGAATCGGACCGCGTGCGATCGAGCCGCTCGCGCTGATCGCGTTGGCGTCCAGCAGGGCGCGGGCCGAGCGCCTGGCGGCGATCGATCTGCTCGGCACCCTCGACCACCCGGTCGCCGCGGGGCAGCTGATGGACCAAGCCGAGCGCAGCCCGGAGCCGTGGCTGCGGGCGCGCTGCGTCGCGGCGCTGGAGGGCACCCGGCACGATCGACTCGTGCCCCGGCTGCTCTTGCGGCTGCTCTTGCGGCTGCGCGACGAGGGCGATCCCGCGACGCGCACGGCGCTCGCTTCCACGCTGGCGGCGTTCCACAACTACGAGGCAGCCGCCGAAGAGGCGTGGCGCTCGAACCGGGCCGGCAACCTGCCCCAGCCGCAGCCCTCCGCCGCGCTCCGGCTCGAGGTCTGGCGCCTCGTCCAGGCCCCCTCCGAGCACTCCCAGTACGCCCTCGCGCGCCTGGGTCCGTGGGCGGCGCGGGAGATCGCGGAGGCGCTCGGCGACGCGGACGCGGCCATACGGGCGCACGTAGCCCGCACCCTCGCGGCGATGGGTCCGCGGGCCACGGACGCTGGCCCCGCGCTGCTGCGAGCGCTCGCTGACCCCGAGATCGCCATCCTCGCCGCCGAGGCCCTGGGCCGGGTCGGTCACCCACCGGCCGTTCCCGCGCTCCTGGAGCGCACCGCGCGCGAAGCCCCACACGAGCTACGCGTCGCGGCGACGCTGGCGCTCGGCCGCACGGGCCTCCCGGAAGCGAGCGCGCGCATCCACGCGCTGTTCGCCGATCCGTCCGAGCCCCAGGAGCTGCGTCGAGCCGCGGCGACGGCGCTCGTGCTGCTCGACGAGGGCGACGTCACCGTCGACTTCCTGCTCGCCGCGATGGACGGAGACAGCGACATCGCGCTCGAGACTTGGCTCGTGCGCGGCGCCAAGCAGGGTCGCGCGGGGTTCGCGTCTGTGCTGCGTGCGTGGCGCGCGATCGAGGGTCCGCCGGGGATCACGCTCGATGCGGCGCTCGAGCAGGAGCTGCGTGCGGAGCGGGCGGCGTTGCTCGCGGGGCGGGTCGATGCGCTTCGGGGTCGGGATTAGCGTGAGAGGCTGACGAGCCGAGGCGGTGAAGGCCCTCGGGGTGAGAAGAGAGAGCTGCGTCGCCGGCGCGCTTCGCGCGACCGCGACCATCGCGGCGATCTTGAGGGGGCAGTACTTTGGGGAGTCAGTAGGGGGAGGTCGGGGAAAGCGGGCCCGCGCGGAGCCATCCCTTGGCGCCCAGCCACGTGCCCGGGGGCACGACGGGAACCGGTGCGGAGTCTGTGTCTTCGATGCGCCGAGGGCTCGACCAGCCATCGAAGGCGGGGGCGGAGCTGAACGGGTCGAGGATCGCTCGTGGCCAGGCGCGATGGCGTTGGGCCGCTACCACGCCATCAGGCGTGGTGCCAGCAAGCAGCATCGATTGAAGAGG
>JAAELL010000076.1 GCA_024226735.1 bacterium | reverse complement strand
TGTTGGGGCTTTGGGTGTCGTGGTAGTGCGTGACACCAAGGGTACGTCGCAACCCGATCAGATCATCCCGGAACACAACTCTTGGCAATACCCCCCTAGATCCGCTAGACTCGCTCATAAGACCTCAGCGTTCGCACTGCCTGCTGAGGACATTCTTCCCCACCCGGACTCGCACTTGACAGGAGACGATCATGGTGTATCGCTCGCACGCCTTTCACGTCCTTTCCCCGCTCCTCGTGATGGCCTTCGGGCTGGCCCCTTGGGTCTTCGATGACGATCCGGAGCCGTGCCCCGACCAGTGCGAAATGGAGCCTACCGTGTGGACGATCACGACATCAGGTGGTCCCCACAACAACTGGCTGGACCTCGGCGTAGAGGGGTCGGCTGTGGCGAGCGCATCGGAGATCAAGCTCGACGGGCGGTGCTGGATTCCTGTAGAGGAAGGGCCGCTAGCCGGGCTTTGCCTCGAGGAGTACCCCTGTACCCCTCTGGTCATGATCGGCCTGACTATTTTTCCGGGACCCGGCGGCAATGGGCTCCTTAATTACACGGCGTTTGGCCAGATTTGTGAAGCCACAGTGGACGCGGAGGGAGAGCTCGGCGTGGGGGCCCCGGCGGCACAAACGACGGACTTGTTCCTGAACTACGTCGGCGTTTCGTGCGGCACGGACTGCAACGCGTTCGTTGGCATTTCCGTGGTCGGGGGGATTTTTGGCGGCACAGGCTCACTCCGAATATCGGGACAGCTCGAGTGTTCGCCTTGCTCTAGTGGTCTATCCGTCGCTCAATGATGCGTTTCGGCGTAGTGCAGTTGGCGGGACTGGGCGGGATCGTGTTCTGCGTTAGCTGGTGGATGATGTCGCCGACCAGGGAGGCGGATGAACCCGTGGCTGCTCCCAGCATCGAAGGTCGGGGGGGCGAGTCGAATGGTCCCGATGCCTTGGTGTCGTCGGACGTTCATTCCAGACCGAGCGGTACCGATTCCCACCCTGCTACCCCGATCAACGTCGACGAGATCGATGATCCACTAACGGCCCTTCAGGCGATCGCGTGGAAGGAGGTAGCCGAAGGGGATGTCCCTCCCGAGCAGTGGCGCCGTCTGTCAGCGCTTGCGGGCAAGCACCTCATCATGGAGAGAGTGGGGCACTTGGCCAAGAGGATGACGGAGGACCCTCCCCGGGACCCCATCGTTGCCCGGATTCTCGCGAGTCCCAAGATCGCTGCTGATGCCGATGCGGTCGCGCGAGTATCGAAGGTCGAGCAGTCCTTTGAGAAGGACATTCGTTACATCGAGGGCCTGATCTACAAAGAGCTGCCCGTAATCGCCGAGCGGCTTTGGGAAGAGGGTCGCTACACGACGAGCCTGGCCGACAAGGACGAAGAAAGTGCCGAACAAGCGTCGCCGACGGACTCCTACTTCACCTTCTCGACCGGTTCACCGCATATGGGCACGATCACGCTTCGTGTCGGCGAAGGAGACTCGGCCCAGCTCGATCACTTGTTGGTGATGCGCGACGAGCTTCGAACTCGATTGGAGAAGGAGCTCGCGACTACGCTGCTGGCGGACGAGGAAGACTGAGCGCCAGCGCGAAGTGGCGCCAGCGGTACCGAGCTGGGGGTTGACCTTCCCTGGGCTCATCGGACACCGCAGATGCGTGGAGTGCGCGAGGATGTCCGGACATGTCGCTCTTCGATGCCTGCGCCGTCAAGGACCTGCTCGTTGTCAGCCATGCCCCACTTTGGACATCGCCTAGAAGCCTGAAGTGCACCGAATCGGCACACCATCGTTGCCATCCAGAGGCTCTTCTGCGCAGCGACATTCGGTCGCGGAGATTCGCCCGCTTTGGACATGAGCGGGATGGAGTGAAGCTCCGATTAGGATGAGGCCCCCCGAGTATCCGTTCGAAGTCTGACCGCCCGCTTGAGGAGTGGCCCGGACAGTGCGAGACATGCGAATGACGAGAGCTTGGGACGCAGTGCGAAAGAGCAACCACCCCCGGGGGGGGGGGTGAGAAGCTCTCGTAGACAGCAGTCCGGGAGCGCGCTCGTCATGGCCCTGATCGCCGTGACCGTCGTCTCCATGCTGGCGGCCGCCTTCCTTCAGGTCTCGACGGCTACGACCCGCTTGCAGGTCCAAGAAACGGAGAACGCGCGCGCCTTCTATCTGGCGGAGGCGGGGTTGAGCGAAGCCTACCAGGGCCTGCGCGTTGGAAGGAAGGGGCAGATCGGATCGGCGACGGCGCCAGCGCGCTACGGTAACGGGCTGCTGTGGGTCGACGCGACCGAGCAACTCGACGGGCGGGTGCGGCTCGAGAGCACGGGCATGTGTGGCACCGGGCGCGCGACGCTCGCGCTTGTCGTTGAGCCGATGGAGATCCCCCTGGGGTTCTTCTCGGACGAGGATTTGACCATCGAGAGCGTGCTGCTCGTCGACGGTTACGACTCGAGCGAGCGCACCTACGACGAGGAGGTGGCGAGCCTCTCCTCGAGCGAGCCGTCCCGGGCAGAGCTGTGGGAGTACGCAGATTGGCTACAATCCGTCATCGGTAACCGGGCCTTTCGCAGGGTCGTGATCAAGCAGGTCTTGATCGACCCCGCGGTCACCCTCAGAGGGAAGCTCGGACTCCTCACGATCGAGGAACTAGGAGAGCTGGCGGCATACCAGCCGTACCTCGTCGAAGGGTACCCGGACGGCTACGACGCCGAAGGCCCCGTCGGCGGTTCGTTCGGGCCCGATGCCGAGTGGGGCGGGGGAACGGGCGAGACCAGCGAGACGAGTTCGCCCACGTCGGACACGCTCGGCATCGATCACACCCTGAACGGCGCCCTCATCGGCTCGAACGGCTCCATCGCGCTCACTGGCACGGGCGCAGACGCGCCCGAGGTCTTTGGTGACGTCGTACCCGGGGCTGGCGGTCAGGTAGTCACGTACGGTGACGCCGTCGTCACCGGTGACACCACTGCGCGCACCGAGACAGTCGACTTGCCTGCGGTCGAGGTACCTGCGGTCGACATGCTTGGCCCAGTGGTGCACGACTCAGCGATCCCGATGGTCGTCTCGCCATCCACGATCGGCTACGCGTCGATCACTGTTGCGACCGACGCGGAGCTGATCGTGCGTGGCCCTTGCAAGCTCGTCGTCGGGATGCTGGAACTCGAGCCCGGCGCGGACATCCTCCTCGACACGACCGACGGCGAGGTACAGCTCTACGTCACCGGGGGCATGAACCTCGCGCCGGGGTCCGCGCTCAGGACTTCGGGCGAGCAGCCCGAGGATATCTCGATCCAGGTCGGCGAGATCGCCGCTCCCGTCGGCGACGCGCCGGTCAAGCTCGAGTCCACCGCCCAGTTCCACGGAACGATCTACGCGCCGAACACCGCGGTGCGCGTTGGCAGTGCGTTCGAAGTCTTCGGCGGCATGGTCGCTAAGTCTCTCGAGCTCGCGCCGGGCGTGAAGCTGCACTTCGACAACGCGGGCTACGAAGGCAGTCCGCTGCCCAAGCTGCTCTTGTGGAAGATCGTCGAGCTCCCGAGCGTCGCGCGGCGACGCGGCGATCCGTTCGACGCGCTGAGCGTCGCCGCGGAGGACTTGCAGGACCTCGCTGAGGCGCACGACCTCACCGGCGTCTACCTCTTCGTCAGCTACCTCGATCACTCTCGCAACGTGCAGGAGTACGAGGGCTTCGAATCGGAATTCGACTGGGACCTGGTCGCGGAGGTCATTACGAGCAAGCGTTCCAAGGACGCGAGTGAAGACGAGCCAGCCGCAAACCCGGGGCCCACTGGCGTACGCCAGGGGATCCAGGACAAGATCGACCTGCGCATCGAGTACGGCCTCACCTATGGTGGAGAGGTCTTCATCGACAACCTGATCGAATACCTACCGCTCTCGTCGGACGAGTGGTCAGCCATCTACGACATTCCGGACGACTTCGACCCTGCGCAGCTGCAGAGGTTGAGGGACGAGGACACCGCGGCCGGCGGAATGGGAGGGTGATAGCGCGAACAACGCGGCGCCAGGCACCATCCGGTAGGAGCACCCGCTTCGATGGCTTGCGGACGGTCCACCGCTTCGCGTAGTTGCTGGGCCTCGACCTCGATGTCGTAGTCTCAACTGCGTCGTCTTCGCCGCGGTGAACCGAGTCGACATTGCGCCGGAGACGCTGAACGGCGGCTACAAGTACCCCGTGATTGCTCTCCTGCGCTTTTGGGCACCCGAGACGTCGCTCCTCCCCGCTCTCGTTGCTCTGTCGCGGTGGTTTGCCCGTTTGCCCAGCGCCTTCTACAACCCGCAGCCTCCCCAAGGGCATGCAAGGCGGGATGCAGGCACGAGTGCCCAACTTCTCGACGAGCCCTACTTCTCGCGCAGGAGCTTGCCCCCCCAGATGGGAGGGTTGATCGCCTTCTGACTGGCTGAGGGGCAGCCTCGGAGCAGCCACGACCCTGCCCCACGCGGGTGACGCCCCGAGCGGCGCGCAGTCCCTCGCGCTCGAGCGCGTGTTCTGCCACAGAGGCCTACTTCAATCCCGCCCGTTCGCGCTCCGCGTCGCTCAGTTCGTACGGCCGCTGCGCCTGGGCGGCCGCGACTGGGTCGATCGGCCAGCGCGACAGGCGGTTCCCCGAGAACGCGTAAAACTCCGTCCCGTCGCGCTTGAAAGCGAGCTGCAACGTGTTGAAGCTGTCTTGGGGGATCACGCTGGCGATCTTCCTCCGCTCCACGTCGACGAGGTAGATGGCGGGTACACCGGGAAAGACGACGGTGAACCAGCGGCTGTCTGCGCTGAACGCGCCGAGTGTACCGGACCGGATACTCGAGGGCCTGTCGGTTTCCTGCGGGACCACCTCGGTCAAGAGCCGCATCTTCGTGACATCCCACAACGTCGCACGCATGTCGGGACAGGCCAGGAGCAGCTCTCCGTCTTCATCGAAGGTGAGCGTGCAGGCGCGCTCTGCAGAGACAGCGATCCGTCCCCTTTCGATGCCCGTGACGAGATCTACGAGCTCGACGGCGTCGTACGGGGGAACACAGATCGCGAGCTCGGTCGATCGCGGACGAAAGGCGAACCGGAGTGGGCGCACGTCGGGCCTGCGCGGCTCGCCATCATGCTCACGCAAGAGGACTAGCGCTCCGTCGGACGTGGTGCGTATCTCGACGCGATTGCGAAACTGTAGCCCGATCCAGCGTTCGCCGGCGTCGAAGGCCGCGCGCTGGACGGGCGCCTGCCGTCCTTCGCTCAAGTTCAGGATCTCGCCGCTGGGCGCTCGCAGCAGGCGCGGTCCGTCCAGTGGGCTCTCAGTGAATACGAGGTCGCCAGCGGGACTCACGACGTGGGTGTGGGAGCGCTTCTGTGGCATGCGGCCGATCTCCTTCCCCGAATCCAGTTCGATGAGGCGGGCGACCGCACCCCGTGCGTCGTGGAGCAACGCGCGCGCTCCGCTCCCATCGAGCGCGACCAGTGAGCCCTCGACGTCGACGTCTCGACGCGCGTCGAGATCGAGGTCCCAGACGGACACACCTTGGACGGTGTCTCGAACCACACGTGATCCGTCTTCCGCGAGCAGCGGACCTCTGAGGCTACGGCTACCGGCATCGACGGGCGTCGGACCGTAGCGGGATCGAGTCGTCCACACGCGTGTCGTCTGGTCGCGCGATCCGGTGACCACGAATTGACCGTCGCGATGGAACTCGATCGACGTGATATGGCCTCCGTGTCCGACGAGTCGCGCGACACGCTGCCCAGTTGAGAGGTGCGCGATCGTGATGTTCTCGTCGCCCGCGGCGATCGCGACGAAGTCCCCACTGAAGTCGAAGATGCACCTCTGGGGCGTTTCGACGCTGACTGGAAACTCGCGCGCGACGGTACCCGTATCGACGTTCCAGACGCGCACGATGCCGGTCGGGGAGACGCCCACGAGCAGCTCTCCGTCCGGGCTGAACCGGATCCCCACCATGCCGTTGGCGTGATCGAGCTCGGCGTGCTGGACCCCCTCGGCGAGGTCCCACACGTCGATGGTGCGGGCGCCTAGGACCGCGACTCGCTCGCTCTTGGCGTGGAGTGTGAGCGAGATCACAGGCCGCGGCAGCTCCAGAGTCTCGAGGCGCTGCGCGTCGCGCGCGTCGAACACGGCGACGCGCTTGCCGTCGGTGGTCACGATTCGCGCACCGTCTGCAGTGAACTGTGCATGCGTGCCATGCAGTGTGCCGACGAGGCTGCCGTCCGAAGCGTCGAACAGGTAGGAACGCGGGCGGCGGTTGCCTGGCGGGGGCGGGCGTCCTGAAACGCCGCCGGGGCCCGGGGTGGGCACGAGAATCGGGGCGAGACGTGTGAGCACGATGCGCGAGCCGGCGCTGTCGAAAGACCCGGTCTGCTGGGGTCCACCTGGTCCCGTCCGCAGGTCGAACAAGTGCCGTCCCGTCATGTCGTACACGGCGCCGTCGCGCGGCATGACGACGAGGACTTGCTTCTCATCGGGAGCGACCACGGCCACGTTGATCGTGCTCGCCCGCGTGCGCCATTCGAGCGACGGTCGCCAGGTTCGTGTATCCCAGATCGTGATGTGCCCGTCCCCGTATGCGCTCAGCACACGATCGGTGCCCAGGAAACTCGTGGCGACGGTCCCGCGCGCTCCTGCGGGTATCCGGCGCAGGCGTCTGTACTCGTGCAGTCGGCCGAGTGCCTTGTACAACACTCCGTCCGCTGCCCTGCCTGGTCTTTTCCTTATGGCCTCGAGCCCGAGCAGAAGCGCTCGTGCGGGATCGTGCTCGACTTCGGCCGTTGCGCGCGACACGAGGCTCGCGGCCCGCGCGGCATCGCGCTGCATACGCAAGAACAGGATGGCGACGAAACCGATTGCGGCCACGGCGGCGAGGGCCAGGGCCGTCGCCGGGTTGCGCCGCACCCACTTGCGAAGCTCGATGAGCGCACCGGTCGCATGCGCCTGGACGACGCGTCCCTCGAGGTACGCGCGCAGATCGTCTGCCATCGCGGCAGCGCTGGCGTAGCGGCCCGAGCGTTCGTACGCCATCGCCTTCTCGCAGATGGAGACGAGCTCGGCCGGCAGCTTGCCCGCTGGGCCACGGCGCAGCGGTACTGCGGGACCCTCCAAGACCCGGTTGAGCACCGCGCGCGGCGTCGTAGCTACGCCACGTTCCTGATACGGGGGCTGGCCGGCGAGTAGGTGGTAGAGGATCGCGCCGATCGAGTAGACGTCGCTCTGCGTGTCCACGTCGGCCGCGCGGCCGTCCGCTTGCTCGGGCGACATGTAAGTCGGCGTTCCGACGATGTCACCTTCGCCGGTTAGGACTGGCGAGGAGGGCGAGTCGAGACCAGGAGTCGCAGCCGTGCTCGGCGTGTCGCCAGGATCCGCCGCCCCGTCTTTCGGTCTGACGAGCTTCGCGATGCCCCAGTCCAGCACGTACGTTTCGCCGAACCTGCCGACCATGATGTTCGACGGCTTGAGGTCGCGGTGCAGTACGCCTTTTGAGTGCGCGAACGCGACCGCTTCGCACAGTTTCAGCACGACGCCGAGCACCCGCGTCGTCGTCCAGCCGTCGGCACGCCGATGGGCGAGCGCGAAGACTTCGTCCAAGGTGCGCCCCTGGACGAGGGGCATCGTAAAGTACACCTTGCCGTTTGCCTGGAGGCCGAGTTCGTGCACCGGGACGATGCCCGGATGCTCGAGTTGGCTCGTGATTTGCGCTTCGTTGACGAAGCGCTCGAGCACGACGCGTTTCTCTTGCGGCGTTCGTCCGCTTGGGCGGGCCGGGTGCTGGCGTATGACCTTCATGGCGAGCGTTCGCCGCAGATCTTCGTCCCACACTTCGAGGATCGTGCCCATGCCGCCGCGGGCGAGCTCGCCGATAACGGTGTAGCGGCTCTCCTGTGGCGCGTGCGCTGCCAGCTTGGCCAGGAATTCGTCCTCGCGCACGAGCTCCGCGTCGTGCTTCAGCGTGGACGGCGTGTCGGGTTCATCGAGGACGTCGAGCACGTTGCGCACGCCCTGCCGGTAGGCGTGCAGTCGGCGCAGGTCCTGACCGATCCCCGGATGCTGTTCGCAGTACGCATCCAAGTCAACTCCACCACGTCGCAAGAATTCGCTGTACGCGGCCTCCGCCTCGGCGCTCGGCCAGCTCGATGCGGAACTCTCTTCAGGGGACATGCGTCGACTCCACCTCGAGTCCAATGATATCCTGCCTCGTACTAGCAATGGGCACGAAGCAACATGTCACTGAGCTCCTTTCGCGAATGAGCGACGGCGACCAGGCGGCGGACGCGGAGCTCTTCGACCTCGTCTACCCCGAATTGCATCGCGAGGCGCAGCGATTCATGCGCGGTGAAGGTGCTGGGCACACGCTGCAGCCGACCGCGCTCGTCAACGAATGCTACTTGCGGCTTGTCGACGGTGAGCGCGTTCAGTGGCAGGACCGCGGGCACTTCTTTCGTGTCGCGGCGCGCGCGATGCGCAACGTGCTCGTCGACTATGCGCGACAGCGCAACGCCGACAAGCGCGGGGGCGGGCTGCGGCCACTCCAGGTGAACGCGGCAGACGCTGCGTTCGAAAAGGAAATAGGTCAGCTCCTCGCGCTCACGGACGCGCTCGATCATTTGCACACGATCCAGCCCGGGCTGGCTACCGTGGCACAGTTGCGGCTCTTTTCCGGCCTCGGAGTGAAGGAGACGGCGCAGGCCCTGGACAAGCCGTTGCGTACGGTCGAGCGCCACTGGCGCGAAGCGCGCGATTGGCTGCGGGAGCAGGTGGACGATCCGCGCTGACCCTGGGGTGGGGCGACGCCCGTGCGCCGCCCCACCTGGAATCAACGGCCGTCGGTCATCACGGAAAGAGCACCTGGACGGCATCCGTGAAGTTCGAGGTCACGCCTGGGTTGTTGTCACGGAACCAGCACTGGAAATTCCACGACTGGCCCGACAGGATCGGCACGTGCGGATTGACCGGCATGTTCGTCGTGTCGATCGTGTGGCTGAAGCTCCCCGTCGCACCTGAGTGCATGACCGCGGTGTTGTAGCGGCCGATGTCCCCGCCGAGGCAGAGGAAGCCCTGGCTGCCGGGGGGCATGACGTAGTTCTGGTTCTGGCTGGTGAGGAAGTAACCGAACTTGCCCAGCGGCATCTGCAGGGAGTTAAGCGTGACGTCGTTGTCGCTCGGTACGTTGCTGCCAGTTACGCACAGCGCGGCCGGGGCACCTGATGAGTTGGGTTGCGCGGGGCCACAGTAGTTCGCTCCGATCTTGGGTTGCACGATCACGCCGGGCGAGAAGCCGGAAGTCTCGGGCAGGAGCGCGGTTCCCCAAGGATCCGTGTTCGTCGCAGTGACGTTGAAGCCGAGCGCGGGCGTCGCGGCGAGGAACCACGTGCTGCCGACAGTGCCGGCCAGGAGTTCGCCGAGCAGGAACTCGCCTTCGGCGCCGGCATCCATGAAGACCTGAACGGTGGCGCCGGTCACCGTCGACTGCCCCCACACCCCGGCCGTCGTCGCGAGGAGGACGACCGGCGGCGGGATGTTGTCGTTGCCCGTGCCGGTCAGAACGACGCCGGCTGTGTTGCCAGTGATCGAGTTCGACAGGATCTCGTTCTCGTTGCCGCGGAATGGTGTCGACCAGTCGATCTCTACCCCGGGACCGCCGTTGGCGTGGATGTGGTTGCCGGGCGCACCGCCGACGTAATCTCCGACCTTGGTCTGCATGAGGCGTGGGCCGAGGTAGACCCCGCCTCGAGTGTTGTTGTCGATGCTGTTGCCGAAGATGCGGTTGGCGACGAGGCTGACGGTCGCCGCCGCGCCATCGCCGCGGATGCCCCAGCCGCCGTTGAAGCGGATGATATTCGCGTCGGGCGGAGCCGGCCCTCCGATCAGGTTGTCACGCGAAGCGAGGAAGATGCCACCTAGCGCGTTCGGCTGCGGCGCGGCCGCCGCGTCTTCGCCGATTCGGTTCGCGCGGACGAGGTTGCCAGGCATGACGTCAGTCGTCAGCGCAATCCCGAACTGGAAGTTGGCGCAGATCGTGTTGTCCTCGACCGTTGTCTGCTGTGAGAAGTTGCGCAGGTGCACTCCGTGGCGAAGGTTGGGCAACGCGGCCGTGCCAGTGGCGTCGAGCCCGATCGTGTTGAGCGCGATGCGGTTCAAGTTGGGGCCGTTTCCGTGCACTTCGACACCGTCCAAGGCGTTGCCCGAAAGGACGTTGCCCGTGACTTGACAGCCCGCGACTCCGTCGCGCAGCACGACGCCACTGGACCCGTTCGGGGCGACAGCATTCGCAGGCGCGTTGACGCCGACCCGGTTCGCGTCGATGCGGCAGTTGACGGAGGCGAATCCCGCGACTTCGACTCCCGCCATGCCGTTGTGCCCGATCGTGTTGCCGGGTCCAATGAAGTTGTTCGGGCTCGCCTCGACGAACACGCCATGACGGGTGTTGCCGAGCGGGCCGAGCCCCACGTGGTCGACGCCGATGAAGTTGTCCGCGACCAAGTTGTCGTGCGCTGCGGCGGCGATGATCACGCCGTCCATGCCGTTGGCTCCGATGACGTTGAAGCGGATTTGGTTCATGCCGACGAGGTTGCCGACGAGCTCGACGCCCGCAGACGCATTGCCGGCAGGGGCGAATCCGGAAGTGTCGGTGCCGACGAAGTTGCCCTCGACGATGTTGTTCAGGACGGGCTGCAGCATGCCACCGAGAAAGATGCCGCTGCCGACGCCGGCTGTACCGTTCCAGAACGAGTAGTTGCGCTGCGAAGGGGCCAGGCCGCCGACGACGTTGCCGCTCGCACCATCGAGGAGCTCAATCCCGTTGTGGGTGCTGTTGAAGACGTGGTTGTTGAACAGTACGTTCGCGTCCGTGCCCACACCGTGCAGGCGGATGCCGAAGAAGTTCCCGATCAAGAGGTTGCGTCCCGCCGCGAAGTCACCGCCGATGCAGTTGTGGTTCGCACCGTTGATGACGTTGATGCCGATCTGGCCGAAGTTCTCGATCTGCAGGCCGCGAACGACGCAGTCGCGCACGGCGTCCAGCGTAAGACAGACGGTCGGACCGGCCGAGAGGATGCGGACGCCCGGGAAGCTCTCGCCCAGGATGCGCGTGCAGTTGTCGGTGATGAGGGGGAGTGGGATCGTCTGGTTGATGACGTGCGCGGCGTTGAATTGGATGTCGCTGGGCACGCCGTCACCCGCCGCGAGGAGCAGCGCGTTGTGCAGGCTGCCCAGTCCGAACGGTGCCGCGTTCGTCACGGTGTAGACGATGGGCGGGCCGCACGATCCGCATTGGCTGGCCGCGGGATGCGCGAGTGCGACGGCCGAAAGGGCGAAGATTAGATGTCTCATGGGTTTTATTTCCGCGGGCTCTCGGGATCGCCGGGGAAGGTCGGTGGCGAGCCGCCAATGGCAACCGGGCCCGTCGTGGGTCGCTCGGCACGATCAGCGGAGCGAGGGGCCGCGGACCGCCAAAGTCGCGTGGAAAAAGGAGGATGCACGCCGCTTACACCGCCAAAATGCGAGGAACGAAGCTGCATTCGAGCGAGGGCTGGAACGCAGAACGCAGAGCGTTGGCCAATCAGGAGCCCCTGTGCAGGCCGAAGAGAAGTGCTCCGCGGAGCGCCTCGGTGGTCACGCTCCTCGCCTCCGCATCCTCGTCGACATCGACATGGCCCAGATTTCAGGCCGCCGCAGACCACCCAACCACGCTTGTCGACTGCCCAGCGCCAGCCGACCTCGACATCGACGTAGCCACCATCGCCGTAGTCGGTTCCGTTGGCTCCGTGCGCGTCGACGACGGAGCCGACGCCGATTCCGGGGTACCCGGGGTGCTCGTCCTCCGGGCCGTACTCGGAGCTCAGGGAAACGAGACCGTGCCAGCGCAAGAGCGACGAACCGTCGTCGAGCCAGCGCGGACGAACGGGGCCGCCGCGCACGAGCGAGGGCGCGCGCAGGTACGAGTCCTAGAGCGCGAGGCGTTCGTCGAGCGTGGGCTCCTGGCCGGAGCCGGCGGGGGCGAGCAGGGCGGCGACGGCGTCCGGATGCGCAAATCGTCTCACTGGACGCGCTCCAGGAACCCGTCCGACTGCGCCTGCATCGCGCGTACACGTTCGCGCTCCTCCGGTACGAGCTCCGGCGCGTCCACGTCGAGTAGCTCGGCGAGCCCGCGATGCTGGCGGGTGCGGAAGACGGCGCGCCGCGCGCTCGGCGCGGTGCGTTCGCCCGCCTGCAGCTCGCGCTCGAGCGCAGCGAAGTAGATCGCGAGCCAGTCGAGCGCGGTGCGTCGCCAGCGCTTGCGCTCCGCTGCGTCGACCTCGCCCGCGCGTCCGGCGGCGAGCTGGGCGGCCGCGAAGGCGCCGCTCCAGGCGTGGTTCGCCGCTGCCTCGGGGTCGCGCGCGTGCAGCCCCTCGAAGAGCTCGGCTCCGAGCGCGTGGTGCCCGCGGTAGTGGCAGTACGCGACGTACCTCGTCAGGTCCTCGGTCGAGTGCGACTGCCAGTCGCCGCCTCGCAGGCGCTCCTCGCAGCCGCTCGAGGAGATCATCTCCCGCGCCTCGGCGATGCGGCTGTCAGTGGGCAGCGGATAGGGGCGCGAGTTGCGCTCGTTGAGCTCCGCGCTGCGCTGGAACGCCGCCAGGGACTCCTCGAAACGTCCGAGGCGCTTCAACATCTCGCCCCGGTTGAAGGGGCTCATCGGATGATCGGGCGCGAGTCGCTCGAGTTCCGCGAACTCGGCCAGCGCTCCCTCGACGTCGCCCATGTCACCGAGCAGCGTCGCCAGGTTGCCGCGCGCCTTGAGGTAGGAAGGGCGCAGCTGCGCCGCGGCGCGGTAGTGCGCGATCGCCTCCTCGTAGTCGCCGACGTCCTTCAGCGCGTTCGCGAGGTTGTAGTGGTCCTCGGGGTCGTGCTCGAGCTCCACCAGTCGCTTGCGCGCCGCGATCGTGCCCTCCAGGTCGCCTTGGATGCGCAGCACCGCGGCGTGCATGGCCAGGTCGACCCAGCCGGCCTCCGGGGCCTCGGCGGCGCGCCGGATGGCCTCGAGCGCACGCTCGTAGCCCGCGTGGCGCAGGTCGCCCGGGAGGTCGAACTCGGGATCGAAGTCGCGGCACCGGGCGACCGCCTTGGCGACGCGGTACGCGGTCGCCGGTGCGTCGGGCCAGAGCGAGAGGATCGCCCGGATCAGCTCGCGTGCGCGCTCGATTTCGCCGGCGCGCGCGGCGGCTTCGAGCGCTTGGTAGTGGTAGCGCGGCTGGGCGCGCGGTGCGAGCACGATGGCGCGCAGCAGCGGCTCGAGCGCGCGCTCGAACGCGGCGTGATCGGTCGGATGCGCGAGCTTGAGCTGGCTCGAACCGATCACGTGGAAGGCGACGTGATCCTGGGCCGGCGGGATCGCCTGCTCGAGGGCGCGCGCACGGTCCGCGTCGCCGCGGCGGCGCACCGACTCGGCGCGCAGGAGCTCCAGCGCCGGGTGCTCGGCGACGATCGTCGCGTGTGCGTCGAGGGCGGCGACGGCCGCCTCGTGATCGCGCGATCGCTGGTGCGCTACGACGAGCCCGGTCAGCGCCGCCGGGTTCGAGCCGTCGTGCTCGAGCGTCGCGGCGAACGTGGCGCGGGCATCGGCGTAGCGGCGCTCCTCGAGCTCGAGCTCTCCGCGTTGCAGGAACGAATCGACGAGGTCCGCGTGCGCGAGGCGCTCGGCTGCCGCGACCTCGTCGCGCGTCGTCAGGTAGTAGGTCGTCAGGATTCCGACGATGGGGAGCGCGACGAGCACCGTCGCGGCGAGCGCGCTCACGACCCGGTTGCGCGCGACCCATTTGCTCGCCTCGACGAGCGCACCGATGCGGTGCGCGCGCACGACGCGCCTCTCGAGGAAAGCGCGCAGGTCGCGCCCGAGCTCCGCCATGTCCGAGTACCGATCACGCGGCTCGCGGGCCATCGCCCGCTCGCAGATCGCGATGAGCTCGGCGGGGCCGTCGCGCAGGGCGCGCGGTGGACCCTCGCAGACGCGCGCGAGCAGGTCGTAGGGGCTGAGCGCGGGCCCGCGATCGAGGTAGGGGGGGTAGCCCGCGAGCAGGCGGTACAGCATCGCGCCCACCGCGTACACGTCGGCGGTCGGACCGAGCTCTTCCCCGTACGCCTGCTCGGGCGGCATGTACGCCGGCGTGCCGACGACGTCGCCGTCCATCGTCACCAGCGGTGACTCGTCGCCCGCCGGGGCGTCCTCCTCCCGGCGCGGCGAGCGCAGCTGGCGCGTCGCCGCTTCGCCGACGCGCAGCCGGATGTTCTTGGCGTCCTCGCACCCCAGCACCCGCGCGAGACCCCAGTCCATCACGAAGACCTCGCCGAAGCGCCCGACCATGACGTTGGGCGGCTTCAGGTCGCGGTGGATCACGCCCTTCGCGTGCGCGTACGCCATCGCCTCGCACACTCTCGAGAGCACGTCGAGGACGCGCGGCAGCGACCAGTCCGGGTCGCCTTCCTCGAAGCGTTCGAAGACGACCTGCAGCGTCTCGCCGCGCACGAGCTTCATCGTGAAGAACACGTGCCCCGCCGCGTCGACGCCCAGCTCGTGCACGGGCACGATCCCGGGGTGGTCGAGCTGGCCCGTGATGCGCGCCTCCTCGACGAAGCGCGCCTTCCGCCGTGCGTCGGCCTCGGTCCCGTCGCGCAACAGGATCTTCATCGCGAGGTCGCGCTCGAGCTGCTCGTCGCGCACGCGCCGTATCGAGCCCATCGCCCCGCGCGCGAACTCTTCGCCGATCGTGTAGCGCGGCGCGTCCGGATCGCCCGCGCTGCCGACGTCCGTACTCGGCGGCCCGACGACGGGGAGCGTCGAGCCGCCCCCGCGCAGGACGGCCATGCCGGACATCCAGTCGCCGATGAGCTCTTCCAGCTCGTTTTCGAGCCTGGGATGGACGAGGAGCAGCGCGTCGAAATCGGTGCGACTCGCCGGCCGGCGTTCCGCGACGTACGCCGCGAAGGTGTCCATGGCGAATTCGGGATCGCGGTTCGCGTCGCTTTGGGATTGGCTCATCGCGTGGGCGGATTGTACCGCAGGCGTAGTGCGGGTTGCGGGGCAGCAGGGTCGTTGGAGTATCGTGGGCCCATGCGAGTCGACCGCTGCTGCATTCGTCCCGCGCACCCGATGGACCGGGGGCTCGCTGAGAAGCTCCTCGAGCTGCAGAAGCGAGCGTACGCGGTCGAGGCGCGGCTCGGCGTTGGTGCATGAATCGAAACGGACCTGGAGATCTCCCACCCCCGCGGTCTTAGTGCCCGATCGCGACCGAAGCATCGCGAACGGACCCGTGTTCCGTCAGACGCTCGAGACTGGCTTCCCGACCATTCTGCTCCATCTCGACCGCGCGACAGTGGGAGGACGGGAGCTCAAGTCGTGTACGTACAGAGTCTACGTCTATGACTCCGGTTCTCTTCCGCCTGTCGAGATTGAAGCGGGTCCCATGGATGAGCTCCCGGAAGACCCTTGCAGTATCGATGTTGGCCGTGATCTCCGTGCCGAAGCCGAGGCTGCCGGTGAACCGTTCGGTTCAACAGCCTGCTGGAGGTCGTGGTGGATTCGGAGTCACCATGGGACGATCGATATGTCTCGTTGAGGATGAGCGGGGTTGGCCTGGTGCAACTGGGAGACGGTGCAACTGGGAGACGGTGAGGTTCGTAGGGTTACGCTCGTCGAGGATCGCGGTCGGTGAGCAGGAGCACGGCCCACCGATCGCGTTTACGTGCGCGCGACGATCGACACGGATGGGGGCACCTGGAAGAGACTCCTCAGGGGTCGGTCCCTGGGCCGGCGCGAGACCTATACCGTGGGATTCTACGCACGTCTACGTATCGGCACATTGCCGGCCCGGACGTACATGAAGGAAGTGACCGACGACCATTCCGACGTGAGTGACTCCGACCGCGACGACAACAGCGACGTTGTCTCGAGACTCTCCGAAGAGCATCGCGCTGTCTTTGGTGTGGTTCTTCATGTCGAACGTGAATTGGACCGCCTACTCGAAAACCCGGTTGCACCTGGAGAGCATTGGGAGCTACCAGCGATCACGAAGTTGCTCGGTGAGCGCCTGAGCGCGCACTTTCGGTTCGAGGAAAGCGACGGGTTTTTTGGGGGCGTTGGATGGGAGAGCTCTCCATCGATACGAGCCTCCATCGATCGGCTCCTTGCGGGCCACCGTGACTTCGAGAGTCGCCTCGAGCGCATCACGGAGGAGCAAGAGATGGGCTTCGTCCCCAACGTCACGGTACAGCGACTCTTGGATGGCGAGGTCCGGAGCCTGATCGCAGACCTCGTAGTGCACGAGGCGATGGAATCAAAGCTGATCAAGGAGATCGCCCGGCTCGGTTCGATCGGCGATTGAGGTAGGGCACTCCCCCGCAAGAGTCTTGATGCCCGATGTTACGGTGATCGTCTGATCGTCTTGTGCGAGAGCCCCGCCAACTGGGTGCAGAGGATGGGGCTCGCCGGGCAGAGCGTGTTGGCGACGAGCTCGACTGGCACGAGCTTGAACGCGCATCGGTCGTCACTGAAACACCACGCTCAGCGCATCCGTCAAATTGCTCGTCGGCCCCGGGTTGTTGTCCCGGTACCAGAGCTGGAAGTTCCAGGTGTCGCCGGGTTGGACGGCAGTGGGGCGATCCAATGGCGGGTCCAAGCGGAGCCGTCGCCTACCGTATTCTCGAACCAGACGAACCGAGACCCGAGCGCTTGCCACCAAAAGGGGATGGCGACGACGTCGGCGTTCCCGTCACCATCCATGTCCGCCGCGAGCACCTCGAGGATCCCGTCGTTAGTGGTCGGCGCGATCGAGTGCCCGATCCAGACGGAGCCGTCCCCGGCCACGTTCTCGTGCCAGGCGATCCCGGGTCCGGAGCTGCTCATGGAGAGCACATCGTCGTCGCCGTCCAGGTCGGCGGAGAACACCGAGTTCGGCAAGACGGCCGAAGGGGAAATGACGACCTCGTCCCAGCACGCCTGCGCGTTCGCTTCCGAGGTGAGTAGGGCCAAGAGAGCGAGGGACGCGGGGACGGTGATTAGGATTCCGCTTTTTGTCGTAGTGTCCTTCTGGTGCTGCATGCTCACCCTTCAGCGGCTGGGCCGACCGGAGTCGGGACTTGCTCAGCACCAGGAACCCGCAGCAGGAGTCTCGATGGCGCAGCCAAGGCGCGAATCTTTGAGGGTGTCGTCCGGTTTCGCGTGCGCCGCCCCGAACGCGCAAGACCGCGAACCCCCCAGGCCGTGCTGATCGGCGCTACGATACCGCTCGTGGAGCGAGTAGATCCGGAGCGCCTCATCCCCTCAGTCCGATCGGCAGCCAGTGACATGGTGACGGCGTGAGTCCCTCTGAGCGCGAGGACGAGGAACTCGGCTACTTGCGCCGGCGTTGCGCAGAGCTCGAAGCCGCGTTGGAAGAACAGAGGGACCGCCGCCACCTGTTGTTTCGCAACCTCCCGCACATGGCCTTCCTCAAGGACCAGGACTCGAGCTTCGTCGCCGTCAACGAGGCCTTCGCTGCCGAGACCGAAAAGACACCCGATGAGCTCGTGGGCCTGTCCGACTTGGACCTCTACCCAGCGGACCTGGCCCAGAAGTACCGCGCCGACGACCGCCGCATCATGCAGTCGCGGGGGCGTGAGACGATCGTGGAGAAGCACGTAGTCGGTGGTGACCCCCGCATCGTCGAGGTGACGAAGTCGCCGCTCGTGAAGGATGATGGAGAGATCATCGGGCTCTTGGGAGTCTTCATCGACATCACGAAGCGCGTGCGGGCGGAGGAGTCGCTGCGCGCCTCCGAGCGGCATTACCGCCTGCTCACAGAAGGCACGCATGACGCGATCGTCGTGGCTGACCATGCTGGAACGATCACCCTCTTCAACCCGGCCGCGGAAGACACCTTCGGCTACACGGCCGCGGAGGTGGTCGGATCGCCCATCACGATGCTGATGCCGGACGAGTTCCACCAGAAGCACTCATCGGGGCTCTTGCGGTTCGTCGAAACGCGGAACCCGAGCATCGTCGGGAAGACGGTCGAGCTCCGGGGGCGTCGCAAGAACGGGGAGGAGTTTCCACTCGACCTCTCCTTGAGCGCCCTCGAGGAGGGGGAGGAAACGGTCTTTCTCGGGGCCATCCGCGACACGAGCCGTCGCAAGATCATGGAGGCGCGACTCGTGCAGGCAGAGAAGGTTTCGTCACTCGCCCTCATGAGCGCGGGGGTGGCTCACGAGATCAACAACCCGCTGGCCTACGTCGGCAACAACCTGGCCGTCATCCAGCGCGACGTAGGCAGCCTCGGACGCTTTGTCGAGAGCATCGTGAGTGCCCTACCGGACCTGGATGTCGGCCGGCCCGAAATCACGCGACACCTCCGAGAGTTGGCCGAGGAGATCGACCTCGACTACATACGCGGAAACCTCGCTCGCGTCATGACGAGTACTCGCGACGGTGTGAAGAAGGTCGCCACGATCGTGGAGAACCTGCGCAGCTTCTCGCGCGTCGATCGAGCGCGCGTCGATCGGATCGATGTCAGAGAAGTGGTCGACAGCAGCCTGGAGCTGATCCAGGGACGGCTGGAGCGGGTCGGCGTCGAGGTGGAACGGCACTACGAAACGACACTCCCCCGCGTTCTCTGCGCGCCCGCCCAGCTCAATCAGGTGTTCCTGAACCTCTTCCTCAACGCGTTGCAGGCGATCGAGGCAAAAGGCACAGGACGAGGGCGCATCGGTGTGCGCGGCAGTTCGACGCGGGACGAGGTGACCATCGATGTGACCGATGATGGCTGCGGCATCGCGGCGGAGAAGCTGGATCAGATCTTCGACCCGTTCTTCACGACGAAGGACGTGGGGGAGGGCACGGGTCTCGGGCTCAGCATCACACACGGCATCGTCAACGACCACGGTGGACACATCGACGTAGCGAGCGAGCCAGGGGAGGGGACTCGGTTTCGGATCGTGCTACCCGTAGAGGGCATGCCCCAACCAACTTGAATCCATCGACACCGTCCCGCGGTTACGACCGAGGCGGGCGAGGTGCCCCGCTGTCCGGCAACGTGATGGTGAAGGCAGCTCCGGCTCCCGGAACATTGTCGGCTTCGATCTGGCCGCCCTGCATCTCGACCTGCGCCTTGACCACGCTGAGCCCCAGGCCCAGTCCCCTGCCCCCATACTCGAACTGGCCGGACAGGTGCCGGGATACGTCGTAGCTCGTGAAGAACGCATCGAAGAGGCGCGGCAAGTCCTCTGGGCGAATGCCGTCCCCTGAGTCGCGAACGACGAGCACGACTGCTCCCGAATCCCGTCGAGCCTCCAGTGCGATGTGCCCACCGTCTGGAGTGAACTTGATCGCGTTCAGGAGAAGGTGCTCGAGGCAGTCGCACAGCCGCGGTTCGTCGACCTGCAGGGTTCCCAAGTCTTTGGCCGCGTCGACGGTCAGGGTTTGCTTGCGCTGATCCACGAAGACCCGGACCTCGTCCGCGGCTCGCCGCAGCAACGTGGCGAGATCGACGGGTCGCAGCTCTTGCTGCAGCTCGGTTCGTCCGGCCGCGAGCATTGCGACGAGCTGGTCGACGAGGTGCTGCAGCCGGCCGCCGGCTTGTCCAATCCGCTCCAACCAGCTCAGGGCGGAGGAGTCTCGCGGTTCCGAGCGCAGAGCCAAGTCCGTCAGTCCGGTGAGGATCGTGAGAGGAGTGCGCAGCTCGTGGCTCGCCACGTTGATGAAAGCCGTCTTGGCTTCGTCCACCCGCAGGAGCACCTCGTTGGCGGACTCCAGTTCGCGATTGCGTGCGCGAAGCTCCTCCAAGAGCCGCCTGCGCTCGGCGAACAGCTCGTACTGCGCCGCAGCCTGCTTGATGACGGTGAGCAACTCGTCCGGATCCCAAGGCTTTGAGATGTAGCGGTACACCATCCCGTCGTTGATCGCGCCGATCACCGCGCGCACGTCTGCGTACCCCGTCATCAACAGGCGCATGACCTGCGGCTTCTCCTGGAAGCACTGGCCGAGAAAATCGACTCCGTTAGCTCCAGGCATGCGCTGATCGGAGAGGACGACGTGAATGGGCTCGTTGCGGAAGATCTCCAACCCCTCGTCGACGCCAGTAGCTCCGTGCACCTGATAGTCGAAGCGCAGAAGATCCCGCAAGCTCTCGACGACGTTCTGTTCGTCATCGACGACCAGGATGTCGGGTCGGTTGGCCATACTCGGCGCTAGCAGCCCGTTGAAGAAGTGCTTCGGATGCCAGGGCGACAGCATCCGCGTCCGGTTGGCGCCTGGAAACGTAGGCGAATTCGTGGATTCGGGGAGGCTTTCAGGTGCCGACCGGGCGTGGAGGATGTCGTCATGGCGC
>JAAELL010000075.1 GCA_024226735.1 bacterium | reverse complement strand
TGCACGCGCCACGGCGTTGCGGCTCCTGCGACCAATCCCAGTATCACCGTATTGGCAGCGAAGTTGCGTCGTCGCCGCGCCTTGTGGCACGCACACGCGAACTCGGGATAAGACCGCAACTGTCTGCATCACACCACTAGACCATACAGACCGACAAGTCGGAAACCCGCGCGGTTACGACAGGCGCCGCTCGTCCCGGGGGGGACGGGCGGCGCCGCCTGTTTGCCTACCGCCTTCGCCGGCGGATCACTTCTTGTCGATGCCGCCCTGCGCCTGAGCGGGCTTGCCGAACACCTGTCCGTGGGGCTTGCCGTTCTTGAAGCTCTTGTTGAGCTTGGCGAGAGCGTCCGTGAGCTGGACCGCCGAGATGTCCGCTTTCCCGTCACCGTCGACGTCGATCATGGGCTGGTTGTGCGCGGGCGGCTCGACGATCGCTCCGTACTCGCCGGCGACGGTGCGCTCGGCGATGCGAAGCACCTGCAGGACCGTCACGCCGCGCAGCGGCTTGGCGACCTGATCGACGAACACCTGCTTGCCGAGCTTGCCGCCGCCGCCCTGGGGCATGAACCCGCGGTCGTCGAACAGCACGTTGAGCTTGGCCGCGATCAGCTCGCCGGCGAGGGAGCCGGCGGTCGACTCGGACGGGTTGAGCGCGTCCTTGCCGAGGCTGCCGGGACGGCCCTTCGCGGGCAGGAAGTCGGCGAGGTCCTTCGCGGTCTGGAAGATGAGGCAGAAGCGGTCGTCCTTGTCGATGCCCTGCGGGTCACCGATCAGCAGGCCGCGCGGGAAGAGCTTGGAGAAGTTCTGCTGCAGGATGTAGTTCTGCAGCTTGTCGGCCTCGCTCTTGCTCCAGTCCTCTTGGGTGAAGGTGATGAGCGTCCGCGCGCCCGTCTCGTTCTCGGCCGCGGGCTTGCCAGCCGCGGGCTTGCCCGGCGTCGGCGCCGACGCGGGCTTGGTCGCCGGTTTGGTCGCCGGTTTGGTTGCCGGCTTCTCGGCTGGCGAGATGGCCGGCTTCTGGGGCTTGCCGGTTCCCGCGGCGGGATCGGTCGTGGGCATCGAGGCTGCGACGAGGCCAAATGACTTGGAGCCCTTGCGGAAGCCCAGGTTGAACTTCTGCAGTGCCGAAGAGAGGTCCGCCAGGCTGACGTCGGCCGTGCCGTCGCGATCGATGTCGACGATCACCTTCGTGCTCTTCTTGCCGCCGACCTTGCCGAAGGCACCCGAGAGCGCCTTGTCCGAGACGGCGACGAGGTCGCGAACGGCCATGCCCACGAGCGGTGCCGCGACGCCGCCGGTCAGGACGTGCTGACCGAGCCCGGGCTCGGTCTTGGCCGCGCGCCCGCGGTTGTGGGCCAGGTTGAGCTTGGCCGCCGTCAGGTTGCGGGTCAGCTCGCCGCCACCGACGACCACCTTCTTGGCGGGGACGCCGAGTCCGCTGATGTCCTTGGGTGTCTTGGGCGCCGCGCCCGTGCTGTCCTCTTCGAGGGTGCGCGGTGCGCCCTCGGCCTTGAGCACGTTCACGGCCTCGGCGGCCGTACGCATCTTGACGCTGTACTTCTTGTTGCTGTCCTTGCCGCTCTGGTCGCCGATGACGAGTCCGCTCGGGAACCACTTGGCGAACTCGGCGTCGCGCTTGCACGCGAGCTTGGTACCGTCGCCGCACTTCGCGCTCCATGCGTTCGCGCCGGCCGTCACGAAGCGCGCGTCGCCCTTGTTGTTCTTCTTGCCCTTCTTGTCGCCCTCCTGCTCGAGGGCCTCTTTCCCGATCTGCTTGATCTGGGCGGGGGCCGGTACGGCGAAAGCACCGAGGATGCCGGCGAGGATGAGGGCGCTCTGGGCCCGGTTCGAAAGCTGCATGGGGAGTTCTCTTGTTCCGGCGATGTCTGTGCGATCTCGCGATCGGGGCACGGTGGCGATTCTGGCCCGACATGCTAACGCGTCAGAGCGAATTCAATTCGCTACCCTCGCCATGACAATTCCGTGAGCCACCATGCAGAGACCCAGGAGTTCCATCGCTTGCGCACTCCTCGTCCTCGGGGCCTGCGCGAGCCCGCGCGTTCCCAGCAGCGCGATCGTGCATGACGTTTGCTTCACGCTGCGCGACGGCGGTCCCGCGACCTGCGCCGAGCTGATCGAGGCGTGCCGGGACGAGCTCGCCGACGCTCGTACTCGTCGTCCAGGTCGGCGATGCAGCCGTCGATGACCTCCATCAGGAGGCCGGAATCGATGACGAGATACCCCTCGCGCAGGAACTGGTCCCGCTCTTCTCGCGACAGAATGCCCGTTACACGCAATGGTATCCGGCTTCCCCGTCGGAGTGAGTAGGCAGGTTGGCCCCATGCCTCGTTCTGATAGCCTCGTGGCCGATGTTGCAGCCACTTGCCGTCCCGTTCGGGCTCCCGTTCCTCGCCCTCCTCCTCCCGGCTTGCTCGAGCGCTCCCGCCCCACGCGCGCCTGGCCCCGCGGGCGACCGTCCGCCCAACGTCGTGATCGTCATCACCGACGACCAGGGCCTCGGGGACTTCGGTTTCGCGGGCAATCCGCTGGTCGACACGCCCCACCTCGACGCGCTCGCGGCCGACTCGGCGCGCCTAGAGACGTTCTACGTGAGCCCTGTCTGCGCTCCGACGCGCGCCGCGTTGATGACCGGGCGCTACTGCCAGCGCACGCGCGCGATCGATACCTACATCGGTCGCGCGATGATGGCTCCGGCGGAGCGAACGCTGGCCGAGCACCTGCGCGACGCCGGCTTCGCGACCGGGATCTTCGGCAAGTGGCACCTGGGCGATTGCTATCCGATGCGGGCGATGGACCAGGGCTTCGAGGAGTCGCTCGTCCACCGCGGAGGGGGGATCGGCCAGCCGTCCGACCCCGAGGGTGGCGAGGGGCGCTACACCGACGCGGTCCTGTTTCATCAGGGTGAGCGCGTCGAGACCGAGGGCTACTGCACCGACGTCTACTTCGACGCCGCGCTCGAGTGGATGCGCGCCGAACACTCGGCCGGGCGACCGTTCTTCGCCTACGTTGCGACCAACGCGCCCCACGGGCCGTTTCACGACGTCCCCGAGGCGCTGCTCGAGCAGTACCGCGCACGCGATTCATCTTTCGCGCGTACGCCATGGCCGGACGGGCACGCCCTGCCGGCGGAACACGACGCTGACAAGCTCGCGCGGATCTTCGCGATGATCACCAACATCGACGACAACGTCGGCAAGCTTCAGCGCGGGCTCGAGGAGATGGGGGCGTTCGACGACACGCTCGTGCTGTTCCTGGTCGACAACGGGCCGAACACGCGGCGCTACGTGCGCGGCATGCGTGGGCGCAAGGGCGAGGTCTACGAAGGTGGCGTCCGCTCTCCCCTGCTCGCGCACTGGCCCGCGCGCCTCTCCGCCGGCGTCGCGTCCGATCGAATCGCGGCGCACGTCGATGTGCTACCGACGGTGCTCGATGCGTGCGGAGTCGACGTGCCCGAGGGCATCGACGGACGCAGTGTCCTGCCGCTGCTCGAGCGACGCGACGACCGCTGGCCCGACCGCGCGCTCTTCATTCAGGCTCACCGCGGTAACTTGCCGGTGCGCTACCACAACGCGATGGTGCGTACGCAGCGCTGGAAGCTGGTGAATGCCTCGGGCTTCGGCAAGGAGATCGATTCCGTCGATCCGGCGTTCGAGCTGTACGACATGCTCGCCGACCCGCTGGAGCTCGAGGACCTCGCGGGCGAGCAACCGCGCAAGGTGCGTGAGCTGCGCGCGCAATACGACGCTTGGTTCGACGACGTGATGGCGACGAGCCGCTTCGACCCTCCCGCGATTCACATCGGGGCCGACGCCGCGCGAGACGTGCACCTGACGCGCCAGGACTGGCGCCGCACGAGTGACGACAGCGGCTGGCGCCAGCGCTCGGGCGGGCACTGGGAAGCGATGATCGTCGACGAGGGCCCGTACACCGTCCGCGTCCGGTTCCCCAAACCCGGAGTGCGCAAGATCGAGCTGCGTCTCGGCGCGGTCGCGCTGCGCTCCGACGTTCCCGAGAGCGTCACCGAGTGGACCTTCGAGCGGGTTCGGCTGCGGCGCGGCCCGGCGCGGATCGAAGGGCGGCTCGAGGATGGGGCGGGGGCTTTCGGCCCACTGCAGGTGATCGTGACGAAGGAGTAGAGGGGCGCTGGCGGCGCCAACTGCGCGATGGCGCTCGTCTCGCGGGCGGCTCCGCTCAGCAGGCTCGCGCGTGTACGCGTTTCGGCCTCGTACGCGGTAAGTGTGCGACGGGTACTCGATTTGCAAGACAGCCTCGGCTTGCCCTTCCCACCGCCACCCTGGGCTTCCTCTGGGGAGACCTCGAAACCCGATTTGGCCGCCATGCTTACTCGCCGTTCCCGTGTCGATCGTCTGCTTGTCCCCCCGTTCTTGCTGGCCGCCGCGAGTTGCGGCGGAGGGGGCGGGTCGAGTCCCGCCGACGTGGCCCAGCGACTGGCCGCCGGTCCGCCGGGCGTTGCGCCCGGGGACTTCCTCGCGACCGACCCGAGCGTGCCGGGGGCGCTGCTCGAGCACCCGCTCGGCAGCCCGTTCCGTAGCCGGCGCTTCATCGTCGACCCCAACCAGGGCGGCACGGCGAGCGAGCTGGGCATCACCGGATTCTTCTGGGGCCGGCTCGTCAACATCTACGACATGGACGCGAACGGGCTGTCGCGGCTGATCCATCAGGACTTCGTCATCGACCCGGCGCTGGCCTCGGACGGCCAGAACTTCCTTCTGACGCAGAACCAGGCGACGACGGAGCAGAAGCTCGTCATCCTGCACCCCGCGGACTCGTCCGAGTTCCGCTCGGCGTTCCGCGACACCGGGACGCTGCCGCGCGTCGACGCCGGGCTCATGCCGATCTTCGACGTCCCCGGCGGATCGACCGGTCCGTTCACGATGGTCCCGCGCAACGCAGCCGTCGTCGTGCGCTTCGACGACCTCGTCGATCAGAGCTCGCTCGACGGAACGACCCTGCGCATCGACGTCGGCGTGCCCCCGGCGGTGCCGATCGAGGTGCGCCTCACGGTCGACCAGAACTACGGCGCCGTCGCATCCGTACAGGGTGCACCGGCGCAGTTCTACACGACGCGCGCCATCGCGGACCTCGCCGTCTCGCCGCTCGACGCCCAGTCGGGGAACCCGCCGCTGCCCGTCAACCCGACGGGGCTGCCGCCGTCGGTGAACGTCTCGAACGCGAACATCGAGATCGAGCTGCCGACGCGCGTCAACCCGGCGGTGGGCCAGCTGCAGGTCCTGACGAACGTCAGCGGCAGCCCGATCGTCGCCGCGAACGGCAACGGCTCCTTCGACCCGACCTCGCCGACGTTGGACGTCGTGCGCGCCGCGCGTTCGGGCGGACGTTCCGCGGACACGGGCGATCCGTTCAACGGTTTCCTGCAGGACGACGAAGCGCCGCGCATCGTCGGGAGCCAGCCCGCCGACCTGGTGGTGGCGCCGATCCAGCTCTCGGACGACGAGTTCCGCGTGCCGGATTTTCGGTTCCAGTCGACCTTCTGCGCCCGCGCGCTGGTGGTCGGTGACGCGATCGTCCAGCCCGGTGTCATCGCCGAGGTGATCGATCCCGGAACGTTCTCGGGCGGCAACGTCTCCAACGCGGCTGTGCGGCTCGTCGCGTGGCCGAGCTCGTGGCCGGGTCCCGGTGAATGGGTCAATGTGGCCGTCGGTGCCGCGCAGGCGAACACGGTGTTCGACCCTGCGCTGCACGCCGGTATCGAGGCGTGCTTCGTGACCGTGTCCCCGACGCCATCCGGCTTCCCGAACCAGCCGATGGCGGGTGTCTTCCCGGGCGCCACGTTCGGCGTGCGCTTCGGCGAGGCGATGAACCCCGAGTTCTTCGAGCCCGCGACCGACGTGCTGCTGACGCGCTCGGCAATCAACGCGGGCGACTCGCCCGCGCTCCCCTCGACCGAGTACATCGCCGGCGGGCTGATGTTCAGCGCGGATCTGCAGAGCGTGGCGTTCGTTCCGGATTTGCCGCTCGACCACACGTTCGCCGCGATCGAGTCCTACTTCTTCTCGGTGCTCGCCGGCAACGACGGCGGCAGCGACCTCACCGGCGTCGGGGTCCAGGATCCCCTCGGGCCGGTCAACTTCTTCATGGAGCCCGCGGCACCCACCGGCCGTAGCGGTGGACGCATCTCGCGCTTCACGAGCGCGGACGAGGAAGCGCCGTTTGGCGCCGGCGTCGTGCTTCCGGAGTGGTGGGGGCAGAGCCTCTTCGACCTCGCGAACGGCACGCTGCGGCCGCGCCCGGTGACGCGCTTCCTCGCGCTCGCCGACCGATCGCAGCCGCTTCCGGGCGCGATGACTCCGTTCGTGACCGGCGTGCAGACGCCGCTGACCGCGTTCGGGGCGAAGCTCCAGGCGCTGTACCGCTACGCGGACTTCGGCTTCTCACTGAGCGACAACACCTCGCACAACCTCGACGTCGAGGGCCTGCACTGGGCGCCGGTCGGCGGCCAGGTCGTCGCCGACAGCTTCTCGGAGTTCGAGATTCGGCTCGCCCACGCGGGCTGGGCTCCGGACGAGGCGATCGATCCGGCGAGCCTGTTCCCGATGTTCCCGACCTCGGGGCTGCAGAACCTCTACGACGACAACCTGCTCGAGCCCGGGAACTACCCGCAAGAGGTCGTGCACGAGCGTGCGCGCGGCTACACCGTCTCGCCCGGCGACCTCTTCACCGCGCCGAGCGGCACGCGGCTGATGCCCTACCCGATGAACCGCGGCTTGCCGATGAGCGAGTGGCGCTCCTACACCTGGCGCGACACCTCGATCCCCGCGCGCGCGGCCGACATGAACGGCGGCGCACCGCCGCTGTCGCTCTACAACGCGACTGGGCAGACGCCTCCCTCGAACCAGTTCTACGATTCGGGCGAGCTGCAGACGATCGGTCTTCCGCTCGTGATGGAGTTCCGCACGTTCCCCGACAGCCAGGCGTTGGGCGTGAACGGCTTCGACGTCTCGCTGGCCGTCAACTCGTCGGCGCAGCCGTACTTCCGCGCGTTCTCCGCGGGCGGCATCGACGCGTCGAGCAACATCGTGCTCGTCAACCCGGACCTGGAGACCGAGGCGAACGGTGGCTACAACCCGGGCTCGGTCCCGCCTGGCCAGCCGACGTTCGGACGGGACGGCACGTACTACGTCGGCGCCGCCGACATGGTCGTGCGCGTCAGCCGCACCTACTCGCTGTGGTTCAGCGCGCTGGAGCCCGGCACGAGTCAGCCGTTCGCGAACCCGACGTACGCCGCGCCCGGCGTGTGGCCGCCGGCTGAGGCGCAGCCCGCCGGTACGAGCATCTCGCTGGCGTTCCGCGGCACGGACTCCGTTGGAAACGCGGAGGCCGAGACCGACGCGAAGACGATCGATAGCTACGGCGACCACTACCCCGATTCGTCGGTCGTTCCGCCGGCGCAAGCCAACCACAACTCGGCCCTGGCGAACCTGATCGACGGCACCTCGATGGGCTTCTTGGCTCCGGGCGAATCGATCTGGCGCGACGACCTGAGCGCGATCGACGGCAAGGAGTACTACCAGGTCCGGATCACGTTCGAGTCGAACACGGCGACCGGCCTCACTCCGATCCTCTCGAGCCTGGGCGTGAGCTGGCGCCCCTGAGCGTTCGCGGCACCAGAGTAAAACAGGCGCGGCGTCCGACTCTGTGGTCGGGCGCCGCCCGCATTGGTGGCGCTCCTCAGGGAGTCAAGGTCACCGTGACGGCATCGGTCCACGCCGCGCCCGCCGGGGCCGCGGACGAGCGGCTCAGCGCCTGGAAGCTGAACGGTTGACCGATGAGGGCGGACTGTCTTTCAGTAGCCCCTCGCGCCGATCGCTTCAGCGCAGAGCGAGATCTGAGGGCTTCACGCCCTTCTGAAACCCTCCGAACCCGAACGGCAGCGGCTCGTACGTGCCGATGATGCGCACGTCCGCGCGCTCGGGGACCTCCATGGCGAGCGCCCAGAAGCAGCCGTTCACCATGACGCGCCGCAGTCCCTCACTAGTGAAGTCGGTCGATGCACCGATGGTCGAGGTGACGACGCGGCGCGTCTTCTCGTCCGCCAGCGGCGTCTCGCGCACCCAGACCAGCGGCATCATGGGCTCGTTCTTCTCGCCCGCGACGGGCATGGCGTCCGGGCCCATTCCGGCCAGCACGCGGCCGCGCAGAAGGACGGTCGCATCCGAGGGGAGCTCGCGCACGGTGTAGACGTCGGTCGGACCCCACACGTCGACGTAGCCGCGCAGGAGCGGATGCTCCTCTTGCCCCGCTTCGCGGACGCCGCGCGTGCTCTCGCTGCCGTGGCCGCCGTGGTGCGCGACCCAGGTCTCTCCGAGGATCTGCTTGCCGAAGCCGCCCGGCCACTCCTTGTTGCGCCACGTGTAGGACCCGAACTTGTTCGACTTGTCGCGCGAGTAGGCGAAGGCGTGCGTCGCCGTTCGGATGCCGACGATCGGCTTGCCCGACTCGACGTAGCGCACGATCGGCGCCATCTGTGCATCCGGGAGCTCACGGAAGCGCAGGAAAATCACCATCAGGTCCGCTTCGTCCAGCACCTCGGTGCCCGGGATGTTCGTCTGGTTCATCGGGTCGATCGCCCCGGACTCCGCGTCGAGCGAGAAGAGTACGGTGCACCGAAACCCGTGGTGGCGGGCGAGGATCCGTCCGAGCATCGGCAGCGCCTCCTCCGAACGGTACTCCTCGTCGCCGGCGATCAAGACGACGTGCTTGCCGTTCGCCTTGGCCGGGGTGGGGTGGTACTCGAGAAGGGGGCTGGCGCCGTCCGCCGGTTTCGGCTCTTGCATCGCGAGCGACGGGCCACAGAGGACGAGCAGGGACAGAAGGAGAGAGTGGCGTCTTTTAATCACGCGCCGATGGTACCGGATGCCCGCTATCGCCCGCTGGCTTGGCTGCCCTGACGCCCTCCCAGGCCGAGCTCCTCGAGCTTGCGCTCCACGGCGGGCAGATCCCAGACGATCCCCGAGCCGTACAGCGTCCCGGCCGCCAGGAGCTCGCCGTCGCCGCTGAACGACGAGGACCTCAACAGCCGCGTGTCCGTCGGCAGGCGCAGCTCCTCCCTCCACGATCCGACCTCCCACATGGTGAGGGTCCCGGCTTCGTCGCCTGCGACCAGGCGCTCACCCCGAGGATCGAACGCGACGGTCCAGATCGGGCTGGTGCCCGAGAGCGGCTGGAGGACGACCGGCGGCTTGGCGAGGATCGCCGTCTCCCACACGCGCACGCTCCCGTCGTGGCAGGCGAGCGCGAGGAGCTCGCGCGCGGGGTCGAGCGCGAGCTGGTGTGTGCCGAGCGGTACCTGCGCGAGCTCGGTCGCGAGGTGCGCTCGCTCCAGATCCCAGACGCGAACCCAGCCATCCTCCGAACAAGTGGCGAGCAAGCGGTCGTCCGGCAGGAAGGCCGCGGACGTGACGGTCGCTGTCTGCCGCGGCAGGGTCATGAGTCGCTCGCCCGTCTCGGCGTCCCAGATGGCGACTTCGTAGGAGGTGGTCGCGAGCCTGCGCGAGGTGGCATCGAAAGCCACTGCACACCCGGCGTCTTCGTGGGCGGCGGCCGACCACAGGAGTCGATCGCCGTCGCGCGCGTCCCACACGCTCACTGTCCCGTCGTTCGCGATGGTCGCGGTGAGCTCGCCCGACGGCGCGTGCGCGAGACCCCAGACCTGGGTGGTGTGTCCTCCCGGAACGAGCGTCTCGATATCCGCGATGCCGGACGCATTGGACACGGCGGCGGGCGTCCCGCCGGCGCCGGTGCGCTGCTTGATCGTGAGTGACGCGACGGGCGCACGGAGCAGCGCGCCGTTGGTCGTGCCGAATGCGAGCTCGCCGTCGGGGCCGAACGTGCCGCAGCAGACGCCGCGCTGGCGGAGACGGTTGAGCGGCGCACCCTTCTCGAGATCGAAGACGCGCATGATGCTGCGCCGACCGGCGAGCGCGTAGCGGCCCTTCGGATCGATCGCCACCCAGCTCGGGATAAATCCGCCAGCCGCGAGCTTGTAGGCGGCGTTCGGTGCGTCCCACACGAGAACCGCACCGCTCGCGTCGACCGACAGGAGTCGCGAAGTGGTCGGCTCCCAGTGCAGATCGACGATCGGCTTCGCGTGCGCATGCGTTCCAGGCTGGACGACCCGACCGTCGGAGTCGGCCGTCGCGACCGCCCCTGTCGTCGTTCCGATCGTGATGGTGTCGCCCGTGAAGATCGCCACACCTTTCGGAAGATCGAGCTCCTGCACCTGGGCGGTCCCCGGGTGTATGAGCACTGCAGCGCGGCCGTCGCTGGAGCTCGCGAGCAGCTTCTGGCCGTTGGCACTCCACGAGAGCTTGCTCACTGGACCGAGCTCGAGCTCGTACTGGGCGGGCGGCAAGCCCTCCGCGTTCGTACCGTCGAGCTGCCAGACGACGACGCGGCCGTCGCCGCCGGTCGTCGCGACCGTGTCGCGCACCGGAGCGATGGCCAGGGCAGTGATCGGTCCATTGTGGGCGAGCCAACGGCGTACGACGGACCCGTCGGCGTTGACGTGCAGGATCTGACCCTGGCGCGTCCCCGCGACCCACCCCGATCCGGCCGATAGGGGCGCGACGCACGACACCGAAGGGGGCTCGCGCGGCGTCGGTTTGTGTTCGAGATTCGGATCGAACCGGTACCTTCGGGAAGCCGTCACCAGAGTTCTGTCCCCGCGGAAAGCACTGGGGTTGTCGCCCTCGTAGACGCGCTGGCTCGGCTCGCGCACCTCCCAGATCTGCACCGTGTTGTCGGCGTGCGCAGCGACGATCCGGTCGCCCCTCGGCGACACCGCGATCGTCTCGATCGGGCTCGGGCCGCCTTCGGCGATCGCGATCTCCTCGAGCGAACGACTCCAGATCTTGATCGAGCCGTCGCGGGAAGCCGTTACGATCTTGCGGCCGAGCTGCGCGAGGTCGGTGACGTGCGCGGAGTGAACGAGGCCGCGGACGCGCGTCCAGGCCGGGTTGCCGAGGTGGAACCGACGGAATCCGTACGTCTTCGGAGCCGAAACGACGACGAAGTTGCGCATCGAGAACTCGACGGCGGACAAGTAGTCGTCGAGCATGAACGTCTCGACGTGGGCACCGGTCTTCGTGTTCCACACGCGCGCCGTTGCGTCGAGCGAGGCGGACGCGACGAGCGAGGAGTCCGGCGCGAAGGCGACGTCGATCACGCCCCGCTCGTGCCCGTGGAGAAGCCGGACCGGGTCGTCGGGAGTTTCGGCGTCGACGATCGCGACCGCGCCGTTGGCACACGCGACCGCGAGCATCTCGCCATTCGGCGACCAGTCGATCCGCTCGAGCGCACCGTTGCCGAGGTTGCGCCAGTGCACGAGCATCAGCTCTTCCTCCTCGGCCAGCCAGCGCCAGATGCGCAGGCTGCCGTCCTGCGACGTCGACGCGAACATCGGCTCAGTCGGGTGAAACGCCAAGCCGTGCACGGCGCCGTTGCCAGGTGTCTTGTGCGCGAGCTGGCCAGCGTCGGAGAGCCGGCGCAATCCGACGACGCCACTGTCGGTGCCGACGGCGAGCAGCGACCCGGTCGCGTCGATGGCGACCGAGTAGACGACCGCGGTCTCCTCGAAGTCGCCGACGACACGCAGGCAGGGCGTGTTGCTGCCCATCAGCTGGACCGCGAGAGCGCGGAGCTCGCGCTCGTCGCGCGCGTCGGTCTCCAGCGCCGCCGCGAGCTGCACGTCCTCCATCGCCTTCCACCACCAGCCCGTGCCGCGGCCGCGGAACTGGGCGTGCGCCTCGGCGACGAGAGCGTTGTACAGGTTGGTCTGCGCCGCATCGCGTTCGCTGCGGAAGCGATCCCGCTCACGCAGGACCGCCCGAGCGCCGAACGCAACGACGGCGGCGATGATCGCCGTGCTCATGATGAGCGTCATCGCGACGTTGGGGTTGCGCCTGCACCAGAGCCGTGTTCGTTCGAACCAGCTCGGAGGGCTGGCGTGGATCGGCTCGTTGGCGAGGAAGCGGCGCAGGTCGGCGGCGAACTCGGACGCGCTCGCGTAGCGCCGCTCCGGCTCCTTCGCCATCGCAGTGAGGCAGATCGTCTGCAGCTCGACGGGGACGTCGGCATGCAGCTCGCGCGGCGCCGGCGGCTCCATGGTCTGCACAGCGTTGAGCACCGCTCGATACCCACCGCGGAACGGAAGTCGGCCCGTCAGCATGCGGTAGAGCACGACGCCCAGGCTGTAGACGTCTGTTCGCGCGTCGACCTCGCCGTGCCCGCTCGCTTGCTCCGGCGCCATGTAGGCCGGGGTGCCGAGCACGTCCCCCGCACGTGTGAGGTGGGTCTGAGCCTCGTACTGGAACGCGAGTCCGAAGTCGGTGACGACGGGCGCGTCGTTCTGTGTCAGGACGTTGGCTGGCTTGACGTCGCGGTGCACGACGCCGAACTGGTGTGCGTAGTCGAGCGCGTCGGCGATCCGCGCGACCCAATCGGTCGCCTGGCGCTGCGATGGGCGTTCGTGCGTCAGCAGTGTCTCGAGCGACGGGCCCTCGACGAGGTCGCAGACGAGGAATGGTACGCCGTCCTCGTCGCCGACCTCGTGCACCGAGACGATGCCTGGGTGGCGCAGCTGGGCCGCCGTTCGCGCCTCGTGGTGAAAGCGCGCGAGCATCGCCTCGTCGCCTACCAGCTCGGCGCGCGGCACCTTGATCGCGACCAAGCGGTCGAGGTGGGGGTCGTGCGCGCGCCAGACGCGCGAGAAGCTCCCGCGGCCGATCTCCTCGACCAGCTCGTAGCGGCCGAGATACCCGTGCGCGTCGACGCGCACCGCGGCTTGGGCACGCTCGACGTGAATGCGCGCCAGCTCGGGATCGCTCGCGAGCCACTCGCCGATCCCGATGCCGTTGCCGAAGCGCGCGGCGACCAGGTTCGGGAAGCGCGTCGCGTACGCTTCGGCTTCCGGCCGGTCCCCGAAGCGGTGCCGAACGAGGAACTCCTCGCGCACCAAACGCATGAGGATGGCGTCGTCGCCGAGGTCGGGAAAGCGCTCGAGGTAGTCCTCGACGAGCGGCACGGCGCGGGGCTCGTCAGCGTCGCGCGCATCGGCCTGCCGGCAGCGCTGCTCGAGCTCGAGGCAGACGAGCTCCTCCAGCGTCCCCAAGTACGACTCGTTCTGCGGCGCCGGCAGGCAGTCATCGATCGTGATCGGAGAACCGGCGTGCCACGCTTGCTCGAATTTGCGGCGCCGGCGCTCGTCGACCTCGCCTTGCAGTTCGGACGAGCCGTTCGAGTTGGACACCAAGAGCCTCCCCGTTGTTCAGGCGGCCAGCTCGCGCTCGAGCCGCTCGCGCAGCTTGCCGAGCAGCCGCCGGATCGTGCGCTCGCAGCAGCCGAGCTCGTCGGCGATCTCCGCGTTGGAGCGCTCTTGCAGTTTCAGGTCGATGATGCGGCGGTCCTCCTCGGCGAGCCCGACCAGGAAGCGCTCGAGCTCCTCGGCGAAAACGGCTGCCTCGTCCGGACCCGGATCGTCGGAGGGGGATTCGACCGTCGACGATCCGCCCGCGTCGACCTCGACTTCACGGTCGGCGCGCCGCCGGCGCCGCAGGTGAAAACGTGCCTGGTCGTGCACCTTGTTCAACGTGATCGCGCACAAGAGGCTCCAGAGCTCGCGCGCGTCGCTGAGCGTGAACTCCTGTGCCCGGGCGCGGCGCAGGAACGTCCGGCAAGCCGACTGAACCACGCTCTCGGCTCCGAAGCGCCGCCGCAGGCCGTCCGCGATGTGGCGGTCGGCCAGGCGCTCGAGGGCCGGCCCGAAGTCGTCGTAGAACTCCGACATGACTGCGTCGTCGCCGCCACGCAGCCCGTCGATCAGGCGCGTCCAGTCTCGGTCGTCGGCCATGTCCGTCGGTTCGGGGTCCACCATAGCCGGGATCGTCTCTAGCCGTCCCAGCGGGCCGATCCCAGGGCCCCCACCGACGCTCGGGGATCGTGACGTTCAACGTGCATGCTCTGTGCCTCCGATGGGGTAAGAGCACAAACGACGTTCCTCGATCGAGCGGACCAGGGAATTCTGATTTTCAGTGTCCGGGATGCTTCCGAACGGCGATCTACACATTGCCCCCACCTGCCATGGGGGCTGAACAAGTCCTTCGGGGTGTTGTCATTGGATCGAGTCGGGTTAGCCCGATCGGCCCGATCGGCCCGATCGGCCACACGCTATTGGGAGAGGGACTTACGGGCGGCTGCACGGGGACGGAGCTTCCGAGCGGCCGCCTTTTTTATGCCCACAGTTTCGGACGGGCCGTGCTTTCTGCCACCGTGGTGGTTGGTGTAAGTGTCCACGTTGAAGTGGTTTGCGTCATGTGGTTCCCGATCTCCCGCGGTGGCCCGTAGCCGAGCTACCACCGTGGTGGTATCGATGGTCGCATGTCGAGCCACCTTCAACTCGGGGAACTGCAGCTCGCGATCATGCGGGTCCTGTGGGACAGCGGGGGCGCCACCGTGCAGCTGGTGCACGAGACCCTCGCGCCCGACCGCCGGCCAACGGCCAGCACGATCGGGACGATGCTGCAGAAGATGGAGCGCAAGGGCGTCGTCCAGCATCGGCGCGACGGTCGTCGATACGTCTACCGTGCCTCGGTGGAGGAAACCGACGTCCGCGCCACGATGGTCGGCGATCTGACGCGGCGCCTGTTCGGCGGCGACCCCTTGGCCCTGCTCGGGCACCTCGTGCGCGAGGACGAGATCGGCGGGAGCGACCTCGACGGCCTGCGGGCCCTGATCGAGCAGCGCGAGCGCGAGGCCGAGGGCCGGGGCGACGGAGCGAGCGAGGGGAGGGAGTCGTGACCGCATCGACCGAGCAGCTCTGCCTCGTGTTCCTCGCGACCTACCTCGCGCACAGTACGGTTCTGATCGCCGGCGCCTGGCTCGCCGTCCGCCATCGGCTCGTGCGCTCGCTCGCGGCCCGCGAGTGGCTCTGGCGCGCCGCGCTGGTAGGAGGAATCCTCGGTGCGACGGTCCAGACCTTCGCCGGCGTCCGACCCGTGGCCGGCAACGCGACCTTGTTCGAGGCGCGGGCGGTCGCGCCGCGCGTTTCGGTCGCAGCGCTCGAGCGCGCGCCGGATGTCAGGCGCTTGTCGGACGACCGTTTGCCGCATGCGCAACCCGCTCCCGCGACGCGCCTCCGGCATCTTGCGCCGGGGCTCGGTCTTTTGGGGCTCGGCCTGTGGTGCGGCGTTCTCGCGCTACGCGCGCGCTTGGCTCTCGGCAACCGGCGACGCCTCGACGACGGTCCATGGCGGCGGGCACTCGACGAGCTCGTCCGCGACGCGCGTCTCGCGCGTGGCGTACGGCTCTCCACGTCGGCGCGCCTCGCGGCACCTGTCGCGATGGGTGTTCTGCAGCCGGAGATCTGCGTTCCGGTCCGTGCGCTCGAGGCCGATCTCGCGTACCTCGCGCGACCAGCGCTCGCGCACGAGCTCGCACACCACAAGCGCTTCGACCCGTTCTGGCTGGGTCTGACGCACATCGTGCGCACGCTCTTCTTCTTCCAGCCGCTCAACCGGCTGGCCGCACGCGAGCTCGCGCATCTCGCCGAGCTGGCGGCGGACGACTGGGCCGCACGGCGAACGGGCGACGGGCTCGCGCTGGCGCGCTGTCTGACGGAAGTGGCGGGCTGGGTGCAGTCCGATCCTCCGCTGCTCGGCACGTGCCCGATGGTGCGCCGGCGTGGGCGCCTGGCCGAGCGGGTGCACCGCCTGCTGGATGACCCGCACGAAGATCGTGGTCGCGCGCTGCCCGCGCGGATCGGCGCGGCGCTCCTGCTCGCCTGCGTGCCCTGGATGCTCCCGGGCTGGGCGGTCGCGTCCGATGCCCGTGCCGCAAACGATCGGAGCTGGGCGAACGCCGACCGCATGCACCGCTCGCTCGTCCTCGAACTCGAGCGAATCGACGCGCACCTGGTCGCGTTGCCCGCCCACATGCCCGTCCACTTGCGCGCCGCTCTCGAGGCGCGCGCGCAAGAGCTACAGACTGCTCTCGACCAAGTCCGCCCCGCGATTCGCAGCGGGCTCGAACACGACTCTCGACCTGGAGAAAACAGATGAAGACCACCCTTTTCGCAGGACTCCTTTTGGCCGGCGCATCGATCCCGGCCCTGCAGACCGGGGACGCGGAAGCGCGCTCGGCGGAGCCGGTGAGCATGCCTGCGCCCCAGGATCCGGACGACCGAACGACAGGGCTGCGCGCCGAGCTGCGTGAGCTGGAGTCGGCCATGCGCCTGATCGAACGTCAGGTCGAGCTCGAGCACCTCGAACGCTCGATGCAGATGCGCCGCGAGTATCGCGAGGAACGCCGCAACCTCGCGCGCATGGCGCGTGATATCGAGAGCAGGCGCGAGACGACCGAAGTCTCGATCGCACGCGCCTTGCAGGATGCCTCTCGCAAGGAGCAGATAGCCGCCGACAAGCTCGATCGCGAGATCGAGCGCGCGACGGACGACTTCGGTGCGCGCAAGCAATTGCAGGCCAAGGAGCTGGAGCTGCATCTGCGCGACAAGCTGCAGGCCGCCGCCGAAGACGAACCGAAGGAGGCCGACCTCCGCCGCCTCGAGGTGGAATACGAGTCGCAGCTTCTGGCCCACGAGCACGACTTGCAAAAGGAACAGCAGGTCTATCTGGCCAAGTTGCACGAGGAAGGGCAGGCCCGCATCGCCCAATTGACCGAGGAGCAGGCTGCCCTGCAGGAGCATGGGATCGAGCGCTTGCGCGAGTACGAAGACGAGCTCATGCAGTATGAAGAGCGGCTTCAAGCGCACGACGAGGACAGCGAGGCCGAGCTCGAGCTCCACGCGCTCAAGGACCGCATGAAGGCCGAGGGCGAGCTCGACGTGCTCGCACGCAAGCGCGACGAGCTCCGCGAGCACCTCGAGCGCACGCAGCGCGGGCACGTGGACCGCGGCGGCGGTTCGAACGTCAGCCTCGAGCGGGTCCACGGCGCGCTCGAACAACTGCAGGACGAGGTCGCCGGGCTGCGCCGTGACGTCGACGCCCTGACGAAGGCCGTGTCGGGCCGTTGAGCCCCGAACCCTCCCTCTCCGAGTGCTCGTCGCGCCCGACGAGCTCGGCCCGGTCAGTACGTGGCTGATCGAGCAAGGCGTCCGATTCGACGAGGACGAGGAGGCGAGCCAGAGCTGTGCTGGGCCCGTGCTCCACGTCCTCTGTTTTCCACCGAGCGTCGGGCGCACCGAGCTCCAGCGCGTGCTCGACGCCTATCCGCGGGGGATGCGAGCGGAGTAGACTGCCCATGATCGTCCTGCGCCGCGACCTGCGAAGCACGAACCATGTGGACACTCTTTCTCATCGCCGTATCCGCCCTCACGCCTGCCGCCGAGACCACGTCACAAAAGGCGCCCCTCGCCCGCATCGCCGCACTCGCCGGTGACTGGAGCCTCGTCGACGCGCAGGGCGAGGCGACCGATCTGCGTGCAACCTACGTCGTGATCGCGGGCGGCGCGGCGGTGATGGAGACGCTCTTCGCGGAGTCGCCGAACGAGACCGTCACGATCTACCACCAAGACGGTCCGCGCGTCACGGTGACGCATCTGACGGCTCGCGGCGCACCCGTGCGGCTCGAGGACGTGGACGGCGCCGATCTCACCTGGCACTCGGGCTCCGAGAGCGCCAAGGCGGGTCAGTTGGTCGGCCTCAGCCTCGTGCCCGACCGGGGGGGCAAGGTCCGCATCGAGTGGTCCCTGGCTTCGGGGAACGATGCAACGGACATGCGCGCCTTCGACCTACGCCGCGACCGCCCCGCCGCCCACCTCTACAGCGAAGTCGCGCGCATGCGCGTCCGCCTCGAAGCACTCGCGTCCGAGCTCGACCGCCGCATGAAGCACGAAGTCGAGGTCACCCGCAAGGGCGAGTCCAAACGCGCGCTGCGCGAGACGATCACCTCTCCCTTTGGCGCGGGCTGGAGCGTGACCGGCGTCCCGTTCCGGCAGTTACTGCACGACCAAACGGTGCGCTACGCATCGACCTTCGCCGCGGAGGGCGACGCGGGGATGACGTTGGCCCACTACGGTTTCCGCGCCGGGGCGAACGCGAGGATCCGGTTCTCGGCGCTGGGCGGACACGCGTACGTCGCACTCGTGCTGGACGACAAGGCGCCGCCGCGCAAGATCCGTTCGATTCCGGAGTTCTCGCGGGAATTGCTCGAGGGCGACTACGGTCCCGTGATCGAGCGGGTGGTGGGGCGGAAGTGGAAGGATTACGCGGCGGCGATCGAGTGGGACTTGGAGCGCTTCGAGGGAAAGGGGCTGCGGATCTACGTGGTGGATGCGGAGACGAATTACTACGGGCAGATTGCGGTGTCGGACTTCTCGATCGTCGAGGATGCAGAGAATTGAGGGAGCGTTCGACTACTCGTCCTTCTCCTTACTCTCCACGATGCAGAACAACGCCTTCTCCGTCCGCACGTACAACCTCCCGCCACAAGCGATCGGGGATGACAGGGTGTAGCTCCCATCCAGCTCAGGCAGCCCCTTGGCGCGGCTCGCGCCGTTCTGATCGGGGCCGCGCCAGCCGGGCCAATGCTCCGCATCTTGCGCGGCGGCGAAAGCGAGCTCCGAAAGTAGGCCCGCGGCGAGAAGGAGGAGCGGAACCAGAATGCGGTGAAGCACGGAGGCCTCGGCGTGGGCCGATCAGCGACCCAGGAGCTGAATCTCGACCTTGCGGAACTCGAGCGGGTGGCTCTCGGCTTGGAGCGAGATCGTTCCTTGCCGGAGCATGTTGCGCGTGCCCGAAGCGCGCAGCCGCTGGGCGTCGGCGTCGCTCTCGTCGAGCTGGGGCTTGTGGTACTCGAGGACCGTCTCGCCGTCCATCACGTGCCGGATCACGTCGCCGCCGCGCACTTCCACCTCGAGCGTGACCCACTGGTCTCCGTGGTAGGTCTTCGACGTCGAGTTCGTGCAGTGGCGCTTGACGAGCTCGTCGCCGAACACGACGTGGGTTCCAGGCGTGCACAGGTTGCCGGTCGTACGCGTTCCCTCGCCACCGCCGCCGAGCATCTGGGCTTCGATCGACACGGGAAACTCCTGGTCGACCGTCATGCTCTCGGCGCTCTGTCCGTGCAGCATCACGCCGCTGTTGCGGAACGCCCAGCCGGGTCCGCCCGGACACTGCTCGCCGACGAAGCGGTACTCGACGCGTAGCTTGTAGCTGGCGAAGGGCGCGTCGAAGAACAGGTGTCCGAACTTGCCGTCGAAGCGCTCGTAGCCGTCGTAGGTGACGCGCAGGAGGCCGTTCTCGACGCGGAACGTGTCCTTGTAGTTGTCGCCGAGCTCGTGCCCGGTGATCTTCACCGTCCAGCCGTCGAGGTTCTTGCCGTTGAAGAGCGGCAGCCATTCGCCCTTCTTGGGGCGGAAGCGAGCCTGCCACGCCGCGGGCATCTCGCGCGTATCCGAGTCGTCGCCGTACCGCGCACGCAGGGCGCCGAGGTCCTCGGACAGTGCCGTGATCGTCTCGCGGTAGTCGGGGTTCGCGTACTGGTTCGCCAGCTCGTCCGGGTCGTTCTCGAGGTCGTAGAACTCCCACTCGCCGAACCGATAGAAGCGCATCAGCTTGTAGCGATCGGTGCGAATCCCGTAGTGGCGCGGGACCATGTGCACGCTCGGGTACTCGTAGTAGTGGTAGTAGATCGCGTCGCGCCAGTCGGTGGGTTTCTCACCGCGCATGAGCGGCACCAGCGAGCGCCCCTGCATGTCGTCCGGAATCTCGACGCCGGCGATGTCGAGGAAGGTCTCGGCGTAGTCGAGGTTCTGTACGAGGTGCGTGTCGCGCGCGCCCGGCTCGGTCACTCCCGGCCACTTGACGATCAACGGCATGCCGAGCGACTCTTCGTACATCCAGCGCTTGTCGTACCAGCCGTGGTCGCCGAGGTAGAAGCCCTGGTCCGAGCTGTAGATCACGATCGTATTGTCCGCGAGCCCGCTCTCCTCGAGATACGCCATCAGGCGGCCGACGCTCTCGTCGACGCCCCGAATGCAGCGCAGGTAGTTCTTCATGTAGCGCTGGTACTTCCACCGCACGAGCTCCTCGCCCTCGAGCTCCGCTTCGCGCAAAGCCGCGTTCTCCGGTCCGAGCGCCGCCGTCCACGCCTCGCGTTGTTCGGGCGTCATCTTCTTGAGGTTGCGCGAGCCCGAGGTGTCCGACGCGTTGCCCGTGCGCGGGTCCCACCCGTCCGTGGGCTCGACGAACAGGTCGTGCACGATGTTCATGTGCCGGTCGATCTCCATCTCCTGAAACCGCGCGGGGCTCGCGTTGTCCTCCCAGCGATCGAGGAGCGTCGGAGGCTCGGGAAGCGTCTCGCCGTCGAACAGGTTCAGGTGCCGCAGCGCCGGCATCCAGTTGCGGTGCGGCGCCTTCTGCTGGCACATCAGCATGAACGGTTCGCCCGAGTCCGCGTTCGACTTCAGCCAGTCGATCGCGAGGTCGGTGACGATGTCGGTGCAGTAGCCCTCGATCTGGCGCCGGCCCCCGGCGTTCAGGAAGACGGGGTTGTAGTAGTCGCCCTGCCCCGGAAGAACCTCCCAGTGGTCGAACCCCTCGGGATCCGACGACAGGTGCCACTTGCCGATCATCGCGGTCCTGTACCCCGCCCCCTGTAGGAGCTTGGGAAAGGTCTGCTGCGAGCCGTCAAAACGCTGACCGTTGTGCTGGAACCCGTTCCGGTGGCTGTGCTTGCCGGTCAGGATCACGGCGCGGCTCGGGCCGCAGATCGAGTTCGTGCAGAAGCTGCTCTGGAACAGCATGCCCTCGCTCGCCAGCTGGTCGATGTTCGGCGTCGGGTCGACGCTGGCGAACAGGCCTCCGTACGCGCCGATCGCATGCGGCGCGTGGTCGTCGGTGAAGACGAACAAGATATTGGGGCGTTCGTCGTTCGCGGGTTGCGCGAGGGCGACGGCGGCGGGCAGGCAGAACAGGCAGGTGAGCGGCAGGAGGCGTCGGGACATGCACCGACCCTACACAGGGCGACCGAACTTCGTCACGGCAACCTGAGGATCTCGAGCTTGCCGGTGCCGAGGCGAATGGCGCTGCGGGCGACCTCGTGGTCCCCGAGGCGCAGGACGAGCGTGCGCGCGTCACTCGATACGCAGAGGTTGTCGGACCGCTCGCCGGAGATCGGCGTGCGCGTCGATGTCGTAGAGCCCGTCGGCGTGATGTGCTTGATCGCTGTGATTCGCATGAGGGGAGTCTCCACAAACATCATGCTGCCGTGTCTGCCCGGTTCGCCGGTCGGTCGCGTCGTTCGCTCTTGGTTGGCCCGCGCACGTGCCCCTTACTCGGCACGCCCGCGGCGGGAGCGCAGAATGCGGTAAGGTATTCACGCAATGGCGCGGCGCACCCCAGGACACAAGCAACGGGTGACGTTCGCCGTTCTTCTCTGCGGGCTCCCGGTCTACGACGATCCGGACGAAGTGCGCAGGCTCCTGCGCGCCGGGCACGTGCACGACTGCTCCGAGCGCACGGCTGCCGCGCTCGCGGAAGATCCCGACGACGAGGAGTGGCACGTCCTGCACATCCGCGCGTTGCTCGCGATCGGAGAGTGCACGCGTGCCGCGGAGCGCGTCGAGATCGCGCTCGATGAGTTCCGCCGCAGTCTCGACGTGCGTCTCGTGGGCTGCGAGGTGTTCGAGCGTTGTGGGAACGCCGAGCGCGCCGCGGAGATGCTCGCCGAGATCGAGACCCTGGTGCGCCGCGCGCGCTGGCGCTACGACGACGCCGAGAACCTCGTCGTCCACGGTCGCGCGCGCCTGCGCGCGGGCGACGACGCGAAGAAGGTGATGGACACCTACTATCTGCCCGCGGCGCGCGACGACCCCGAGGATGTCAGTGCGCGGCGAGCGATCGCCGAGCTCGCGCTCGCGAAGAGCGACTTCAAGCTCGCGGCCGACGAGCTGCGCGCCGCACTCGCACTGGACGACGAGGACGCGAGCCTGCACCTGATGCTCGCGCACGCCCTCGCACCGAGCGACGACGAGGGCGCGAGTGCGGCGCTCGTACGTGCGCTCGAGCTCGACCCCGCACACCTCGGAGCCCTGCTCTTGACCGTCGATCGGAACGTGGGCGCCGAGCGCTACGATGCCGCGCGCGCGACGCTCGAGCGCGTGCTCGACGTCGACCCCGACGAGTGGCGGGCGTGGAGCTACCGCGCGGTCCTCGCCCACCTCGAGGGTCAGCCGGCGTGGGCGAAGGCGAGCCACGAGCGTGCGTTCGGACGCTGGAAGCAGAACCCCGGCGTCGACCACCTGATCGGGCGCGAGCTCTCGGAGAAGTACCGCTTCGCCGAAGGCGCGGCCTACCAGGAACGCGCGCTCGAGCTGGACGCGGACCTCGACTCGGCGCGCTTCCAGCTGGCGCAAGACCTCCTGCGCCTCGGGCGCGAAGGGGAGGGTTGGAAGCTGGCCCAGGAGGTCCTGCAGGCCGACCCCTACAACGTCGTGGCCTACAACTTGATGGTCCTGCACGACGTCCTCGCCGCGTACACGACGCTGGAGACCGAGTCGTTCGTCGTGCGCATGGAGGCGCGCGAGGCGGACGTCTACGGCGCGCGCGTGCTCGAGCTCATGCAGGAAGCGCGCGACGAGCTCTGCGCGCGCTACGCGGTCGAGCTCTCAGAGCGCACGATGCTGGAGCTGTTCGCCGAGCAGAAGGACTTCGCGATCCGCACCTTCGGCCTGCCCGGCGGCGCGGGCTATCTCGGCGTGTGCTTCGGAGACGTCGTGACGATGAACAGCCCCGCGTCGCAGGGTGAGAGCCCCTCGTGTTGGGAGGCTGTGCTCTGGCACGAGTTCTGCCACGTCGTGACGTTGGGCAAGACCAAGAACCGCATGCCGCGCTGGCTGAGCGAGGGCATCTCGGTGTACGAGGAGGAGCGCCGCGACCCGGCGTGGGGCCAGCGCATGCTGCCCGCGTACAAGGAGCGCATCCTCGCCGGAGAGGCGTCGCGCGTCAGCGCGCTCAGCGGTGCGTTCCTGCACGCCACGGACCCGATGGCGCTGCAATTCGCGTACTACGAATCGGCGCTGGTCGTCGACTACATCGTTTCGAAACACGGTTTCGACGCCCTCTTGGGCGTGCTCGACGACCTCGCGGCGGGTGCCGGTATCGATGCCGCGCTCTCGCAGCGCGTCGCTCCGATCGACGACCTCGACGTGGCGTTCGATGCACACTTGCGCGCGCTCGCCGAGGCGTTCGCGCCGCGCGCGGAGTGGACTGAGCCCGAGCGCCCGCACACCGACATCAGTTCGATGCAGCTCTTCTCGAGCGCCCACCCGCACAACGTGCCCGGCCTCGAGCGGTGGGCCCGGGCCTTGATCGAAGCGGATCGCGCGGGCGAGGCTCAGCCGTTGTGCAAGCGTGCGATCGAGCTCGTTCCGAGCCGCGTCGGTTCCGACAGCGCCTACGCGCTCTTGGCGCGCGTGCACCGGCTCGCGGGCGACATCGAGAGCGAGCTCGACGTCTTGGGGCGCTGGGCCGCGCGTGACGCGAGCAGCCTGTCCGTGCGCTACAGGTTGATGGAGATCGCCGAAGCGCGCGGCGATTGGCAGGGCGTCTACGATGCGGCGCGTGGCGCGCTCGCGATCCAGCCGATGAACGCCGTGTCGCAGAGGCACCTCGGCACCGCGGCCCGCGAGCTGGGCCGGATCCCCGACGTGATCCGCGCCGCGCGCGCTCAGCTCGCGCTCGACCCCGTCGACCCCGCGCGCGTGCACTTCGAGCTCGCCCGCGCGTCCGCGCTCGCCGGAGATGGTGCGGTCGCCAAGCGCGAGGTGCTCAAGGCGCTCGAGGAGGCCCCGCGCTTCCGCGCCGCACATGAGCTCTTGCTCGAGTTGACGGCCGACCGGCGCGCCAAGGAGGGGGAGAAAGACGAGTGATGTTCCGTTTCCTGCTGCTCCTGTCTCTGCTCTCGCCGCTGCTCGTCGCCCAACGCGGCCGCTACCGCGACGAGCGCCGCGGCGTTCCGGAGTGGAAGCTCGAGCCCGAGTTCGCCGCGGACGCGTTCACGTTCGTGCGCGTGCAGTACACCTCGCGCGGTGGTCCGCGCTGGCACCACCTGGGGCGCTGGGCGACCGACTATCCCGACAGCGACCTGAACTTCTCGTTCCGCCTGCAGCAGCTCACCTCGCTCGACGTCAACCCCGACGGCCTGATCCTCCAGCTGACCGATCCCGAGCTCTTTCACTACCCGTTCCTGTACATGATCGAGCCGGGCCACCTCGTCTTCGGCAAGCCGGAGATCGAGGCCCTGCGCCGCTACTGCCTCAACGGCGGCTTCCTGATGGTCGACGATTTCTGGGGCGACTACGAGTGGGACAACTTCGAGACCGAGATGCGGCGCGTCTTCCCCGACCGCGAGCTCGTCGAGGTGCCGCTCGATCACGAGATCTTCCACTGCGTCTACGACCTCAAGGAGAAGCCGCAGATCCCGAGCATCGGCGCAGCGCAGCGCGGCCGCTACAGCGGGCGCACGTGGGAGCGCGGGTACGACACGCGCACGCCGCACTACAAGGCGATCTACGACGATCAGGGTCGGATCATGGTCTTCGTCTGCCACAACACCGACCTCGGTGACGGTTGGGAGCGCGAGGGCGAGGACCCTTGGTACTTCAAGGAGTTCTCCGAGAAGAAGGCCTACCCGCTGGGAATCAACATCGTGACGTACGCGTTGACCCACTGAGATGCGCATGGACCCACTCGATGAGCGCCAAGACAGCATGAGCAGGACAGCATGACCGTGACCAACGAAGCATTCGAAATGGAGCGCGATGTCGTGGAGCAGGTCGCCGCCAGCCGCGACCGCATCCAGACCGAGCTCGACAAGGTAATCGTCGGTCAGAAGGCCGTTATCGAGGAGCTGCTCGTCAGCCTCTTCGCCGGCGGGCACTGCCTGTTGACGGGCGCGCCGGGGCTCGCGAAGACGCTGCTCGTGCGCAGCGTGGCGAGCATCTTCCACCTCGACTTTCAGCGCATCCAGTTCACGCCCGACCTGATGCCGGCGGACATCCTCGGTACCGAGATCCTCGACGAGGGCGGTGCGGGGGCCGAGCGCGGCCTGCGCTTCATCAAGGGGCCGGTCTTCGCCAACGTCATCCTCGCCGACGAGATCAACCGCACGCCGCCGAAGACGCAGTCGGCTCTGCTCGAGGCGATGCAGGAGCGTCAGGTCACGGTCGCCGGCCATCGCTACGAGCTCGCCCCGCCGTTCTTCGTGCTAGCGACCCAGAACCCGATCGAGATGGAGGGCACCTACCCTTTGCCCGAGGCGCAGCTCGACCGGTTCATGTTCAACGTCGTACTCGACTACCTTCCGGAGGACGATGAGGTCGACGTCGTGATGCGCACGACGGCGTCCAGCGCGGCGAACGTCGAGCCGCTCTTCGACGGTGCCGATGTCCAGCGCATCCACGAGGTCGTGCGCAAGGTGCCGGTCGCCGAGGACGTGGTGCGCTACGCCGTGCGTCTCGCCGCGGCGACGCGTCCGCAGCGTGAGGGCACGCCGGATTTCATCGATCAATGGGTGAGCTGGGGCGCCGGTACGCGCGCCGCACAGAACCTGATCCTGGGCGGCAAGGCGCGCGCTCTCTTGCACGGCCGCAGCCACGTGACGGCCGAAGACGTTCAGAAGCTGCTGCACTGCGTGCTGCGCCATCGTGTGCTCGTCGGCTATCGGGCCGAAGCGGACGGGATCTCGGTCGAACGCGTCATCGATCGCTTGCTCGAGTCGGTCCCGGTCATCGAGTAGGGCGCGGGGCATGCGAGAGACCGACTGGATCGACCCCGAGGCGGTGCTGCGCATCGATTCGCTCGAGTTGCGCGCGCGCATCGTCGTAGAGGGTTTCCTCAGTGGCCTCCACCGCAGCCCCTACCACGGGTTCTCGGTCGAGTTCAGCGAGTACCGTCCCTACAGCTCCGGCGACGACTTGCGCTACCTCGACTGGAAGCTGCTCGCACGCACCGACCGCCGCTACGTCAAGCGCTTCGAGGACGAGACCAATCTGCGCTGCCACCTCGTCCTGGACCTGTCGCGCTCGATGGCGTTCGGTGAAGGCCGGCGCTCGAAGTTCGAGTACGCGGTCACGCTGGCGGCGACGCTGGCCCGCTTCCTCGCTACCCAGCGCGATGCGGTCGGGCTGTTGACGTTCGACGCGGGCGTCCACGACTACGTTCCCGCGCGGTACTCGCCGGGGCATCTGGCGCGCATCCTGGGCGCCCTCGAGCGTGGCGCGACCGGGACGAACACCGACCTCGTCGCCTCCCTGCAACGCGTCGCCGGTTTCATGCACAAGCGCGGCGTCGTCGTCCTGTTCTCCGACCTGCTCGCGCCGCTCGAGGGTCTCGACCGCGCGCTCGCGCAGCTGCGCGCGCGCGGGCAGGAAGTGATCGTCTTCAGAGTGCTCGACCCGGCCGAAGTCGAGTTCCCCTTCGAGAAGGCGGCGATGTTCGAGGATCTCGAATCGGGCAAGAGCTTCTACGTCGATCCCGTGCACGCGACGTCCGCCTACCGCGAGCGCTTCCAGGCACACGCGGACGCGCTTACGCGTCTAGCGGCCGATCACGGCGTCGATCTGGTTCCGTGGACGACCGACCGCCCGTTGATGGACTGCCTCTACGAGTACCTGCAGGCGCGCGGGCGCCGCGGGCGCGTCGTCCGGCGTCGCACGGCGTGGGGAGCTCGCGGATGAGCATCCTCTTCCCGCTCTACCTCGCGGGCCTCGCCGGGATCGCGGCGCCGATCGTGTGGCACCTGATCCGGCGCACGCCGAGCGGCAAGACACCGTTCAGCACCCTGATGTTCCTCGAGCCGTCTCCGCCGCGACTCGTCAAGCGCAAGAACCTGGACCAGGTCGGGCTCCTGTGCCTGCGCGCGCTGATCCTCGGGCTCTTGGCCCTCGCATTCGCGCGGCCGTACCTGCGCACCGAGGCGCGCGTCGATGCGGCGGGTGCGGACGGACCGCGCATCGCACTCCTGGTCGACACCAGCGCCAGCATGCGCCGCGCGGGTCTGTGGGACGCAGCCGTGCGCGAGGTCGGCTCCGCGCTCGACGCGGCGCCCGAGAACGCGGTGTTCTCGCTGTTCGCGTTCGACCGCCAGCCGCGCTCCATCCTGGACACGGCACAGGCTGTCGAGCTCGCCCGAGACGGGGGGCGAGAGCTCGTGCGGGCGCGGTTGGCGGAGCTCGAGCCGAGTTTTGCCGCGACCGACATCGGTCGCGCGCTCACGTTCGCGGCGGATGCGCTGCGTACAGACGATGCCGAAGCACGCCCGCCCTCGACCGTCGTGCTCGTGTCGGACGCGCAGCGTGGTGCACGGACCGCCGATCTAGAGCGCTTCGATTGGCCCGACGGTGTCGAGCTCGAGGTGCGCCGCGTCGTGGCGCTGGGAGGGAACGCGGGCCTCGCGCTCGCACCGAGCGCAGCGTCGCGAACCGATGCGGACATGCGCGTGCGCGTCACGAACGCACCCGCGTCCAACGCCGACCGATTCGAGCTCACCTGGTCGACGCCCGACGGCGTCCGAGGCGGGGAAGCGCGCGCGATCGCTTGCCCGCCCGGCGACATGCGTGTCGTGCGTGCACCGGATCGTCCGACGGGCGGCGACTTCGACCGGCTCGTGCTCTCCGGAGACGACGCGCCGTTCGACAACGTCCTGCACCACCGCGAGCGGGCCGCGTCCGCGATCGAAGTGATCACGATCGGGGACGCTTCGAGCCCAGCGTCGAGCCCAGCGTCGAGCCCAGCGTCGAGCCCAGCGTCGAGCCCAGCGTCGAGCCCAGCGTCGAGCCCAGCGTCGAGCGCGGAAGAGCACGGGCCGGACTTCTTTCTCGGGCACGTCTTCACGGGCGCCGGGGTGACTCTGCGCAACGTCGAGGACGGCGTCGAGGACGCGGGTGAGCTGGCGCTGGAAGAGGGCCTGCACCCGCTCGTCGTCGTGTACGCCGGTGCGGCGCCGGTCGCGGAGGGGGTGCGCGAAGCCGTGACCGAGCACGCGCGCGGCGGGGCGACGGTGCTGGTCGTGCTCGGGCGCGAAGCACGCGTCGAGGCGGCACGCACCTGGCTCGACGATCCGGGCCTCGAGCTCGCGCAGGCCGGGGGCGGCTCCGATCCCGCGCTGTCCGACTTTGGCCTGCTCGCCCGCGTCGATTTCGAGCACGTGCTCTTCGCCCCGTTCGCTGACCCCAAGTACAGCGACTTCACCAAGGTGCGCTTCTGGCGCCATCGCGTGCTCGCACCGTCGAGCGCGGGAGCGCTGCGTGTGCTCGCGCGCTTCGATGACGAATCGCCTTTCCTGGTCGAGCAGCCGCTCGGCGCCGGCCGCATCATCCTCGCGACCAGCGGCTGGACGCCGGACGAGAGCGACCTCGCGCGTTCGTCGAAGTTCGCGCCGCTCGTGACCGGCATGTCGCGGCTCGGCATGGGACGCGACCTGGCGTCGGAGGAGCTGTTCGTCGGTGACGTCGTTCCGCTTCCAGCGGCGGACGGGGATCGCGCGATGCGGATGCCGGACGGGACGCTGAGCCCGATCGATGGCGCCGCGACGTCGTTCGCCGAAACGCGGCAGCCTGGGCATTACATTCTCTCCGGCGCCGCGCGGCCGCTGGCGTTCACCGTCCGGCTCGATCCGAGCGAGAGCCAGACCGAGCCGCTCGAGGCGGCGCGCCTGGCGCAGATGGGCGCCCCCGTAGTCACGGCCGCGACGCGCGCGGCGGCGCGCGAGCTCAGCCGCCAGGAGCGCAGCGTCGAGCTCGAGCGCCGCCAGAAGCTGTGGCGGGCGTTGCTCGTCGCAGCCCTCGTCGCGCTGCTCGTTGAAACGGTCTGGGCTGGTAGGCTGGCCCGTAGGTCCGCGTCCGCAATCGATGCGGACGCAAGGGAAGCGATAGGCACAGGACCCCGATAGCCATGGAACGCAGACTCGAACGCCAGCTCTTGCGCGTGGACGAACGGTTGTCGAGCGTCCGTGCTGAACGGGTCTCGGCCGTCACGTGGACCGTCTTCGCCATTCTCGCGGCCGCGCTGTTCGCGTCGCGGTCCGCGCTCGACCTGTCGCTCCTGCGCGTCGCGGGACTGCTGATCGGAACCGCCGCTGTCGCGGTGCTCGCGCTGCGCGCGATCGCCGCGCGCCGGCGTTCGGACCCGATCGAGCTCGCACGTTTCGTTGAGCGCGAGAGCGGCGTGTTCGACTCGTCGCTGCTCGCGGCTGCCGAACTCCAACCCGATCTGCCGGACGGCCGTTACGGTTTCCTCGCTACGCGGTTGATCGACCAGGTGCTCGAGGGCGCCCGGCGCCGGCCCTGGACGGAGCTCGTACCCGCCGCCCGCGTCCGCACGGCGCGCGGACTGCACGCAGCCGGTGCGATCGCCTTCGCGGTCGCCGTCGGGTTCCTGGCGCTCGCGGGGCGCGCGAAAGACACCGGCGCATCGGCGCTGGTGACCTCGATGCAGCCGGCGTCGTTTGCCGTGACCATCCTGCCCGGCGACGCCGAGGTGGAGCGCGGCCGCGGCATCCTCGTGTCGGCGCGGTACACGGCGGACGACGTGCCCAGCGAAGTCGACCTCGTGACGACCAGCACCGACGGGGGCGAGGTCGAGCGCCTCGCGATGACGCGCAGCCTCGACGATCCGGTGTTTGGCTTGCGACTGTCCAACATCGATGCCGACCTGGTGTACCGCGTCGAATGGGAGGGCCGGGCGTCGGACTCGTACCGCTTGACCGTGTTCGAGCATCCCGAGCTCGTGCGCTCCGACGTCGAGCTGCACTACCCGGCCTTCACTGGCCTCGAGGACCGTACCGTCGAGGACACGCGCCGCGTCACCGTCCCGCAGGGCACCGAGCTGACGCTCCTGTGCCGGTTCAACAAGGACGTCGCCTCGGCGCTGCTCGTCGACCCAGACACGCAGAACGAGATCGAGCTGGTCGGGGCGCGCGAGGCGCGCGCGACGCTCGTCTTGACCGAGTCGATTCGCTACGCCCTTCTCTTGACCGACGCCGAGGGTCGCACGAACCAGAAGCCTACGGCGTTCGTCTTCAAGGTCACCGACAACCGGCGTCCCGACCTGCGCCTCACTTCCGCACGTGACGTGCGCGTGTCGCCGATCGAGGAGTTGACCGTCGGCACGCGCGCGAGCGACGACTATGCGCTCGAGCGCTACGGGGTCAGCGTGCGCGTCGGTGCCGAGGAGCCGGTCGAGGTGGTGCTCGGTGCGGGCTCCAAGCGCGGGGAGACGATCCTGGCCGAGCACACGATCGCGCTGGAGGAGCTCGAGGTCGTTCCCGCGCAGCTCGTTTCGTACCACTTCTGGGCCGAGGACCGCGGAGCCGACTCGGTCGTGCGGCGCACGTCGAGCGACTTGTTCTTCGCCGAGGTCCGGCCCTTCGAGGAGATCTACCGCGAGGGACAGGAGGCGCCGGGTGGCGCGGGTGCCGGCGAGGGCGGCGAGGGCGGCGAACAGGACGAGGGTGGCGCCGGAGGGGGTGCGAACCCGCGCCAGGTCGCGGAGCTGCAGCGCGACGTCTCGCACGCCACTTGGAACGTCATCCGTCGCATCGAGAATGGGGAGAGCGACACGGCCGACGACCTCGCCGTGGTCCGCGAGTCGCAAGAGAGTGCACGCGAGCAGCTCGACCAGCTCGGCGAGAACCCGCTGGCGCAGTCCGACGCGACCCAGAGCGGGCTGTTGGAGCGGATCAGCACGCACATGGACGGTGCGCTCGAGGATCTGGAGCGCGGGGCGCAGACGCAGACCGCCGAACCGTTGCACGAGGCGTTGACCCACGAGCAGGCCGCGAACCAGGCGCTCCTGGAGTTCGCGGAGAACGAGTTCGAGGTCGCGCGCGCGAACGAACAGCAGAACAGCCAGCAGAGTGGCCGCGCCGGACAGCAGGGCGGCCCATCCCAGGACCAGCTGCAACAGCTGGAGCTCGAGAACACGCCGAACCGCTACGAGACGCAGCGCACCGCGGGCGAGCGCTCGAGTCTCGCGGAGAGCGCCAGCGAGACTCGTGCCGCACTCGATCGGCTGAAGGAGCTCGCGCGACGCCAAGAGGACTTGAACGAGCGACTGCGTGAGCTGCAGGCCGAGCTCTTGGCGGCGGACACCGAACAGGAGCGCGAGGAGATCGAGAGGCGCTTGAAGCGATTGCAGGAGGCCGAAGAGGAGATCCTGCGCGACACCGACGAGCTCCAGCAACAGATGGAGTCGGCGACCGAACCCAGCCGTCTGGCGGACGAGCGTCAGCAGCTCGAGCGCGCTCGCGACACCGTCCAGCGCACGTCGGAGGCACTCGAGGAGGGGCGCGTCGATCAGGCGCTCGCCGAGGGCTCGCGCGCCGAGCGTGAGATGCGCGAGCTCGAGCAAGAGCTCCGTGACGCGACCGGACAGCAATTCGACGAGCGCATGCGCGAGATGCAGCGCGAGGCGCGCCGCATGGAGCGCGAGCAGGAACGGATCGCCCAGGAGCTGCGGGAGCTGAACGACCAGGGATCGCGCCCCGCACCCTCGCTACGGGAGCGGGAGGGGCGCGAGGAGCTGACGCAGGCGTTCGAGGAGCAGGAAGACCGACTCGAGCAGCTCCTGGACGACGTCGAGGAGACGGTTCAGGACGCCGAGACGACCGAGCCGCTGCTCGCCGAGGAGCTCTTCGACACGCTCAACGACGCGCGCGATGCGCGCGCCGACGAAGCGCTCGAGACGGCGCGCGACATGCTCGAACGCGGCTTCCCGCGCGAGGCGCGCGAGGCGGAACGTGGCGCGTCGGAGGGTGTCGCCGAGCTCCGCGAGGGGATTGAACGCGCGGCCGAGAGCGTGCTCGGGTCGGGCGTCGAGGCGTTGACGCGCGCGCAAGAGGAGCTGGAACGGCTCTCCGAGGAGCTCGAGTCGGAGCTCGCGGACGCGCGCGGCGAAACGAGCGCACCGCAACCGGGGCGGCCGCCGGGCGAGGAGGCGGGGCAAGCGCAAGGAGAGCAGCCACCGGGCCAGCCGCAACCGGGCCAACAGCCGGGCCAACAGCCGGGCCGCGGCGGCGAGCAGCCGAGTCCTCAGCCTGGCCAGGGACGCGCGCGCGGGCCGCGCCCCTCGCTCGCCGGCGGTGATCCGCGCGAGACCGGTCCGCGCGGACCGGAGACGGCCGGCACCGGCGGCCGTGGCGGCGAGCGGTTCGAGCCCGCGCGTCCGCTGACGGGCGAGGACGAGTTCCGCGACTGGTCCGAGCGGCTGCGCGAAGTCGAGGAGATGATCGACGACCCCGATTTGAGCGCCGAGGCGGCGAACCTGCGCAGCCGCGCGCGGCAGGTGCGCGAAGACGTCGTGCGTCACTCGCAGGAGCCGGACTGGGAGCTCGTCGACGAGAAGATCGCGCGCCCGCTCGCCGAGCTGCACGAACGCGTCAGCGAGGAGGTGCGCCGGCGTCGAGTCGACGACAACCTCGTTCCGATCGACCGCGACCCCGTGCCGCCCGAGTTCGCTGAGTCCGTGCGGCGCTACTACGAGAGCTTGGGACGCGGCAAGTGATCTTCGGTTCGCCTGGCTGGATTCTGCCCGTGACGGTCTTTGGGTTGCTGCTCACGGTGCTCGTCGCGCGCTCTCACCACGGGTTGCGCGGGCGCGCGCGTGGATTCGCGCTCGCGTTCAAGCTGTGCGGGCTCGCGGCGCTGCTCCTCTGCCTCACCGAGCCGCTCGTGCGTGACGTACGCGCGCAGCCGGGTGCCAATCGCCTGCTCGTCCTGGTCGACGACAGCCAGAGCATCGGGATCCAGGACGCGGGCGCTGCCCTCTCGCGACCCGAGTCTGTCCGGGCGCTCCTCGCGGACGAAGCGCCGTGGGCGATCCGCGCGGCGCAAGACTTCGAAGTCCATCGCTTTGCCTTCGGCGCGCGGTTGCGCTCGATCGAGGGCGCACGCGAGCTGCAGTTCGACGGCGGGGAGTCGGCGCTCTTCGGCGCGCTGGCGCGGCTCGTCGAGCGCGACGCGGGCCAGCCGGTCGCGGGGATCGTGCTCGTGACGGACGGCGTCGCGACGGATGCGGCGCCCGACGACTTCGCGTGGGATCGCCTTCCGCCGGTCCACGCCGTCTCGATCGCGGGCGCGCCCGCGCCGGATGTCGGCATCGGTCGCGCGGAGGTCAACCAGACCAACTTCGAACAGAGCCCCGTCACGCTGCGCACCGAAGTCGTGCACCACGCCAGCGCCGGCGAGCGGATCGTCGTTCAGCTCGCGGACGACGCCGGGACGGTCCTCGACACGCAGGTCGTGACGGCGGACGATACGGGTATCCTGAAGCTCGACTTCGACGCGCCGGCGGAGGCGTCCGGAGTGCACTTCTACACCGTCGCGGCCAGCCTCGAGAGCGATCCCGATTCCAGCGACGAGGCGACTGCGAGCAACAATGCCCGCACGGTCGCCGTGGATCGCGGTTCGGGGCCTTTCCGCGTCCTCTACGTCGCGGGGCGCCCGAACTGGGAGTTCAAGTTCTTGCGTCGGGCGCTGGACGAGGACTCCGAGGTCGACCTCGTCGCCCTCCTGCGCATCGCGCGCCAGCAGCCCAAGTTCTCGTTCCGTGACGGGGCCGACCGGCGCAACCAGCTGTGGGACGGCTTCGACAACAAGGACGCCGACGCCGGTGAGCAGTACGACGAGCCGGTGTTCACGCGCATCGGGACGCGCGACGAGTTCGAGTTGCGCGGCGGCTTCCCACGCCTTGCGGCGGAGCTCTTCGAGTACGACGCGCTGGTCATCGACGATCTCGAAGCGAGCTTCTTCACGCGCGACCAGATGACGCTCATCGAGACGTTCGTCGCGCAACGCGGCGCAGGCTTCCTCGTCCTCGGCGGCGAGAGCTCGTTCGTGAAGGGCGGCTATGCGAAGACGCCGCTCGGGGATCTGTTGCCGGTGTACCTCGACGGCGTGCCGGCGCGCGGTCATGCGAGCCCCGCGGCGCGGCTCGCCCTGACGCGCGAAGGCTGGCTCGAGCCTTGGGTGCGCCTGCGCTCGACCGAAGTCGCCGAGCGCGCGCGCCTGGCGTCGATGCCCGGGTTCCGCACCGTCAACCGAGCCGGCGACGTCAAGCCGGGCGGGATCGTCCTCGTCGAAGCGGAGGATGCCACCGGAGCCAAGCGGCCCGCATTCGCGACTCAGAACTTTGGCCGCGGGCGTGCGGCGGCGATGCTCGTCGCCGACCTCTGGCGCTGGGACCTGGGCCGCGAGGACCCAGGAACGAGCGACTTGGGGACGGCTTGGCGGCAGATCGTGCGTTGGCTCGTCTCCGACGTGCCGCGCCGGGTCGAGCTCGAGCTCACCGAGTCGGCCGACGACGAGGCCGGCACCGCCACGCTGTTGGCGTCGGTGCGCAACGAGGCGTTCGAGACCGTCGACGACGCGCGAGTCGTGCTCGAGATCGTGCCGCCGGATGGCGTGTCCTTCGAGCTCGACGCCGAGCCCGGTCGAGACGAAGTGGGCACCTGGGAAGCCTCCTTCACGCCGCGTGTCGCCGGGGCCTACCGCGCCCGGCTCGTCGCGTTAGGAGCCGACGGCAGCGAGCTCGGCCAGGACGAAGCCGGATGGGTGCACGAGCCCGCGCTAGCGGAGTTTCGGCGACTCGGCGGCGACGAGGCGCTCTTGAACGAAGTCGTGAGCAAGACCGGTGGAACGCACGTCGAGCCCGACGAGCTCGTGGACTTCGTGGCGGGATTGGCCAGCGGCGAGGTGCCCGTCACCGAAGAGCGGCTCGATCCCCTGTGGCATCGCTGGTGGATGATGGCATTCGCGATTCTGTGTTTGTGTGCCGAGTGGGGAGTGCGGCGTTTTCATGGGTTGGCGTGAGCTTCTGTACTGCCTCGTCGGCTTGCAGGTGCACGATGCACCGCCGACCGCCTCGCCTGCCGTCGCTCCGACCGTCGTACTCGTCGTCGGCGCGGGCGGCGAGGACGCGTTCGAGAGCGGCTTCGGACTCTGGGCCGATCGCCTCGCCGCGGCGGCAGGAAGCGGAGGCGCGCAGCTCGCGCGCGTGGGCCCCGGTGCCGGTGCGTCCGACGAGAAGACCGATCGCGACCGGCTGAAGGCGGTTCTAGAACAGGTCGAGCCGGCCTCGCCCGCCCCGCTTTGGCTGGTGTACTTCGGACACGGCACGTTCGACGGCGAGCGCGCGAAGCTGAACTTGCGCGGTCCAGACGTCGCCGCTGCCGAGCTGGCGCAGTGGCTCGATCCGTTGCGTCGAACGACCGCGGTCGTGCTCTGCGCTTCCTCCTCGGGAGCCTTTCTTCCGAAGCTTGCGCGCCCCGGACGGATCGTCGTAAGCGCGACGAAGAGCGGGCATCAATACAGCTACTCGCGGTTCGGCGACTACTTCTCGGCAGCGTGGGATGGCCTCGACGCCGATCTCGACAAGGACGAACAGGTCTCGCTGCACGAGGCGTTCCTGCACGCGTCGGCGGGTACGGCTGAGTTCTACGTGGGTGAGGCGCGACTGGCGACCGAGCACGCGCTCCTCGACGACAACGGCGACGGGCTCGGAACTCCGGCGAGCTGGTTCCGCGGCGTGCGCTCGACCCGCGAACCCGAGCCGGGCAAGATGGCCGACGGACCGCTGGCACATCAACTGCACCTCGTGCCGAGCGCTCGCGAGCGTGCGCTGTCGCCCGAGTTGCGACGCGAGCGCGACCAGCTGGAGCTCGAGCTCGAGGCACTGCGTCAGCTCAAGCCCACGCTCGAAGAGGACGCGTACTACGCGCGACTCGAAGCGGTGTTGCTGAAGCTCGCGCTCCTCTACCGCCAGGATTGACCGAGGCCAGCGCATGAACCCGACGATCATCCCGACCGTGCGCTACGAGGACGCCCCCGCGGCGATCGAGTTGCTGCGCACGCCGACGCAGCTCGGAGCGGGCACGCAGAGCGCGTACATCGTCGTGCCGGACTCGGGCGCCCATTGCGCGCGCGCCAAGGCGGCGGGGGCGCGGATCGCACGGAGCTCGCCGATAACGAAGATCGCGGGCCGTTCCATTCGTGCTCGGATCCCGAGGGACACCTGTGGCACTTCGGTGCGTACGATCCTTGGGTCGGCCAGGGAATGCCCTGAAGGTTCGGCCGGAGAAGTGGGCTCAGGACGGGTCGCGCTTCCGGCTCACGATCATCCCGAGCACGAGGCTACCCGCCAGCACGGCCGTACCGGCCGTGTCGCGTCCTGAGCCTCAGCAGTCGGCTGTCGACTTGAGCCACAGACCACCGCCGAGGGCAGCGATCGCGACGAGGTATCCGATGGTGCTTCTCATCTCGCTCTATCCTTCGATCGACCGTCGATTCTGTGACCAGTCTCCGTCGGCCTTCGATCGCGCGGTTCGGCCGAAAGCAAACTCGAACGTCATGGTAGCTTACGTGCTGAGAGCTGCGCCTGCCTACCTCGACCGCCGTTCGCTTCCCAAGGATGGGCCGTATCGCTTTCCACCGAGCCGCGGACCGCATCAGCATCACCGGCTATCCGCGCAACGACTTGCTCTTCGACGCGGACTTCCCCACCGCTGCCTTCACCGGCTCGGTCCCCGAGGGGTTCCGTTCCGCCGTGAGCTCCGGGAAGACGGTCTTCATCTACCTGCCGACCTTTCGCGACAGCAACAGCGCCTACCTGGACTTCGACTGGGCGCGCCTCGATGCGTTCCTGGGGGAGCACAACGCGGAGCTGTTCTACAAGTTCCATCCGCAGGAGCGAGGTCGCGTACAGGGTCGGTACGCGAACGTCCACAGTCTGCCGACCAAGATCGACATCTACGCGATCCTGGCCGACACGACCGCACTGATCAGCGACTACTCGTCGATCATCTTCGACTACCCGCTGCTCGACCGGGCGATCCTCTACTTCGTGCCGGACCTGGAGGACTTCGTCACCAGCAGTCGCTCGCTCAATCTCGAGCTCGACGAGGTTGCGGTCGGGCCGTGCTGCAAGACGTTCGATGAGCTGCTCGCGGCGATGGAGCGGACACTGGATGGTGGGCCGCCGACCGAGGCGGAGCTGATGCAGCGCAAGCGCGTCCTCGAGATGCTCCACGAGCACACCGACGGTCGAGCTTCCGAGCGCGTGTTCGAGGCGATCTCGAAAGTGCTCGAGCTGAACTGACGAGCCGGCCCGTGGCCGCCCGCGGGTAGACGGTCCGCGCGCGCTCTCCCTTGGAGGGACGCTGTTCCAGCGGGACACCATTTTCGATGGAACATTCTGGCGCGTCGTACGCAGGTGGACACACACCCAAAAACCGCCGCATCGCTTCGGCGCAAGCGCCGACGTGCGCAGGAGGCTCCACGCATGCTTTCGATTCGCGACCTGGTCAAGATCTACCCGGGCCCCGTCACTGCTCTCCAGGGCATCGATCTCGATGTGTCGAACGGAATGTTCGGCCTGCTCGGCCCGAACGGCGCCGGCAAGTCGACGCTGATGAAGGTGATCGCCGGCCTGCTCGAGCCGACGTCGGGCGCCGTGACGCTCGACGGCGAGGACATTCTCGCCGAGCCGGAGCGAGTCTGGGAGAGGCTCGGCTACTTGCCCCAGGACTTCGGCTTCTACCCGCACCTGAGCGGCCGCGCGATGCTCAAGCACCTGCTGCGACTCAAAGGCGTCCGCGCCCCCGGAGGTCTGCGCAGGCTCAGCGCCACCCTGCTCGAACGCGTCAATCTCGCCGAAGCATCGCGGCGCAAGGTCAAGGAGTACTCCGGCGGCATGCGCCAACGGCTGGGAATCGCCCAAGCGATCGCCGGCGACCCGCGGATCCTGATCGTCGACGAGCCGACGGCCGGGCTCGATCCCGAAGAGCGGCTACGCTTCTACCACATCCTGGCCGAGCTCGCCGAGGACCGCATCGTCCTCTTGTCGACGCACATCGTCGAGGACGTGGCGGTCCTGTGTCCCGCGTTCGCGGTGATCAAGGACGGGAGACTCGTCGCGCGCACGACGCCGGCCAAGGCCCGAGCCGCGATCGCGGGGGCGGTCTTCGAGGGGACCGTCGACGAGTCCGAGCTCGATCGCGTGCACGCCGAGCACACGGTGATCCAGTCGCTGTTGTTCGAGGGCCAGCACCGTGTGCGCATCTACCAGCCGGCTGGAGCCGACCACGCGGGGTTCGAGCCGACGGACGCAACGCTCGAGGACGCGTACCTGGTGATGATGAAGACCAATGCGGATCTCCCGGGGGCGGCCCCGCACGCCGTCGCGGCCGGAGGTAGCGCGTGATGACCGGACGCTTTCGCGCGGTCTGCCGGCTGGATCTGGCGCACAACTTCGGGCGGCCGCTGTTCTGGATCTGGATCCTGATCCTCGGCTTCATCGTGTGGGGGCTCTCGGGTGGCAACGTTCGGATCGCATCGGGTGACTCGAGCGTCGGGGGCACCAAGTCCTTCCTGACGTCCGAGTTCGCCAACGCGCAACTGATGTCGATGGTCGTGCTGCTCTTCTATGGCTTCTTCATCGCGGTCAGTGCCGGAATGGCGATCATCCGCGACGAGGAGCTGAAGGTCAGCCAAGTCCTGCACGCGACGTCACTCACACCGCGCCAGTACGTCTGGGGCAAGTACGCGGCGTGCCTTGCCAGTTTCCTCGTCATTCTGGCGCTCCATGTCGCGGGCGCGATGTTCTTCAACCACCTTCTATCCGACGCGGACTCGGCCGAGTTCATCGGTCCCTTCGCGGCCGCGGCTTATCTCAAGCCGGCGCTCTTCTTCGGCTTGCCGACGATCCTCTTCGTCGCCGGAACGACCTTCTTGATCGGCGAGTGGACGCGCAAGCCGATCCTCGTCTTCGTCGTACCGGTGCTCCTGTTCATCGTCTGTGCCTTCTTCCTGTGGAACTGGTCTCCGAGCTGGCTGGACCCGCGCATCAACCGGATCTTGATGCTCGTCGACCCGTCCGGCTTCCGGTGGCTGGACGAGACGTGGATGAAGGTCGACATGGGCGTCGACTTCTACAACTCCCAGCCGATCGGCCTCGACGCTGGATTCGTGGTCAGTCGCCTCTTGTTCTCCGCGATCGGCCTCGGCTCGGTCTTTCTCACCGCACGCCACTTCGCGCGTTCGGTCCGGCGCTCGAGTGCGCGCGGGCCGCGGCTCGCTCGCGTCGTGGGACGGAAAGCCAAGCCGCGCACGGATCCGCCGTGCGTTCCGCTCGCGTCGCTGGGCATGCGCACGCGACGCCCGGGATTCCTGCGCGGTCTCGTCGAGGTCGCGCGCGTCGAGCTGCGCGAGCTGCGTAGCCAGCCGGGTCTCTACATCTTCGTTCCGATCATCGTCATCCAGGTCACGGGCAACAGCATGCTGGCCGTCGGCGCGTTCGACACACCGCTGTTGAACACTCCCGGGACGATGGCGGTGCGATCGTTGGGAGTGATCACGACACTCACGTGCCTCTTGATGATGTTCTACGTCGTCGAGTCCTTGCGCCGCGAGGCGAGCACGCAGTTGGCGTCGATCTACTATGCGACTCCGGTGCGGACGGCCGCGATCATCTTCGGCAAGGCCCTTGCGAACAGTCTTGTCGCGATCGTCATGCTCGCCGCCGCTCTCGCGGCGATGGCAGTGGTCCTCGCGATCCAGGGGCGAGTCCGCTTCGACGTGATGCCCTTCCTGCTCGTTTGGGGCCTCCTGCTCCTGCCGACGTTGTTCTTGTGGTCGGCCTTCGTGTCCGCCGTCTACGCGTTCACCCGCAGCCGCTACACGGCGTACGGAGTCGCCCTCGCGGCGCTCGTCTACACCGTGTACAAGCTGATCGTCGGCGAGATCACGTGGGTCGGCAACTGGCCGCTCTACAACACGGTGCAGTGGAGCGACATGGGCGTGTTTGAATTGAACCGCACGGCGTTGATCTACAGCCGCGTTCTGGCCGTCGGCGCCGCCATCTTCTTCGTCGCCGTCGCCGTACGCGTGTTTCCACGGCGCAGCTTCGATCCGACGCACGTGCTGCTGCGCCTCCAGCCGCGCACGCTGCTGAGGCATGGTGCGCATCTGCTGCCGATCGCTGCCGTCCCGCTCGCGATGGCCTTCCTTCTGCACGCTGGCGTGGACGCGGGTTTCCAGGGCGAGCAATACGAGAGGCGTGCGAAGGACTACTGGCGCAAGAACTTCGCGACCTGGAAGGAGGTTCCGCAACCCGATCTGGCGCGGGTGGACATCGAGCTCGAGCTCGAACCGGAGCTGCGCTGGATGAAGGTCGACGGAGCGTTCGAGCTGCAGAACTTGCACGACGACGCGCTCGACGCATTCGCGTTGACCTCGGGACTGCACTGGCGCGATCTGTCGTGGACCGTGAACGGCGAGGCGGCCGAGCCCGAGGATCGCGAAGGACTCTTCGTCTTCAGACCGGATGCACCCCTGGCAGCTGGCGGCACGATCGAGGTCGGCTTTCAGTTCGAGGCGAGCTTCCCCGACGGGATGACCAAGAAGGGCGGCGGGGCGGGCCAGTTCATCGTCCCCTCTGGGGTCGTGCTGACGAGCTTCCAGCCGGTCTTCGCGCCCGTGATCGGGTTCCTGGAGGGCCGCGGCGTCGACGAGGACAACGGGTACGACGCGAAGGAATACTCCGACGACTTCTACGTTGGAGTCACGCGATCAGTGTTTGGCACGAGTCAGCCGTACGACGTGCGCATGCGCATCACCGCGCCGCGGGCGTATACGATGAACTCGGTCGGCACGCTCGTCGAGGAGTCGGAGGAGGGGGACAAGAAGACGGTCGTGTGGGAGACCGAGCACCCGGTGCGGTTCTTCAACGTCGTCGGCGGGAAGTGGGACGTGCGCCGGGGGGAGGGGACGGCGATCTACTACCACCCCGAGCACGTGCACAACATCGACGAGATGATCGGGGCGCTCGACGCGGCGCGCGTGCACTACTCCGATTGGTTCTACCCCTACCCGTGGAACGAGCTGAAGCTCTCCGAGTTCCCGTCGCTCGCGGGCTACGCGCAGGGATTCCCGACCGACATCACGTTCTCCGAGTCGATCGGGTTCCTGACCAAGAGCGACTCGCGTTCGAACGCGGCGTTCCTCGTCACGGCGCACGAGGCGGCGCACCAGTGGTGGGGGAACCTCCTGCACCCCGGCGATGGACCCGGCGGCAACGTCCTCTCCGAGGGCATGGCTCACTTCTCGACGACGCTCTTGTTCGAAGAGGTCAAGGGCATCCGCGCGCGGATCGCGTTCTGCAAGCAGATCGAGGACCGCTACAACGACTCGCGCCACGTCGACTCCGAGCGTGCGCTGGTGAAGTTGGACGGAACGCGCGCCGGCGACAACACGGTCTTGTACGACAAGGGCGGCTGGGTGTTCTGGATGCACCTGAACGCCATGGGCCGCGAGAACGCACTGTCGGGACTACGCGCCTTCATCGGGCACTTCGCCGAGGACCGCGATCACGCGGTCTTGCAGGACTACGTCGCGCACATGCGGCCCTTCGCGCCGGACGAGGAGGCCTACGACGCGTTCGTCGAGCAGTGGCTCTTCGACGTCATCCTTCCCGAGTATCGAATTCTGTCGGTTGCGACCGAACCGTCGGAGGGAGGATGGCTCGTGCGCGCGCGCATCGAGAACGCGGGAACGGGGAGAATGCCCGTTCAGGTGGCGGCCACGAGCGGCGAGCGCTTTGTCGACGAAGAGGACCCCGTCGTCCACGCCGCGGAGGATGCGGCGGCGGAAGGCGCCTACCAGGAGGCTCGGGTCGAGCTCGTCCTAGGAGCCGGCGAGTCGGGCGAGGTCGTCATCCCGTGCGGATTCCGCCCGGAGCGGCTCGTCATCGACCCCGACGCGCTCGTACTCCAACGCGGAAGGAGCCGCGCGGAGAAGGAACTCTGACTCCGTATTGTCAGAGCGTACGCAGGTACGCCGCGCAGCGACGGAGGGTTGAACTCGTCCGTCCCGGCCTCGTCGCGAGCGCCGACGGCGCGCGTGCCGGGAGAAGTGAACAGTGGCGGCACGTGGCAGTCGATGCATCCCGACGATTCGAACAGCTCACGTCCGCGGAGGGTCGTTTCGGCCGACACCCGCGTGCCGCCGTCGATCAGCACGACCGTCGAGCGTGGATCGAAGAGCACATCCGGGCCCGCGCGGTAGTCCGTGCGGCGCGCGCGCGTCTCGCTCCTGCCACGGACGCACAGGCTGGCCCGTCAAGGAACGCGAACAGGGTCGATACGGCGGCTGAACGTCCTGCGCCTCGCCACCGCCGGAAGGCATGGCTCCCTTGGACTCGAGGTATCGCGACAACTCCTCGTATCCGCCGCCTAACCGTGTGCGTCGCGCGACCATTGGCGGTCGCGGACCGCCATGTCCGCGCCGCGCGTCACCAGCGTCGTCACCGTCGACGGCGAGTCCGCGGCGACGAGCGGCGTCTCGGGGTTGGTGCAGGATTGGAAGGGGCTCGCGGGAACGTTCATTTACGCCGGAGGATAACGAAACGTTCGAACCGGCAAGCGTGCTTGCCGGTTCGACACCGGCGTGCTTCACTGGCTCGCGACCCCTAAAGGAGCGTCGTAAATGCACAGAACACTTTTCTTGGCCGCCACCCTCTCGCTAGCGGCCGGCACCGCCGCGGCCGAGCCTGAGGACGAGTACACGCGGCTCGTCGCTGGCTTCGAGCAATCGGTCGCCGAGTACCGCGGGGAGGAGGCGGTCGTCGCACCGCTCTTGCCCGACGAGAGTCCCTTTCACGCCCAGTTCCTCGAAGCGGCAGGCAAGCACGACGATGACAAAGCTCTGCCGTACCTCGGGTGGGTCCTGCAGAACGCGCCGCGCAACCTGAAGGCGCACGGTGCAGCCGTGTCCGCGATCGAGGCGATCGCCAAGACGCGCGCTGAAGCGGTCGCGAGCGAGCGCCAGCTGTACCAGCGCTCGCGCAAGGCCGTGAAGCATCTCAAGTACAACCGTGTCGACGACACGGTCTTCGCCCAGACGCTTCTCGGCGCCGTGACGTTGGCACGGCACGCAAAGAGCGAAGACATCCGCGTTGCGAGCGAGCGCTCCGTCTTCAAGCTGACCCGCCTGCAGGTCGGCATGGTCGCGCCGGACATCGCCGGCACGGACCTCGACGGCGTCGAGTTCAAGCTGAGCGACTACCGCGACAAGATCGTCGTCGTCGACTTCTGGGGCGATTGGTGACCCCCCTGCCGGGCCATGTACCCCCACGAGCGGTCGCTCGTCAAAAAACTCGCCGACAAGCCCTTCGCACTGATCGGAGTCAACAGCGACAAGGACCTCGAGAAACTGCGCGGACGCGTCGAGGCCGAGAACATCACGTGGCGCAGTTTCTGGAACGGGCCCGAGGGCAGGGGCGGTCCGCTCTCCCTCGAGTGGGACGTGATGGGCTGGCCGACGATCTATTTCATCGACGGCAAGGGCATCATTCGGGAACGCAACAAGCGCAACGAAGAGATGGACCAGATCGTGACTGCGCTCCTCGCGGAGGCAGAGGCTCTGTAGAGTCGCCAGAGAACAACTCGACTCGCTGCCACGGCGTCAGCCGTGGCGCCAGGCTCCTAATCCGGCTTCACCGGATCGAACACGATCTCGGTCACGGTGCGCACGGGACGCGACGTGGCTTCGATGGCCGCGTCGCGCTCTCTTGCGCGGGCACGCAGCTCCTCGACGAGCTCGATGTGTTGGTCGGCGACGTTCCACTTCTCACTGACGTCGTGCTCGACGTGGTACAGCTCCGACTTCTCGAGGAGCAGCTTCCACGGCCCGCTCCGGATGCCCGCGAGCTTGCCCTTGGACGTGTAGTACAAGAAGTCGTCGGTCGGCGATTCGGCGCCGTCTTCGGCGAACAGGAGCGCGCTGACGTCGTGGCCGTCGAGCTTGCGCTCGGCCGGGCGTGCGCCGGTCAGCGCGGCAACGGTCGGAAGGACGTCCATCGCCGTGACGAGCTCGCGGCAGACGTGACCGCCCGGGATGCCCGCGGGCCAGTGCGCGACGCACGGCACACGCTGCCCCCCCTCCCAATTGGTGCCCTTGCCGCCGCGCAAGAGGCCGGCCGAGCCGCCGTTCCGCTTGAACTGCAGCCAGGGGCCGTTGTCGCTCGTGAAGATCACGAGCGTGTTCTCGAGCACGCCGTTGCGAGCGAGTGCGCCAGTGATCTGGCCGACGCTCCAGTCGATCTCCTCGATCACGTCCCCGTACAGCCCGCGCGGGCTCCCGCCGTGGAACGCGTCCGACGCGTAGAGCGGGATGTGGGGCATCGAGTGAGGTAGGTACACGAAGAACGGCTCGTCCGCATGCTCGTCGATGAACGCGACGGCCTCTTCGGTGTAGCGCTTGGTCAAGAGCCGTTGGTCCGGCTCCCATTCGATCACCTCGCAGTCGCGCATCAGCGGCAACCGGTAGCTGTACTTGCTGTTCGGCTTGCGGTGGATCTGCGCCATGTCGTTCGAGTACGGCACGCCGTAGAACGTGTCGAACCCCTGATCGGTCGGCAGCAGACCCGGCCGGTGGCCGAGGTGCCATTTGCCGAAGCATCCCGTCGCGTACCCGGCGTCGCGCAGCATGTCCGCGATGGTTCCTTCGTCCGTGTGCAACCCGTAGTCGTAGTCGGGGAAGATGACGTGCTCGTGCATGCCGACGCGCTTGGGGTAGCAGCCCGTCAAGAGCGCCGCCCGGGATGGCGAGCAAACTGGAGAGGCGACGTAGAACTGCGTCAGCTTCATCCCGTTCGCCGCAAGCGCATCGACGTGCGGCGTGTGGATCGTCGGGTGTCCGAAGCTCGACAGGTCGCCGTAGCCCTGATCGTCGGTGAAGACGATCACGACGTTCGGCCTGTTCTCGGGATTCGCGGTGGGCGTGGTCCGGCAGGCGGCTGCCGCGCAGGCAAGGGCGAGGAGGTAGCGCATCGGAGCCCTAGTGTGCCGGATCCGAAGTTCATGGACACCAGAAACGATCTCGCGCTCTGGTGCCCACGAACTTCAGATCCGGCACACTAGTGGTGTGAGTCGAAAGTTCGG
>JAAELL010000074.1 GCA_024226735.1 bacterium | reverse complement strand
GCCCAAGAAGCCCTCGGTCTGTCTCAGCGGCAGATGGAAGACCAGACGAAGCGTCAACGCAGTCTCGATCGCCAAGTCCGAGTACCGACGTTGCCCGCCGCGCTTGCCGTTCCGCGTCGCCCTCCACGCGGCGACGGCCTCGGGCGTGAGCCAGATGGTGATGTCGCCGCGCTGGACCAGTCCCCGCTCGTACTCGGGCCAGTTCGCGACACGGTACTTCGTCTTGTAGGTCGGATGGACTCGCGATTTCGTCCTCGCAGTGTGCCCGGCAGCGCCGGCCGGGACTCAAGGGCGACCCTGGCTGGCTCCTGAGCTGGTCGCGGGCCTCGATTCACGCACCAACGCCCACTACAACCGGGAGCGGAATCACCAAGGGGTCGGCAACGAGCTGCTCGACGGCGCGCTGCCAGTCCGTGATGGGCCGATCGCGTGCACGGAGCGCATCGGCGGGCTGCTCAAGTTCTACCGCCGGGCTGCCTGACCCATCGGCGTAGCTCGTCGTCTCGATTCGGTGGGGGACGTGTGCCGCCGTTCTGGCCCAGCCCCGAGTTCGGCCGAGAAACCGCCCCTTCGGTCGTCGCAAGCTCGCGGTCGAGCACGAGTTGGGCATCGGCTGAGTTTGCGCACCACACGGGCTTGCGGGCGACCGGTGCGTGCCGCATACTCCTGAACCTATCTTCATGTTCACTTTTTATTCAAGATCGCCATGCACCCCAAATCCGTCGTCCTTGCTCTGATCGCTGGGTTGGGCTCGCTGCTCGCCCAGAGCACCGAGGAACCTTCGGGCGAGACGGCCATCCAGGTCCTTGTCCTCGGGACCTTTCACATGGGGGCCGACCCCGACCCGCTGAATCCAACGGTAGCTGACTTGATGGCCGATCGGCGACAGGAGGAGCTCGATGAGCTTGTCGAGCGGCTGGGGAAGTTCAAGCCAACCAAAGTCGCCCTCGAGGCCCTATCCGACGCGGAGGTGTTGGCCTCGTATGGATCCTTCGTCGCCGGTGAGCTACCGGCTACGGCCGACGAGCGCCAGCAAGTCGGGTTCCGTTTAGCCCGCTTAGCCGGTCACTCCGAAGTGCATGGAATCGACCACGAACTCTGGATCGATCACCAGGAGATCCTGCTCTGGGCGTCTCAGAACGGGCAGGGCGCCATCGCGACGAAACTCATGGCGGCGTACCAGAAAGCCGCCTCGGCCTGGACCGAGCGTTTCATGCGCGAGAACTCGATTACCGAGATCTATCGTTCGTTCAACTCGCCGGACACCGAACAGGCTCTGCATGATGTGTTTCTGTCGATGGTGCGCATTGGCAGCAAAGAGGAACCCATGGGTGCCTCGACTCTCGCGCGGTGGTACAAACGAAACATCCACATCGCCGGCAACGTCTTGCGGCTTGCGGAGCCCGGCGATCGCATCGTGGTGATCTTCGGGGCGAATCACCGTAAGTTGCTTGTCGAGCTCCTGAAGGGAGTGCCGGGCGTGGAAGTCGTCGACACTCTCTCCTACCTGGGTAGCTGAGCATAGTCTTGGTCAAGACAGCCGTCCGTCAGCCCAAGCAGGCGCGCAGCGCAGCTACGCTCTTGAGGATTGTAGAGGCGACGCGCAGCTTGCTCGATGCCATGCCGTTCGCCGATTTGACCGTGGTCCAGATCATGGAGCGCGCGGAGATGTCGGTAGGTAGCTTCTATACGAGGTTCGAGAACAAGGCCGCGCTCCTGCCTTACCTCTACTCCTACTACGATCAGAAACTGAGCGTGACGACCCGCGCTAGTTTGAAGCCCGAAGCGTGGAGCGATCTCTCGCTGTCCGAGCGTTTGCTACGCCTGGTGGATCTCACCGTCAACGCCTACCGCGCGAACCGCGGACTCTGGCGCGCCATTCTCGTACACGCCTGTTCCGATCCGTCGATCGTCACAGACAGCCACCGCAAGAAGCGCAGGGAGATGGTCAAGAGCATCAACGCCCTACTCTTGGAGCGAAAGTGCGAGATGCGTCATCCGAATCCGTCCCAAGGGGTGGATTTCGTCTCGACACTGCTGTTCGCGACATGCAAGGACCAGATCCTCCTCGCCGATCGATCCCATGGCACCGTGAAGATCTCCGATCGCCGCCTGAAGAAGGAACTGACTCGAGCTCTCCATGGCTACCTGGGAGTTCCCGACGCTACGGAGTCGAACTGAGGTGGAGCTCTCGCATCACAGTGCCCTGTTCGGCGGCTATGCCGTGGCGATGGCCGGCTGGATCTTGGCGCGGCGCTGGCTGCCGCGGCTGTGGCCGACGCGGGAACCCGTGGCGTTCGCGCGACCCTGGCGAGAGTTCGGCTGGTCTGTCATCGCTTGCGTTGCGGTTCTTTGCGTCGGCCAGCTCTACCAGCGGGGTCGTCTACTATCGACCGAGGGGGCCTGGGGGCCTGGCTTCGACACGCTCAACCAGATCCTGCTCTACTCGCCGATGCTGCTGTTGTTGGGGTTTCGGAGACACTCCCTTGAGAGCGCTTGGCTTCCTCTTCGGCAAGTTCCGCTGCGTCTGGTCGTCGGGTTCGCGCTGGCTCTGTTGGCGCTCGCCGCATTCGCCGGCGTCCGCGGCACTCTGGGTGCTTGGCCCGACCTGACCGCCTTCACCTACCGGCCCTCCCATTTGCGTTTTGCCGTGCACATACTCCTGGAGGATCTGACCATTGCCATTCTCTTCGTCAGGTTGGCGGCGGCTACCCGCCATCCACTCCTGGTACCCGTGGTGATCGCCTTCCTGTTCGCCGCCGGTCACGTGCCGGGAGCCTTGGCGGACGGAGCGAACCTGGTCGATCTGCTGCCACTCATGTTGGATGTTTGTCTGGGTGCCGGGGTGCTCCTGATCGTGTCCAGATCGGCCGATATCTGGTGGTTCTGGTGCGTTCACTTCGCCCTGGACATGACGCAGTTCTGGGGTTCTTGAAGTGGACTTCGACCGGCTACGGATAGGCGGTCCAAGGTGACGGGCCCCAGTACCCAAGCCCAAGGAGGCCCCTGAAAGCCAACACGCACTTCCATGCACTGAAGCTGTTCCGCGCTTGGCAGGCCCGCGAGACCGGGGGCTAGCGTCACTGACCACTGACGCCTCTCTCCTCTTGCTCCGCAAGAGCCATCGCACGCTTCTTGTCCTGTATCAACTTCTCTGTCAGCTTCATCTCAGCCGTAAGAGCCCAAGCTTCAGGCTCGAGAGACTCGCTCAGCTGCATGATGTCTACTCCGCCACCGGCCTTGTGGTGCACAGCGGTTGGAATCGGTCGCTTGTCCTTGGTGTAGAGTAGGTCCTTGGTGAGCTTCGCATGAGATCGATACTCTCCGCGCTGGAACAGCTCCAAGTACTTGCCCTCGGTCGCTTTGGCCAGCAGCTGGCGAACTACGACCTCATGTTCAAGCAACTCGCCAAGGCTCCGTTCGGAAAGACGCTCGACGACCTCCTTGGGGAGCTCCAAGACCGGCGCGACCGGTTCCTGCCGATCAGTCACAAGCTCTCCTACTTGTGCGGGCTGCTCCAGCTCTTCTGCGATACTCTCAATCAGCCGAGACTCGCCGTAGGCACCGCTGCTAGGAACAAGAGCTTCGTCGCCGCGGGATGCAGACGAGAGGACCCAGGCCCCAACGACAGACAAGGCCAAGGAGAATCCAATCAAGAGACGTATGCGCATCGGATGGGCTACTGCGGCTGGTATGCGTTGCACTCGTCAGCACAGGTAAGTTTGAACTTGTAAGTCCCTCCGCCGGGGCAAGGGAATGTCTGCTCGTCCTCCTGGCCACAACTAGCCGCCCAATAGGGATTCGGGTATGTGCGAGCTATGCCTGTACAGCCCGTCATGTATGCCAAAGTGCCCTGATATCTGCACGGAGCGAACACGGGGGCCCAAACGCACTCCGGCTCCGCGAGGCACTCATTGTTGTTCCAACTGACGTTCTCCACGATCAGTCCCGAACAACCACATGACGGAGTTTGGGAGGATGAGATACCTGCCTCGCACTCGCATGGGTCATTCAGAAGAGCGCCGGGCCCAGTCGCCGCCGAGGCGATTCTCAGTGAGAACCACGCCGAGGCAAGGAGTACAGTAGGGAGAATCAAGGCAGCCAGGCCCTTCCGTAGTGACGACATGTTCGAGACCCTCGATCTGGCAACAGGTATTTGGAAACGCGACGTCTCACGAGATGCAGGTCCGTCGACACCGCTTACGCAAGGCTCACCATTCGACGCGCACTTGTCCAAGTTCCGCAAGCAAATCTTGCAACGCACGGCCCTGGACCTGCTTGCACCTCTCGAGAGACTCGCCCCACATACAAATGCGCAAAGAGGGCGTTGAGTAAAGAACCTCCGTCACATGACGTGTCCATCCCCCGCGTCGGGGGCTTCGGTTGCTCTGGTGATGCTTGCCACCAATGGTACGCCGCAGCTCGCTCAGACGGATAGGCGGTCCAAGGTGACGGGCCCCAGTACCCAAGCCCAAGGAGGCCCCTGAAAGCCAACACGCACTTCCATGCACTCGTGCTGGACGGTGTCTTCACGGCAGCTGATGCTCTCGCCGCGCCGATCTTCCAATCGCGGCGTTCGCGGCGGACTTCGGGCCGGCCTTGCCCTTGGAGGTCGAGGGGAAGGCTGGGGAGACGGTGGAGCTCCTGCTCGCGCTGCGCCCGAGCGGTGGGACCGTGGAAGGCATCGTCGTCGACTCTGGCGCCGCCCCGATCCCCGGGAGCGCCGGAGCGCGCGTTCGCGTCGAGAGCCTGATGCCGAACATGCGCCGCAGGCCCGACGGAACTTGGGTCAAGGCGTTCGCGCCGCTCGAGCTCGAATGCGGCGTCGACGGGCGTTTCGAGCTCACGGGCCTTCCGATCGAGCGCGTGCGGTTGAGCGTGCGCGTACCCGGGTTCGCGCCCGACGCACGCGAGGTCGAGCCCAGCGTCGAGGGGACCCACGTGCGCGTCGTCCTGCAGTCGGCCGGCGTCGTGTTCGGAACGATCCGCAACGCGAACGACGAACCCCTCTCGGGCGTTCAGGTCGTCCAGGGTCCGTACGGCAACTTCACGTCCTCGTTCGGTCGAACGCGGTCCGACGGTAGCTTTCGGCTCGCGAACCTTCCCCTCGGGCCCGTCGAGCTGCTCGCCGAGCATCCCGAACACGGCCGGTCCGAAGTCCGCTTAGCCCTGGCGGCTGGCGAACCGCTCGAGTGGAGCCCGACGCTCGCCGCCGGGCAGGTGCTGTCCGGGACGGTCGTCGACGACGACGGCGAGCCGCGCTTGGGCTTCACGATCGATGCCGTGGGGGGCCGGATCGCCCCCGGATCGCGGCGGCTCTGGTCCGAACAAGTGACGACGGCCAGCGACGGGACCTTCCGTTTCGCCAATTGTCCGGAGGGGGAGCTCTCGATCGAAGTGCACGACGAGAGCTACGCGAAGGTCGATGAGGTGCGCGGCCTTCGGCCGGGCGGCGAGCCGTTGGTCATCGTGATCCGCGACGCAGCTCTTCCGTCGGCGGGCTTGCGCGGTCGCGTGATCGACGCGAGCGGGGCGCCCGTCGCGGCGAACATCGTCCTCTTCGGCCCCAAGGGCCCCGGCGGCTACCACAAGTCGCGCTGCGAAGCGGTGACCGGAGAGTTCGAGCTCTCGCCGCTCCCGCCGGGCAACTACGCGCTGCGACTCGAACCAGATGGCTTGCCCGAGCTCGACCGCGGTCGAATCGATCTCACCCAGGGGGACGTCTTGGACCTGGGCGAGCTGCAGCTCCCGGGCGTCGTGCGCATCCAGCTCGAGGTCGAGGGGCACGAGGGCGCGGGCCCCTTCGAGGCGGTGACGCTGTTCAAGAAGAGGGGCGAGGGCACCTGGTACGCGCCGCGCCGCTTCGTGCGCGAGGAGCTGCACGAGATCATCGCGTGGCCGGGCGCGCACGTCTTGCAGGCGAGCGGCCCCGCCGTCTGCGCCGAGACCCGTGAGATCGAAGTCGTCGGAGGCGAGACGACTCGCGTGCGCCTCGAGCCCCACGCCGGCGCCGAGTGCACGTTCATCGTCTGTGCCGGCGCTGCTGCGCTTCCCACGCTCTTGACGGTCTCGGTCGTCGACGAGGGGCAGCGAAGCGCGGCGACGTGGCGCGAGCTCGATCCGAAGGCGGACGAGCTGTCGTTCACGCGCCGCTTGAGGGCGGGGCCGTACACCGCCGTCATCCGCTCACGGGACGGCGAGTTGGACCGCGTGACCTTCACGGTTCCAGAGGACGAGGCGAGCACGACGGTCGCGTTGCAGCTCGACTGATCGCCCCGCTGGCCTACGGCTCACGCGGCGGATCGTCGTCCGCGGGGGTGTGCTCGTAGCCGTATTGGTTGCAGTCGCGGTTCTCGCAATCCGGCACGTCGGGCCAGACCGGAAACCACTCGACGCCGCCGAGGATCGTGGGCTCAATCGGGTCTCCGGAATCGCAGAAGTGGCGTCCCGGAGCGGCGAAGGAGATGTGGTGCCACTGTGCCGTGTCGTCGTCGAGAATCAGCTGGCTCAGACCGTCGATCTCGGCTCGGATCACGAGTGTCTGTTGAGCTGGGGAGAGGCCGCTGGTCATCAGACCGAGGGCAAGCCACGGCGGAAGTGAGACGAACTTGCTTGTTCATGCGCGGATCGGGGACGCTCCGGTCCCCGCCTCTTGTCAGGAACGGATCGAAGAGTGCATTGCAGCCCGAATGTGCAGCGCGTTGGATACGCGGCTCGCCGCAATCGGCGCGCATATCGGACGCAAACCACTCGGCCATCAGCAGTGGTGCGGTCCCCGGCTTCTCGGACACCCGCTTGGGTCGGAAGCCCGATGACGTAGGTGACCGTTCCCAAGAGAGGGAGAAACAACCTCCCAGGGAGGCTCTTGCCTTCGGTGGGAGGCGATTCGGCTCGCGGAGTGGGGCAGTCAGTTGAACGCCACGGCCACGCCGTTGGTGAAGTTGGATGTCGGCCCCGGGTTGTTGTCGCGGAACCAGGCCTGGAAGTTCCAGTTGTCTCCAGCCATCAGGCTCACGTGTCCCGTGGCCGTCGGAACGGAGGTGAGATCGACCTGCATCGAGAACTCTCCCGACGGCCCAGAGTTCAAGACGTTGTGGATGTACCGCCCTAGGTCGTTGCCCAGACCGAGGCACAAGTTGCCCTGTGATCCCGGGGGGGTGAGAAGGCCCTGGCTGGAGCTCGCGAGGAAGTAGCCGAACTGGAAGGCGGGAAGAGATGAGGCCGTCAGATGGAGGTCGTTGGCCGAAGCCGTTGGTGACCCCGTGCCCCCCAGGACCGCAGCCATCCCGCTCGAGTTCAGATTGGAGTCACAGTAGGGCAAGATGAAGTCGCAGTCGGGAATCACGGCTGCGCCCACGCCGCCGGGGTAGAGGTAGGAGTCGTTCAGGCTGACGCCTTCGACGGTGATCCAGTGCGGTCCGCTCGATGACGACGTGTGCGAACCATGGCCAATCGGAAGGCGAGCCACGGAGAAGTCGCTGTCGCAGGCGGTTCCCACGCTCGTGAACTCGGATTGCGGAATAGGGCTGCCGTCCAAGGTGATCGTGCCGCTTGCGACGTCGAGGTCATCGGCGTAGACCGTCACATAGTGGGCTGAGAATTGGGCTCCACCGACGGCGCAGAAGGTGTAGTCGTTGCCGAACCGCTCGATGGGAATAATGTTCCCCATGGCGGGGTCGCCGGGGTTCTCGCCCGTCATGTATTGGACTACGAAGACCGGATTGTCCGCGGTGAACAAATGGTTCCCCGGGAGCGGCGGGGTCTCGTGGAATTCCCCGCGGCCCAAGGTTACGAGCGGGAGGTTGTCCATCAGCACGACGGTTCCGTCTTCTGCGGCTATGATGCGATAGACGGTTCCGCTCGGGTTGCCCGGCAGGTCCGCAACGAGCATCGCCCTGCCCCAGGTCTGAACGGGTTGCGCAACCTCGTAGATGTGATCGCTGCAGCATTGAGAGGGGACGTTCGCGCATTCACTCCCGTTCGTGACTCCGATGGGCTTGGAAGACGTGATGATCGTTCCGGTCAGGCTTCCGCTGCTCAAGAGTCCTTCCCCCTGGTAGCCTTCCCCAGCCTGGAGAAGGACGGGAAAGGTCACACCCAGCGGGTGACCCACCAGGTTGTCTGTTGGAGTGATCAAGACAGTGGTGTCGTCGAATGCAGCGTGCACGACGAACTCCGACGGCCCCCCCCCGGGACCACACGGCTCATAGTCCGCGAGGATGTACTCGTTGCTCATCGCACTGATGGGCAGACACAGCGCGGCGTCGGACGAGTACGGGACACGGTTGACGGAATACGCTACGAAATCGTCCGGAGCAGAGGCGCGTACGCAGTTGTTCCTTACTTGGTCCGGCACCCAGCAATTGGACGGGCTCGAGCAGGGGTCCACGGTATTGGGGAGGGTCACGACCGTGATCGCTCCTGGAGCAACGGCCACAGAGGTGACGAAGGTGGGAGCGTTGACCGGGTACTCGACTTTGACCGTGGTTGGCACGTCGCTGGTGAGGTGCAGCTCGAGTGCGTGCGTTCCGTTGTGCATGCCCAGTGTTGCCGGCAGCCACGAGATGATGAAGTCCTTGCCCTTGTTGCCCTGAGCACTCGCTAGCTGTACTCCGAGGAACAGGGTGATCAGAGCCAGGATCACTCGAGTCCGTTGCATGTCGCTCATTCCGTTGCTTGGTGTTTCTCCGCGGGGCGGAGCCCGATTGGGCGTTGGCCACACGAGCCTTCGGGGCGGCGAGCCGCGATCTCTGGCGCTAAATTGGAAAACGAACGCCCTCATTCGCTTCCGCAATCGGTGCCTTCTCTGGAAGCGCGGGAGGGCGCGATCGTCCATCACCTGCAACCGAACCCGACGCCTAGCAGCCCGTGGTGAAACTCATGGCCCGCTTGGAGCTGGCAGCATCCCTCCACCACCGAGCTCGAGGAGTGATCGCGCGAGGTCCATGCTCGGCCCGAAGCTGTTGAGGTTCGGCGACCCCGGCGTGTGGCCAGCCATCGACAGCCTGCGCTTCGACTCCGCGCGGTCTCCGGTCAGGAGCGCGAGCCGCCCGAGGATCGTGTTCGCGTCGTGGATGGCGTTGCCGCAGCCACGCTCGTCCGCGCGCCAGCGCTCGGACGCTTCGAGTAGCTCCGTGGCGTAGGCGAACGCCTTCTCGCGTGCTCCCGCATCGAACGCCGACTGCGCAGCGTCGGAGAGCATGTGGAAGCGACCCTCAGGGTCCGGCGCCACGGCGAGCGCGCTCTCGAATGCCGCCAGCGAACGATCGTGTCGGCCGCGGCGGCCGTGCATGTGGCCGATCCTGATCGGCCAGAGCGGATCGCGCGGCCTCAGGCGGGCGCCGCGTTCGGCGAGGTCCAGGGCGCGCTGGCTCTCGCCGTAGAATTCGCAGGCGTTCCAGAGCACGGAGGGATCGTCCGGCCGCTCTTCGAGGTGCCGCGCCCACAGCTCCGACGCCGAGCGGTAGCTGTCCGGATCCATGCGCTCGTCGGGCTGACTGAAGTGTGTACCCGCGGCGTCGGACGCAGGGGCGCGCTCGAGGATCCAGAGGACGTGTCTCTCCCAGGCCCGGTGCGCACTCGCCGACTCGTGGCGGATCCTTCCGTGGTAGCCGAGGAGCTGAACCCGCGCCGTCAGGTCGCCGGGCTCGCGCCGCAGCCGCAGCTCGAGCTCGGCGGCGATTGCGCCGTGGTAGGTGGACCCGAGCGCCGCGATGCGGCTCGCGCTCACGTCCTCGAGGCGCAGTCCCGATCGTTCGAGCCACTCCTCGAGCCGCTCCGGTTCCTCGGGCCGTTCCCGGTTGGGGGGCATGGGGACAGCGTACCAATCGGAGATAGTCCGCAACGATCGCCCAGCGACGGGGTCGATCGGTAGCCTCGGATCGACCCGCTTGCCCAAGGACTCTCCATGAACCGCCTGGCCACGTTCCTCGCCCTAGCCGCTGGTGTCGCCCCCGTGCACGCCCAGAGCACCGTCTACGACGCCGGCACCGCGGGGAATCCCCCGGTCGCCCCCGACCCGCAGACCATGGGCTGGAACCTGTTCGACTGGAACGGTCAGGTCGGGCTCGCGCCGGTGTCTCCCGACGGAGCGACGGGGCTCAACGCCTGGGAGGTCGCCGACAACACGGGCACCGGTCGCGCCATATACGAGGCGTGGTTCTTCGATCCCGGCTTCTTCGAGTACACATTGACGATGCGCATGACGGCTGGACCGTCGGGCACGATCTTCTTCGATTTCCAGAACGGGTACACGCTCGCCAGCTGCCACTACCGCGTCGACTTCCGCGTTCAGGGGGCCGACGTGATCGCGACCGATGTCGTGACCGGCAACACGTTCGTGTGTGCGAACGGAACGGACGGGTACCACACCTACACGATGCGCAGGGTCGTCGGCTCGGTCATCGAGTTCCAGTACGACGGGGTCACCGCGGGCATCGTCTACGGCGAGCTCCCGGACCTGTGTTGGTTGCCCGGGGCGCGCTGGGGAGCCTACTCGAACGCCGGGCTCGGACGAGCTCGCTTCCATCGCGTCGAGTTCCAGACCCTTCCCGCGCCCGTCGGCGAGATGAGCTTCTGTGGCGTTCCCCAACCGAGCTCGACCGGTTCTCCCGCGCTCCTGTCTGCCGCCGGATCGCCGGTCGTCGGCGGACCGGGGTTCGCGCTCGACGCGTACCTCTTGCCGCCGAACCAGTTCGGCTACTTCCTGATGAGCCCGAACCTGCGGCCCGCCCCCGGCGTGATTCCGCCCGGCAGCCAAGGTCGCCTGTGCCTCGGGCCCGCTTCGATCGGACGCTTCAGCCGGCCCGGCGAGATTCAGTTCTCGGGCGCAGCTGGATCGTTCCACCTCGACGTGGACACGCTCGACGTGCCGACCAACCCGCCTGGGACGATGCCGGTCGGCACGATGTACTTCCAGGGCTGGTTCCGCGACAACAACCCGGGGGCGACCTCGAACTTCACGACTGCGCTGCGCGTCGTGTTCCAGTGATGTTGACCCTCCGGGGTTTCTCGGACACCGAACTTCAGTTGGTTCGTACTGGGTGAATCGTGTCGGTCAAGACGGATGGGGGCAGAGCCCCGGGAGGAGAGGCGTCGCGGGGTGCGCGACGGCCGGCGCGCTCAACGAGCCGTCGGAGGCTCGGGGGCGCGTGCTCCATCCGCCTCCCGGCATTCACCCTCGCGTCCGCGCACCACGCGCATCCCCGCCCGGCGGCCACGGGTCTCGGTGACGACCGTGCACTGTCCCTCGTCGTCGTCGCGTTCGTAGTAGACCACGACCCAGTCGTGGATCCGGTCCAGCTCGTGTGCGCGCGCGGTGTTGGAGAACAGGACCGTCAGGTCCCAGCCCTCCCGCACGACGTGCAAGATCGGTAGCCAGGCTTCTCCGCTCGGGTTGAAGCGACGCGGCGCGATGCGTCGCAAGTCGTCCGCGGCTGCGCGTGCGCGGTACTCCGCGTCCACCTCGAGCAGGAGCTCGACCGGAGGTCGCGCGGGCGCGCGGGATGAACGCGAGGCCGGTGCGCGCGAGCGGGCGCGGACGTCGGCACCGAGCCGCGCCGCCAGTGCGTTGCGGATCATCTCCGCGCGGTGGGGGCCGATCCCGGGGACGGTCTCGAGGCGCCCGTCGTGCGCCGCGCACTCGAGCTGCTCGAGCGTCTCGACGTGGAGCTTCGCGTGGATGTGCTCGGCGAGCTCCGCACCGATGCCGGGTAGGGAGTCGAAGAGCGCCTCGGCCGTGGCGTCTCCCTCGAGGCGGGCCAGCATCCGCGCGCGCCCGTTGCGAGCGAGCTCTTCGATCAAGCGCGCGATGCTCTTGCCGATCGTCGGCAGCACGACCAGGCCGGCGCGGCCCTCCCGCTCGAGCACGCCCATCAGCGGTGCGTCGTGCGCACGCGCGAACTCCGCGGCCGCTCCGTAGGCGCGGACGCGGTAGCCGCCGGCGCCCTGGGCCTGCAGCAGACCGCCGATGCGCTGCAGGACGTCGGCGATCTCGTCGTTCGTGATCGAATGCGTCACGCGGTCCGTTGTATCACTCCCCGCGAGCGGCGGACACGAGGGGAGCTCCCTCGGCTCCGACGCCGTCCTTGCGCATCCGTCCCAGCACCAGGTCGGTGACGTCGGGGATCGGCTTGCCGTCGCGGCGACGGATCGCACGCCAGATGCTGCAGTGGCGCGCCTCGCGCCGCACACGCTGACAGGCGTCGAGGACGCGCTTCGCCCCGCGCGAGCGCAGGATGAGGCCCTCCGGCGAGCTCGGATCGATGCCCTCCTTCTTCATGCGCTTGGATTCCGGCGTCGCCGCGATCAGGCGATCGTAGTCCACGCGTGCGGGGTTGCTGAGCTGGCGCACGTGGCGCGGGCCGCACACGTTGTCCTCGCGCTTGGCGATGTAGTGGTGGCTCTCGCTCGGCTGGAGCATCCAGCCGACGGCGAAGAAGGCAATCGCGGCGACCGGGAGGAGGAGGAAGTGGCGTAGCTGCATCACGGGTGCGAGAAGAACGAATCGGCGCCTGCCCCCGCGGGGAGCCCCATGCTCCTCTGGGGGGGCAGGCTCGTGCCGCTTACTGTGCACTGAAATGACTGCGGACGAAGTTGTTGACCATCGACTCGACCGACTTGTAGTCGCCGTCGGCGGAGAAGTAGTTGAACGAGTGCGCCTCGGCGTCCGTCGCCCCCTTGAAGAGCGTGACGGAGCGCATCGGAACGCCCGTGGCCACTTCCTTCTGGTCCTTCATGGTCCACGCGCCGGTGCCCATGACGCCGCGGTAGAAGCGGCGAACTTCGGCCGGCTTGACCAGCTTGGACATGTTGCGGCTCGATCCGGAACCGTTGAACTGTGCAAGCGAGATCATGCCGTTGTTGTAGATGCTCAGGTTGAAGTGAACGAGGCCCTGATCGGTCTGACCCGAGGAGTCGAAGATGAGTAGGGGCTCGCACACCCAGGCGTTGTCGGGTGTCGTCCCGGGGACGATGTGTTCGTAGTCCTGCAGCTCGGCGGGCCGCTGGATGTCTCCGCCGTCTTGGGGCGTGGTCATCGCTGCGATGGCGCCGATCGAGAGGAACAGGGCGGACGGAATCAGGATGGGGAAGCGAGTCTTCATAGCGGAAAGAGCCCCTTGGGTCTCGTGTTCGTGCTTCTGTTCGTTCGGGCGAGCGGAGAGCTCGCCGGTTCGAAGGAATGTAGACCCCGTGCCGGTGGGCCCAATCTGGATGACGTTCGTACTTGCGACTCGAACTCGAACGCAGTCGGAGCGCGTGGGCGGCTGAGGCCGTGGCGCCTCGTACGCCTATCGCTTGTCGTTCACCTGAAAACCTTCGCACACGTCGTAGGTCAACAGGATCGCATCCGCACGAGCGTGGCGGCGAACCAGCTCGAGTAGCCACTCTTCGTCGCCCGGCCACGGATAGGCGAAGATGAGGTCGAAGTCGGTGAGCTCGAGCCCGAGCTCTTCGTAGGCGCACGCGCCGTCCGTCGGCGTCAGGAAGTCGCCGGAGAGCAGCTCCGTCTCGTCCTGGTATTCGGGCACGGTGTAGGTGCCCTCCACAAACGCGGCGCCCGAGCCGAACTGCTCGCCGAGAACGATCGAGCGCTCCACGAGGAGCGGCTCGATCTCGATCCCGTACGCTTCGAAGCCCAGGAGATCGGCCATGATCGACACGACGCCCGCGGCCGAACCGAACTCGACGAAGGTGAGCGCGCGCGAGCGCAGCGCACGCAGAGCTTCGTACGCTCCGCGGTGATCGCACGGAATGAAGAGGTGGTGACGGTCCTTGGCGATGTCCAGGAACTCGTCCCAAGCATTGCGGCCCTCCTCGATCAGGCGGTCGAGGGTCTCGTCAGGGATCGTAGGGAGTTCGATTGCTTCTCCTGTGTGCGTGCCGTGCCGGCTGGAGCCCGTGGATCGTACCGCGCGACCGAGGGGGCGCGCAGCCAGGGCTTGGAGCGTGTCGCGAGGGAGTCGAGAATGGGGCGTCTGCGGATTGGACAGGCGTACAATCGAGCCCCAAGGCCGCGAAATCCCACGTATTGACGTGCCGGACGTTCGGGTCTCCAATCGCAGCATGCGCTTGCTCCACGTCTTCCTCGTGCTCGCTCTCGCAGGACACCCTGATCGTGGCGATGGAGCGCCCACCCGCGAAGCCGGGACCGATGCGGCCCAGGCTCGCTCGCGTGGCGCGCCGGCTCGCGCTCAACACGCGCCGCAGCGAGATGCGCCGCGCTCACCACGAGGAGCGTGCGCGTAGCGAGCGGCCCGACGGCACCGAAGAGGGCGCCGCCGCCCGCATGGAGCTCTCGCGCGGGATCTTGGATCACGTGCTCGCGTTGCGCGAGCCGTACCGAACGACGGTCTTCCTGCGCTACCACGAGGGGCTGACTCCGCAGCACATCGCCAGGCGGCAGAGCGTGCCGGTCAAGACCGTCAAGACGCGGCTGACTCGCGCGCTCGCCGAGCTGCGCAGGAAGCTGGACGGCGATCACGGGGGCGAGCGCGAGCGCTGGCTCGGGGCGTGCCTGCCGCTCTGTCTGATCCGGCGAGCTCGCAGGGGCGTCCGGTACATTCCTCCGTGCGCTGTGAGCCCGGTCGGATCCTCGAACACATTCGGGTTGTTGTGCTCGCGCCCGCCGAAGCCCGCGTCAGGTACGGCGCCATTCGCACCGTCGTCGGGGACCCATCGCACGTTCACGTTCTCACCCGCACTCTCCGCCCGCGTGCTGCGCATCGTCATCGACCTCTCGACTCTCGGAGGCAGCTCGGACAACGTCGGCATCGACAACATCTCGATCAACCGTTCCGCCGCGGGCTCCGGGCTGGGCTCGAGCTACTGTGTCCGGCCGTCGCCAACTCGACGGGCGTGCCGGGCGTCCTGACGGCGTTCGGCAGTGACGCGGCCGCGGACGGCGACTTCCTGCTGATCGCCAGCTGCCTGCCCAAGCTCCAGTTCGGCTACTTCCTCGCGGGCCAGACCAGTGTTGGTACCGGGACGTGGGGACGAACAACTTCACGGACGGACTCAGCGTCACGTCTCAATAGCGGGCTAGTCGGTCGCGCGGGCGCGCTTCGCGATCGTCTCGATCATCGCCTCGTGTCCCGGCCGGTGCCGCGAGTGCGCCATGCCGGGCACGACCTCGATGTGCATCGCGTCGAGCATGCCCGCTTCGCGCGCCAAGCCTTGGAAGCGCTCGACGGCTCCTTCGAGGTAGAACGTGTCGACCTCGCCCGCGTAGACGTGGATCTTGCCGCCCAGCCGGGGCTCGAGCGCGTCCCATCCGGTCAGCAGAACGTGGGAGATGTCGTACTTGCGCCAGGCCTTGGCCGCCTCGTGGTCGATCGCGCCCGTCTCGACGTCGAACACGCGCCGCGGCGTGCCGTCCTCGCCGAGGGGGCTGAACGTCCCTTCGAAGGACCGGATCTGGCCGCCGGGGTTGAGCACGTCCTCGCGGCGGATGAACTGCTCGGCGGTCAGCATGACCTCGCCGCCGCGCCGGGCGAGGGGGCGTTTCTCGCCGTTCTCGTCGACGTACATGTTGCGCGGCGTGCCGTCCTCGAGCGGCGTGTAGAGATCGATCTGCTGGAAGTCGTGGAAGTCGATCGGGTCGGGGACGTGGCTCCAGCAGCCCGCGAAGGTCTCGGGGTAGGTGACCTGCAGCCACAGCGACGACCAGCCACCCGAGCTGACGCCCGTGACGTAGCGCTGCGCGGCGCCGGCGCCGCCGTACTCCTTCTCCAGTGCGGGAATCAGCTCGTTCACGAGGGCGTGGCCCCAGGGGCCGATGCTGGCGGAGTCGCAGAAGACCGAGTGCCCGTAGCGGTTGTTGGCGTCGGGCACGACGACGATGCAGTCGTCGAGCACGCTGTCCGTGACGCGTGACTCCCAGCGCCTGATGCCCGTGTGGGAGCCGCCGAAGCCGGTCACGCTGTAGACGACGGGATAACGCCTGTCCTTGTCGTGGTCCTTCGGCAACAGGACGCCGGCGCGCAGCGCGTAGTCGAACCCGTGGAACTTCGAGAGGGCCGGGCTCGTGTGCTCGAAGAGCTTGACGCGCTCGGACTCCTCGAACGGCTCGGGCTCGACGGCGGTCTCGATCGAGAGGAGAACCTTCTGCGCGGCGCTCGGCTCGTACTCGATCTCGACCGCCGCGCTGTACGCGTCTCCGACTCCGAGGCCGGCTTGGCGACCGGTCGCGCTCAGTCGCGCGACGGCCTGCACGCGCCACTTGCCCGTGGAGACGCTCGCCCAGTCGAGCGGATGGTGCGCTGCCGCGTCGCTCGGTGTGAGCGTGACGGAGCTGCCGCTCGCCACGTCCGCGAGGTCGAAGCGCAGCACCGGAGGAGGATTGAACCAGCTGTGCATGCCCCGGCGCGGCTCGCCCTCCTCGGAGAACGCGACGAAGATCGGACCGGTGAACGGCGCCGTAAACGCGGCTGCGTCGAACCGGACCTCGAAGGCGCCGACGGCTTGTGCTCGGGCGGTCTCCGCCAGGGGGAGCGCGCAGAGCGTGATCGCGATACGGAGGAGGAGAGCTTGCATGCGAATCAAGATACACGCGGGGTCGGGCCCGCCGTCCCGCGTGATGTCTGCAATGCCGCGTCCTACAGGAACGTGACCTCCGACCCGTCCGTGAACTTCGACGTCTGCCCCGTGTTCGCGACGGCGGAGTGGCTGCGCCAGGATGCGCCCGCGTCGCGCAGGCACTCGCAGATCAGCGCAGCCCGATGGCCGCCGATACGCTGAACGGCACGTGCTCGACGCGGGAGTCGGACCAGTACTCGATCCGCAGGGCGGCATTCTCCACGGCGGCGTCGCACTCGAGCGTCTGGGACCACGTGCCCATTCCGTTCCAGCTCGACGTCGTCCGCTCGATCCATCACTGCCTCTCCATCCAAACGACGTGCCTGTGACGCAGGTGCCGATCCCGCCGCGGGGAGTAGCTGATTCTCTCGACGCCGGCCAGCCTCCAGCCGGGTGCGACCAGCTCGAGCTCGCTGGGACGGTCGGGTGAGGTGAGCGACACGAACCCCTCGGAGTCGCTCTTTCCGGCGAGCGTGCCGGCCAGCACCCGAACGCCTTCGAGGGGCGGCCCCGCCCACGCGCCGATCTCGCCGTTGACGAAGTTGAAGCGCTCCCACGGACCCGAGTCGGTCATCCGGTTCGGGTTTCCGGCTCGGAAGTAGAGCTGTGCTCCCCAGCCCTCGCTCAGAGTGACCTTCGCGATCCTCTCGTCGCCCGCGGCGGCGAAGTCGGCTTCCGTTCCGCTGACGGGCGCGTGCCCGTTCGCCCAAACGGTCCAGCGCAAGGGCGTCGTCGATGGTATCGACCAGCGTCTGTCCGAGTCCCAGACCTTGCTCAGGTCCAGGCCGCCTCCCGGTCCGAAGTAGACGCGGACTTCCGTTTGGGGCGGGCCGTAGGCCGTCGTTACCTCGAAGCCGTATGAGGCCATGTCCTCGGGCGGCACCACGTGCAGGAACCGTTCCCCGGGTTCGAGCACGAAGCGCTGGGGCTCCCAGTGCGGCAGTAGGTTGGAGCCGACACCACGGAAGTCGTACTGCGCGTCTGGGATATCGTGCAGCCAGATTGCCCCGAGGCCTCCGCTGGATCCGTCGAGCTGGTACCACGCGCGCGCGTAGGGGCCGGCCTCCACGAGCCGCACGATGGCGCAGTAGCGCTGATACGTCGGGCGTCGCGCGTTGCGGAACTTGACCTTGAACCCGACTTGCCCTTGGCGCGCGAGCCGAACCTCGGGGAACGCGTTGCGGCCGCGTTCGACGTTGACCTCGGTTCTCACCAGCTCGCAGTTGGCCGCGTACACCAGCGCCGTCCTCGTGCCGATCGGAACGCGATCGAACGTGAAGTTGCCGTCGGTCCAGGTGAGTAGCTCCTCGAAGTAAGGCGGCCGATCGGCCGCCGTGGCCTCGTCGGGCGTGGGCAAGAGGACGACGGTTGCGCGCGGCGCTGCGCCGGCGAGGTCGATCCGACCCGAGAGGACTCCGAACGGCTCTGGCTCGCCTCGGTCGACACGCACGGGGTCGTGGATCCCGATCACGCCCGTGACCGTCGCCCTGGCTACGCGCGAGCCATCGATGCGCCGCAACTCGAGCCGGCGCTCGTACGCGTCGTCCGCTTCGAAGAGGACGCGCCGGTAGCGCACCCATGGTGGGGCACCGTTGCGCACGGGGATCCACGGCCAGCGCCTGTCCGACAGGTCGGTTCCATACGGCTCGCCGCCGCGCTGGCCTCTGACCTTGAGTAAGTCCAGGCGTCCCGTACGGCCGCGCGCGACCATGCGCAGATCGTCCTCCAGGACCTCGAGGCGACCGGCCACGTCCCGCGGCTGCCGCGTCTCGACGACGCGCGCTTCCCAGTCCCCGGCGACGAAGCCGCTCGGCACGAGCAGGGGGTAGGTCGGGCCGATCGGAACCGGAACGTTCAACGGCTCGGTGCGTGGCACGTGCTCCGCTTCGAACCGGGTCACCCAACCACCCGCATCCTCGATGGAGATCGTCAGCGAGGTCCGCGGAGCCGAGTGCTCGGACTCGAACGACCCGTCGCGATCGGTGCGCGCCGTGGTCGGCACCTGGCAGGCGATCGTCAAGTCCAGCGCGGGCACGGGCTCGCCCGTCCGTTGGTCGACTACGCGGCCGATGACGGGCGAACGAGCCAGGGGCACCGCGGTCGAGCCGGAGTCCGGGGCTGCGGGCTCGTCGGAGGCCTCCGCGGATGGACCCAGCGTAGGGACTCCGTCGTCCTCCGAGCTCCTCGCGAGCCACGCCCCGACCGCGACGGCGACGAGGAGAACGAGGACGAGGGCAGCTCGCTGGCGACCCGTGAGCATGGACGGCGATTGTAGGTCGGGGCGCGCTTTTCGGATCTCGCGTCAGAGATTCTCACCGGCCGCCCCGAGGGCCTGTGCCGGTCAAGGTCGGCCGACGGAGAAACACCCAGACGCGGAGTGACAGACATGCAACGCACCACTGTGCTACCGATCCTCTTCGCTCTGTTCCTTGGAGGACAGCAAGCGAGCGCCCAGGGCAACAAGGGCAACGACTTCATCATCTCCTGGCTGCCGTCGACCCTGGGCGCCACCAACGGGACACACGCACTCGAGCTGCACCTCACCAGCGACGTGCCGACCTCGGTCACGGTCGAGTACCCGGTCAACGCTCCGACCTTCGTCACGGTCGAGGTCGTCGTTCCTGGCGCGATCACGATCGTGACGCTCCCGAACACGACCACCCCGTGCTCGAGCCCGGCGAACTGCTGGACAGCCGATCAAGTCAGCAACAACTGCGTGCGCGCCTCGGCCCCCGACGACTTCGTCGCGTTCTCGGTCAACCGCGTCCCGTACTCGTCCGACGCCGCGCTGTGTCTGCCGGTCAGCGCGATGAGCAACGAGTACATTCTCGCGGACTACGAGCCCTGCTCGTGGGCGGGGCCTGCGGAGTTCGTCGTGCATGCGGCGTACGACGACACGACGGTCTCGATCATTCCAACCGACGACCTGGTGGGGCACGTGAAGAACGTGGCCTTCTCCGTCGTCCTCCAGGCCGGGGAGGGCTACCAGGGCGAAGGGCTCGTGACCAGCGGGAGCCTCACCGGAACGATCATCACGTCCTCCAAGCCCATCGGAGTCACGAACGGGAGTGAATGCGCCAGGGTTCCGACACTGGACGACTGCTGCAGTGACCACATCTACGAGGTCGCGTTGCCGGTTCGAGAATGGGGCAGGACGATGCTCGTTGCGGACCTGCCGGGCAACCCGAGCGGATCCGTCTATCGCATCATCGCCGCGGAGGACGGAACCAACGTACTCATGGACAACGCCCCCCTCGCGAGCCTGGAGCGCGGGGAGTTCCACGAGCCGGCGCCCCTCCTGGGGAACCACGTGTTCTCGGCCAACAACCCGATCTTCGTCGTCCAGTACATGACGGGCGAGAATCCGGGTGACCCCGCCATGGGCAACATCGTTCCGGTCGACCGCTACGGCAACGACTACACCTTCTGCGCGGTCGGTGGAGCGCAGTTCGGAGCCCACTACGTGACGGTCTACGCCGATGACTTCGACGTTGCGAGCGGAACGATCACCCTGGACGGCATCCCCATTCCTGCCTCCGAATTCTCGAGCGTGGGAAGCGCCTGCGAGAGCGACTTCTCCGTGGCGCGCATTCAACTGGGGCACGGTGCGCACACGACGTCATCGAGCAGACCGCACTGGATCACCGTCGAAGGTGTCAGTCTGAACGACTCCTACCTATATCCCGGTGGCGTGAGCACGGCGACGACGGCGGTCTGCGACTTCATCTTGCCCTACTGCGACGCCAACCTGAACTCGAGCGGGATGGCTGCCGTGCTCTCGGGCAGTGGGTCATCGGACGCATCAGCGAATGACCTTCACCTGACAGCGTCGGCCCTTCCCGCATCCCAGTTCGGCTATTTTCTCGCGAGCTCCAGTCAGGGCTTCCTCAGCCCGCCGGGATCGCAGGGCAACCTGTGCCTGGGTGTGGGGGACGACCTCGGGCGATACATCCAGAACGTGCTGAACTCGGGGCCTGCGGGTGAGTTCTCGATGCAGGTCGACCTCACTTTCGTTCCGACGGCGACGGGTCACGTGAGCCTGGTGGCTGGCGATACCTGGAACTTCCAGGCCTGGTTCCGCGACAACAACCCGGGACCGACGTCGAACTTCACGAACGGCGTGAGCGTGAGCTTCAACTGATGGGCGAGCCTTGCGCGGGAGGGGCCGATCTCTCGGACCCCTCCTGCGCTTCACCGGAACGCGATGGCCAGACCGCGCGTCGTGTTCGAGGTCGGCGTCGGGGAAGACGTACGCCGCTCCGCCAGGGAGTCCTGGCGCGAACGCGAAGGGGGCGCCGACGGCCATTCGGTCGCCGTCGAGGGTCAACGCCGCGCCGAAGCCGTCCAAGTTGACCCCGTGCGGCGACTCCAACGGAACGTTTCGATCATGCCCTCCGGACGGCGTTCGAGGACGAACACCGTGCCGCGCCCACCGACGATGCCGGAGACGGCCAGGCGCGTCCCGTCGACGTCGAGCGCCGGGCCGATCGATGAGGTGCCAAGAACCGTTGCGGGGCTGAGCTCGGCGAACGGTTCCCACGCGCCCGCCGCGCGCTCGTAGACGAGCACGCGGCCGTCGGGTGGAGTGAACGCAGGGGTCGTGGTCGCGGCGAGGAGCGATCCGTCGACGGCGACGCGGTTGCCCAGTCGCTCATTGGGGCTCGTCGACGTCGGCGCGGCGCCGACGCACAGGGTTTGGGCCGGGAGCGGAGCCGGAAGAAGGAGGACAGACGCGTAGAGGTAGACGCGAGGGAACTTCATGGCAGAGGTGGCCTGGGTCTCGGGAGGGAGACCGGGACCATCGATGGCGACTCCGCATGGGCGAGTTACGCCAGAGATGGAGTCAGACGGTGTCCGTCCGATTTCAGAAGAACGTCCTCGATCGGACCGTCGACGAGCCGCTACCCAGACGTGGCCAGGTTTTTTGTCCGAGTCGCGTCACAGGGGCAACGGGCTCTCCTTCTAGACGGAGGCCTCGTAGGAGCGGGGCCGAGGTACTTGAGGAGGAGTGATTCCATGAACAAATCGAACATGCTGCACGAGCGGAGTCTTCGACGTGGAGCGGCCTTGGCTGCGTGCCTGCTGGGTGCTGGCTTCGCGAGCTTGGAGATCGGCCGTGCGTCAGCCACGCAGATGATCGTCGGCTACAACGAGCACGCTGCAGGCGGAGGAACGCTTCGGACAGGGTCCCACAATGTCGTGACGGGCTTCGACAACAGCTTCGAGAGCTTTGGAGGCATCGTCGGCGGCAGCAACAACTCGATCACGAACGCGTTCGCCGCTGTGTCTGGCGGACGTGAGAACACAGCGAGTGGCGCCCACTCTTCGGTGAGCGGGGGCCGGTCAGCGTCCAGCCGGACGAGACATGGTCCTTCCAGATCTGGTTCCGCGACCGCAGCCCGGGACCGACGTCGAACTTCCCCGACGGGGTGACCGTGATCCTCGAGTGATGTGCTAGCGTTGGGACGGAGCAATCACAGCGCCGTTGGAGGCCCCTCGTGCTGATCTTTTGCAGTTCCCGTCGAGTCCTCGCATCTCTCCTTGCCAGCTGCGTCGCAGTCGGTGCCGCTTCGGCTTCCCATCCGCAGGTGCAGGCCGGCGAGATCCTCGTCAACGGGATCACCCCTGGGGGCCTGCGCCATTACCACCCGTCGGGGACACTGCAGCACGAAGCGACGGGACCCGCCTATTGGAGCGGGGCCGCGATCGACGCGGCTGGGCATTGGCTCACGGCGTTCATCAACGGTTCGACGAGCGAGCTCTTGGTCCACGACGTGGACGGGAGCTTGCTGCAGTCGATCCCGATCCCGGAGGTGTTGTCGCAAAACGGCGACGTCAGCATCTTCGCCGACGGGACGATCGCGATCTGTGACTCGTTCCAGCCCAAAGTCGAGTTGTACACGCCGGCGGGCACGCATTTGATGACGCTGAGCCCGCCGGGCATGCTCCGCGCGTTCGGCTCGGTGGTCGATGCTCAGGACACGCTCTGGGTCACGGACTTTTCCGCGCGCCGGGTCTGGCACTTCGAACGCTCGGGTACCCTGTTGGGCTCGTTTCCAATCGCTGGCAACCAGCAACCGGCTGACATCGACGAAGCGGACGACGGCACCCTGTGGCTCGTTCTCTACTACGCCGAGCTCGTTCAGCACTACGGGCGGGACGGCACGTTGCTCGGCTCGTTCCCCTACACGCCACCCGGGACCTACGTCTCGGGGATCGCGGTCGCTCCGGACGGATCCCTCTGGGTCGGTGCGTCGGGCAGCTCGCTGCACCGCTTCGATGCGAGCGGGACGCTGCTCGGTGACTTTGCGCTCCCCAACCGACCATGGTTCCTCACCGTTCCGGGGGAGGGGATCGGGAGCCGTTACTGTTCTCCCGCCCAGCCGAATTCGACTGGAATGGCCGCACGCATGCGCGTCGAAGGCAGCACCGCGGTCCTCGACAACGACGTGACGTTGGTCGCGGAAGACCTACCGCCCGGCGAGTTCGGCTACTTCCTCGTTGGCTCGAACCAGGGCCAGGTCGTGCCGCCCGGGAGTCAGGGAGTGCTCTGCCTCACCTGCGGCTTCCAGGGCTGCTCGGGGATCGGTCGCTACAACCGTCCCGGTGAGATCATCCAAGGGCCGGTGGGGAGCATCACGATCGACCTGTCAGCGCTGCCGCTCAGCCCGGCCGTGGCGGTTCAGCCCGGTGACGCGTGGAACTTTCAGTGCTGGTTCCGGGACGTTGGTTCGAGCAACTTCTCCGACGCGGTTCGCGTGCTGTTTCACTGATGGGCTCGCATCCCCGCGCGAGCTTGCTTTTGGCGAGCGCCGGCCCTCTCACCGCGGGTGTGCAGGATCCGGCCTATTGCTCGACAGAGCTCACGAGCGTCAACGACGCCGGACACCAGGGAGTCGGCTCATCCGACTGGGCCGCCATCTCGGCGGATGGCGGCTCGATCGCGTTCCGTAGCAACGCGCGCAACTTCGCGCCGGGGCACACTGGGATGTGGAGCGGCATCTTCGTGCGCGACGTTCGGTACGAGGTTCGTCGCGGTACTCGAGAAGGCCACGACGCAACCGTAGGCAGCGATCGAGGGGTAGGTCGAGTGGGCCGACGAGCGCGTTGCCGAGGCTGCAGTCGGATCCGACGCATGAACCGCGGCGACGAGGCGGAGGCGCTCGAGGAGCGGATCAGGCTGTTGTGCTGATGGGGCTCCCTGCGAAGATCGACATTCCCGGTATGCCGGCCCCGTGAGGATAGAGCGACCCGACTCTGGCGAGGACGAGGGGCGCGGCGTCCAGCCGGTCGTTCCACGTCACCTGCCCCGAGTCAGCTTCAGAATGAGAAACGGCCCCGCCGCGCGAAGCGCGGAGGGGCCGTGGCCACCTTCCTCCTGTCTTTCAGAGCGTGAACAACACCGACACCGCGTTCGTCACGTTCGAGTTCTCCGTGCACGGGCCCGCCGGGTCGCGGTACCAGCCCTGGAAGTTCCACGTCTCACCGGCCTCGATCGGCGATCCCGTGCTCGGCGAGAGACCGACGATTGGTCCGTAGCTCGCCGAACCCGTGCCCGTCCAGAACGCGGGCAGGAAGCGGAACAGGTTGCCGCCGACGCAGCGGATGCCGTTGCCCATCTGGATCGGCAGGATCTCGGTCGTGCCCATGAAGACGATGCCCCAGTTCGATGGTGTCAGCTGGATCATGTCGAGGAACAGGTCGTCGTTGTTGATGCTTCCGGTCCCGCTCGCCGACAGAATCGCGCCGTAGGTGCCCGCCTGGTTCGTGCAGCCGCCCGTCGGGTAGGGGTTGCCGCACGGATCCGACCCCGCGACGCAGAAGCAGAACTCGGTCGCGATCAGCTCGCAGTCGTCGGGGATGCCGTTGAAGTTCCAGTCCGACGAGTCGCCGAGGACGATGTCGAGCGCGTCCGGGATGCCGTTCGCGTTGCAGTCCGCGGACGAGAGGCTGCGCATGTCGAGCGCGTCGAGGTCGTCGCCGGTGTTGCCGCCGGTGAGGAACGTGCGCGCGGTCTGCAGGCCGAGGTTCTCCGCCGCGATCCAGATCGAGGGGTTGGCCGAAACGCCGCCGACCAAGGGCGTCGAAAGGAGATCCCCTTCCTCGATCGGAAGCCCGTACCGGCTATCCATCTCGCCGATGACCGCGGAGCCGCGGCGCACCGAGAAGATGAGCATGTCGGTCGTGCCGCCGATCCAGTCGTACGCTTCCTCGGAAGGCTGGAAGTCGGGCACACCGTTCTCCCAGAGCGCGAGCGCGTCGAGGTCGTCGGTTCCGGCGCCGGAGTTGTCGAGACCGAGCTGAGCTGCTGTCGCGTAGGGCACCGCCTCGGGTGGCCCGCCCGGCGTCAGAAGGACCAGAACGTCGCCGGGCTGTGCGCCGAATCCGGCGGCGCTGCCGAGCAGGTCGGTGCCGAGCACGGGGTCGGTCCAGTCCGCGTCCAGCGAGAAGTAGAGCGGGTAGCTCAAGGGACCACCTTCCACGTTGACCGCGTCGACGTTGTCGCCGGTGATCGGCCACAGGCCCGCGGGCTCGATGAGACCGAAGCCGGGATAGACCGCGCCCGTGAGGCTGGGGTTGCCGTTGCCGTCGATCATGCCCATGTTGCCGCCGGCGGTCGCCGTCGGATTGAGCGGCGGCGCGGCGCCGCCGAGGTCGGTGAAGACGTCGGCCGCGGCCTCGTAGTCGGTGAACGTCCCGACCATCATCGCCCCTTCGGTGAACACGGTTGGCGGCGGGGCGATGCTCGGCATGCCGCGCGCGACCTCGTCGACCGAGAACCAGTAGGAGCCTGGCATGACGGCACCCGGCTGGGCCGGCATGTCGTCGCCGAACGACATCGCGTCGATCTCGGGACGTTGCGCGGCCGGAAAGCCGAGGTCCAAGTACGTGTTCATCGAAGTCCCCGGAGGCGTCGGTGCGCCGAATGCCGGCGGGTTCGGGCCGGGGAAGGCGCCGGTCGACGGCGTGAGGATGTCGCCCGGCAAGATGGGCGTGCTCGTGAACGCGTCGGGCGCGCCGAACGTCGCGCTGCCGTTGTTGATGCTGAAGGTGCTCTGGGCTCCGGCCGTTTGAGCAACGTGCAGAGCGGCGATCACGGAAGCGAAGCGGATGAATTGGGTGGACATTGGATTCTCGTTTCTTTTCTCGGAGGCTTCGTCGGCGGCGAGCCGTGTCTCCAAGGGCCCATTGATCGGGGGCACCGTGACCCGAACGAGAATCCGAAGAATCGAAACGGCTTCCGCTCAGTCCGTCGTCGCGAGCAGCTCCGCGACCCATGCGCTGCCGCGCAAGCGCTCGCGCAGTCGGTTCCAGCGCATGCGCGCCGCGTCCGGTTCGAGCCCCATCCGCCTGCCCGCCTCCACGAACGATTCGCCGACGAGACCGCAGCGCAAGAACAGCTCCTGATCGCTCGGATCGGACTCTTCGATCTTGTTCAGCAAGACCTGCAGCGCATCGTCGCGTGCGATGCGCGTCGTGATGCGCGTCACGCTCTCCGGCATCTGGCCTGCGCTCCAAGCGCCCGTGTCGCCCTTCTTGGCCGCGAAGCTGCTGCGCCTCAAGGCTTCGGACAACACGTTCTTGGCGATTCGGAACACCCACCTGCGGAATGGGCCGCGGTCCGGGTCGAAGCGCTCAAAACCCTGAAGTGCGCGCAACGACGTCTCCTGGACAAGATCTGTCGCATCTATTTGCGTCCGCAGGTCGCGACCGACGCGCAGGTACGCCCAGCCGTACAGCGCGGGGGCGACGTCGCGGTAGTGCTCTTCGAACGTTTCGCGCGCTGAGGGGTCGGTGGGGTCGGTGGGGTCGGTGTCGCGCATGGCGTCGACGTGGCGCGGGGCCGCGCTTGTGGTCCAATATACCGGTTGTCCCAGGGTCCCCACAGCCCGACGTCGGCGGTCGCGGATTTTGCGTTGCAGTTCGCGCTTGACGGACGCGCAGGTCAGCTCGAGCCGCTGTCCCACTACCTCGCCCGCTACCCCGGCGCGGAGCAGGAGGTTACGCGCGAGTACGAGCGCTTGACGGCCAAGGACGCTCCCGAGGCGACGATCCTGGGGTTGCCCGAGCCCGGTGAATCGGTCGCGGCGTACCGGCTGACCTCGCGCATCGGAGTCGGCGGCCAGGGCGTCGTGTTCGCGGCGGAGGACGAGCGCCTCGGGCGCGGCGTCGCCATCAAGTTCCTGCACCTCACCGGCGCGATGGGCGGAGTGCGGCTCGAGCGCTTCCGACGCGAGGCGGAGATCATTTCGCGGCTCGACCATCCGGGCCTGTGCACGATCTTCGACGCCGACCTCTCGGGGCGTCTTCCGTACATCGTGATGCCGCTCCTGTCCGGGAGCCCACTGTCGCGGCGCATCCGCGAGTCGCGCGAGTCGCGGGATACCTGCGAGCCCGATTGGCTGCGCCCGACCAGCCGCGACCAGCTCGAGGGCATGCTCGCCGCGTTCGAGTCGGTCGCCCGTGCCCTGCACGTCGCGCACGCGGCGGGGATCGTGCACCGCGACATCAAGCCGGGCAACTTGATGTGCCAGGACGACGGCTCGCTCGTCGTGCTCGACTTCGGGCTGGCGCGCGCAGTCGGGCAGGAGGACGCGCGCATGACGCGCTCGGGCGACCGCTTCGGCACGCCGGCGTACATGTCGCCCGAGCAGCTCGATGCGGGGGCGGTCGATCGGCGTTCCGACGTGTACTCGCTCGCCGCGTCGCTCTACGAGAGCCTGACCCTCGAGCCGCTGCACGACGCGGCGCTCGGAACCGACTCGCGCTCGAGCGAGGTCTCGCAGAGGCTGCGTCGCCTGCGCCCGCAGGCGTTCGGCGCGGCGGCCGAGCTGGCGACGGTCCTCGAGCACGCGCTGAGTGAGGAGCCCGACCGGCGCTACGCGACCGCGCTCGTCTTCGCGGAGGAGCTCGAGCGGTTGCGGCTGCGTCATCCGGTGCTCGCGCGCCCGACATCGCTGACCTACCGGACGCGAAAGTTCGTCGAGCGCAACCGCCGCTTCGTCGCCGCGACGGTGACGGTCATGGGGATCCTCGCGGTCGCCGCCACGCTGGCCGGCTGGGGCCTCCTGCAGGCGAAGTCGACGCAGGCGAACCTCGAGCGCCAGATCGTGGCCGGGATCAAGAAGCAGGTGCTCGACGAGCTGCGAAGCGGGAACGGGTCGGCTGCTCGCGCGCTGCTCGACGCCCGTCCGGACATCGTCGATTCCTGGGAGGGCAGGATCCTCGATGCGTGGACGAACGACCTGGGCAGCGCTCTGGCGACCGGGCCGGCGACGCGCCTCGCGGCGACGCGGGACGGCAAGTGGCTCGTCACCCTGCACGCGGGGAACGATGGAAGAGTCTTCGATCTCGAGTCGGGGCGGGAGGCGCACCGCCTCGGCCTCGAGGGGTTCAGCGACTTCGTTCCTGGCGGGGCACCTTTCGCGGAGTCCCAGTACCGCGAGAACTGCTTTCTGCTCATCGCCACGAACGATCGGAGCGTCGTCGTTCTCAATGGCACCTACCTGTGGTACGTCCCCGACCTCGCGCGGCCGGAGCCGCGGCGCATTCCGATGCCGCCGGTGCGCAGCGCGACGTTCGACGGCGAGGGGCGGCTGCTCGGGTTGTACGACCGCGTGAGCGGGAAGCTCTCGGTCATCGAGCTCGCGGGCCTCACCGTGGTCGCCAGCCGCCAGGTGCTCGCGCACGACGGCGAGCTGCGTTTCGACTCGGACGGGAGGCTCCTGAAGCTGAACAGCTCGTCCCTGGAGTCTTGGGATTGGCGTGCGGAGTCCGGCGCACACGAACTGAAGGAGCTGCCCGAGGCGACGCGGCTCTGGGGCCCTGATGCGACCTGGTACCTCGAGGAGATCGGAACGGGCACGCGTCTGATGACCGTTCGCGGCGACGTCCTCGCGGAGGGCGAGGGGTCGCTCGGGGCCGGTTCCGGACGCCCGTTTCTGCGGACCACCGTCGCCGAACCGAACGACGACTTCGTCACCACGGTGCGCGGAGGCACGCTGGCGGTCGCACCGACGGCTGGGCGTGCCCTGGGCGTCTCCAAGGTTCCGTTCCACCGATCGATGTCGGTCTGTCTCGACGGCAGCGGACGGCTGTTCCGCGCCTTGGGCGACGAGACGATCGCACTCGATGTGACGCGCCTCGAGTCGAACGCGCTCCCGTTTCGCGGGGTGCCCGCCGTCCGGGCGGGTCCGGCCACGAGCTGCCTCCAGGACAAGGGGTTCCTGGTCGTGTTCGACGGCGCCGCGCTCGAGTCCGCGCGGCGCGTCGAGCTCCTGGCGCGCTCGATCACCTCACCGCTCGGGGGGGGGAAGTCGCTCGACGAGCTCTCGCGGAACGGCGATGTGTTCGTGCGTGTCGGGCAGCTCATCCGCCGCCACGACGACTGGTACTCGATCGAAGTGCACGACCTCCGGCGTGGGGCGGTGTGGATCCGCGATCTGCGCTCCGTTCCGCATGCGGAGTCGCTCGGCGGGGACCACGTCGCGGTCGGGACCACCGCCGGTGTCGAGGTGCACCGCATCGAGGACGGGACGGAGCTGACGGGGCTCGACTCGATTCCGGGGCCGGTCGTCCGGCTGCGCCTCGAGGAGGACGGAGCGACCCTCTTCACGGCGACCGCCGGCGACGCACCGATCCTGATGCGCACCGACGTGCGCACGGGCAGCACGGCGTGGAGCATCGAGCTGGACCAGGATCCGGTCGCTCTTGCGGCGTCGTCGTCCTCGGGCTGGGTCGCCGTGGCCGTCGGCGACGAGGGGCGCATCGAACTGTTCGATGCGGACACCGGGGCTGCCGCGGGACGGCTGCAGGCACTCGCGAAGGTGACGGACATGGACCTGCACCCCGGCGACGAAGACTTGCTGGCCGTCGTGGCGCGTGATTGGGTCCAGCTCTTCGACCTCGTGCAGTCGAGCGAGAGGCTGTCCGTCCAGTCGACCCTCGGCCTGCCCGGACGGATCGCCTTCACGCAGGACGGCGACTCGCTGCAGTACGCCGGCTCCGCGTTCGTCGTCGGCTTCGGGCGTACCTACGACCGGCGCGTCGCGCTCGAGCGCCACCGCGTCGCGGGGGCGGTCGAGCTCGTCAGGAGCCTCTACGCCACGTGGCCGATGCTCGAAGACGTGCGCCGTGAGCTCGAAGCCGGGATCTGGCCCGGCGACGTCGCCGAGCGCGCCCTCCAGCTGGCGGCCCTGTTCGAGAGTCCGGTCGTGCTCAACAAGCTGGCGTGGGACGTCGCGACCACCTCGCCGCTCGGCGACCTCGACCTCGCCCTGCGCTACGTCCGGCGCGCCGTCGAGCTGCGGCCGGACCTCGCGCGCCACTGGAACACGCTCGCGCTCGTGTTGATGGAGCTCGGCGACGCACAGGGCGCCGCCGCCGCCTTGGACCGTACCGATGCGATCAACGCGGACGACGATCCCTTGACCGTGCCGAACGGGCTCGGGCCGAGCCCGTACAACCTCTTTCTGAGTACGCTCATCCGGCTCGAGCTGGGGGAGCACGAGCGCGCGCTCGCGGACTACCGCGAGGCGACGCAGCTCATCACGAGCGGCGCATACGCTCCGTGGCGCCACGAGTTTCGACCGTGGATCGAGCGCTGCCTCGCCAGCGGCGGTGCGGCGTTTCGTTGAGTCCTGGCAAGGGGACGGAGCTCCGTACAACGATCGAAGGCGGGCACCTTCCCGAAGGAAGGTGCCCGCGCAGACCGACTCCGGAGGGGAGATCGGTCCCGCTAGAAGTCGGCGCGGATGCCGTCGGTGAAGTTCGAGGTCTGGCCGTCGCGCTACCAGCACTGGAAGAACCACGCCTCACCGGGCAGTGCGGCGACGGGGGGGCGTCATCGGGATGGCGCCCGTGTCGAGCGTGACCTCGAAGGAACCATTCGATCCGCCGTTGACGACATCGCCGACGAAGCGAGCGATCGGCTGCGAGAGGCAGAGCGTTCCGCTCGAACCGCCGGGGCCGTCGACGAACCCGGAGTTGCGGGATGAACATCACCGAGCCCGCGCCCGAGTGGCTAGCGGTAGGTGGCGTGCACTCCACCGTCGATCAAGACGCGGTGCGGTGCGCTCGGGTCGCCGTACTCGATCCAGAGGCAGTCGCCGTGTCCCGCGGGCAGCATGTGAATGTTCAGCATTCGATCTCTCCTCCAGCGTGACGTTAGCAAAGCGCCTGGCAGCCCTCCATGCCACATGGAGTGTCTCACACCGGGATCACGGCCCCATGATGGAGATCGGCGAATAGTCTGGTACGCCGCTACGCGCGTGCTGCGTGACTCACCAAGACTCTCTCTCTTGACCCGTCATGATCCGTCTCCTCTTCTGCACGCTGGCGTTCTCCTCGCCGGTGCTCGCCCAGACGACTCTCGTTCCCGTCGGAGCGACGTGGGCATACCTCGACGATGGCAGCGACGCGGACGTGGCCTGGCGCCACGCCGGCTTCGACGACTCGGCTTGGCCGAGGGGCGACGCACAGCTCGGCTACGGCGACTTCGATGAAGTGACCCTGCTCGATTACGGCGGGGATCCGGACGACAAGTACATCACCTACTACTTCCGGCGCGAGTTCGAGGTCCACGACCCGAGCGTCTTCGAGCGGCTCGTCGTGAGCCTCTTGCGCGACGACGGCGCCGCGGTCTATCTCAACGGCCAAGAGGTGGTCCGCGACAACCTGCCGTCGGGCTCGATCGACTATCGCACGCTCGCCTCCTCGTCCGTGTCCGGCTCCGAGGAGAACCTCTTCATCGACTTCGCCGTCGACCCGACGCACCTGCTGGCGGGCACCAACACGATCGCCGCCGAGGTCCATCAGGTCGGACCAGGCAGCTCCGATCTCAGCTTTGACTGCAGAGTCGAGGGGCGATCGAACGTCGACGTGACGCGCGGGCCGTATCTGCAGCTCGGCACGAGCACGAGCGTTCGCGTGCGGTGGCGCACCGAGCAGGCGACCGACGGTCGCGTGTGGTTCGGGCCCAGCGCGGCGGCGCTGACGACGATAGTCAGCGACTTGACGGTGACGGAGGACCACGAGGTCGAGCTCGCGGGCCTCGCGCCCGGCACGCGCTATTACTACGCGTACGGTAGCTCGACGGGCTACCAGGGTGGCGGGGACGCCGGCCACTACTTCGAGACCGCGCCGGCGCCTGGCAGTACCGAGGCCGTGCGCCTTTGGATCCTGGGCGACAGCGGAAGCGCGAATGACGACGTGCGCGAGGTGCGCGACGCGTACGACGGCTTCGCGGGCGAACGCCATACCGACGCATGGGTGATGCTCGGCGACAACGCCTACGGCGATGGAACCGACAACGACTACCAGGACGCGGTGTTCGACATCTTTCCGGGCATGCTGCGCAGGAGCGTCCTGTGGCCCGCGCGCGGCAACCACGACCGCTACGCTTCGGTGTACTACGACATCTTCACGCTTCCGTCCTCGGGCGAGGTCGGCGGAGTGCCCTCTGGAACCGAGGCGTACTACTCGTTCGACTTCGCGAACATCCACTTCGTGTGCCTGGACTCGGAATCCGCCGACCGGTCCGTGGGGAGTCCGATGTGGACGTGGCTGCAGTCCGACCTCAGCGCGGCTGATCGGTCCTGGCTCATCGCGTTCTGGCACCACCCGCCGCACTCGAAGGGTTCGCACGATTCGGACGCGAGCTCGCGCCAAACCCAGATGCGCGAGAACTTCCTGCCGCTCCTGGAGGACCACGGCGTCGACCTCGTCCTCACCGGCCACAGCCACAGCTACGAGCGCTCGTACCTGATCGATGGGCACTACGACTACTCGTGGACGTTCGACGAGTCGATGAAGGTGGACGGTGGCGACGGCCGCGTCGCGGGCGACGGGGCGTACAACAAGGCGGCCGGCCCGCACGCGGGGGCGATCTACATCTGCGCTGGCTGCTCGGGGGTCGCGCACTCGGCTCCGCTCGATCACCCGGCGATGGTGCACTCGGTGAGCCGTCGCGGCTCGCTCGTGCTCGACGTCGAGGGCGGGCGCATGGACCTGACGTTCCTCGATTCTGACGGCGGGATCGAGGACGAGCTGACGCTCTTGAACGAGACGTACGAGGGGACGTACTGCTCCGCGACCGTCGACAGCGAGGGCTGCGTCGCGCGCGTCGAGGCGGAGGGCGTGCCCGAGATCAGCGGATCGGGTGCGTTCGTCATCTCCGCACAGGATCTGGCCCCAGGCAGCCTGGGCCTCCCGGTCTACGGCATGTCACCGGATCGGGCCGCGCTGTTCGGCGGCGTGCGTTGCGTCGGCCTACCCTTCCGCCGCTTGGCGACGAGCGTGGCGCAGGGCGAGGACCCGTGTGGCGGCCGCATTAGCTACGACTTCAACGTTCAGCTCCGCAGCGGCACCGACCCCGCGCTCGTCGCCGGAGCCACGGTCTACACGCAGTTCTGGTACCGCGACAACAGCCCACAGCGGGCCGTCCTCAGCCCTGCGCTGCAGTTCGTCATCCGGCCGTGAGGCAAACGCTGGGCGAATGAGCGACGCGCCTCGGCGCGAACGACGAGGTGCTCGAGGTGCTCGAGGAGGGGCTCGACGAGGGGCAGCGCATCCTCGCCAAGCTCGTCGCCGGGGCGAGTGCGACCCCGAGACCCTCGGGATCCACGGACGGACGTGGATGGACCGTTACCGCAACTCGCGTGACAAGGAAGACCTGCGCCAGTCGCGCGACTGCTACGTGCAGGCGTTCGAGCGGGCGCCGGACGGCACCTACACCGGAGTCAACGCGGCCGCGAAGAGCGTCCTGCTGGAGGATTTCGACATCGCCCGCGACTATGAGCAGCGCTTCCTGGACGAGCTGAGCACGTCCGACGCGACCAGTTACTGGGACCTGGCGACCCGTGGGCATCGAGCGCGCTGCCGTGGTTGCCGGGGAACACGGTCACGACCTTCAAGCCGAGCACTTGGGGCTCCGCGACGAACCCGGGCATCGTTCCGATCAGCCCGCGCCGGTCCGGAAGCCAGGTCGCCTGTCGCAATGGATTCGTGCCCTCGCCCCGGGCCAGAGTGCGCAGGGCCGCGTCCATCAGCTCGATGCACTCGTCCATTGGCAGCAGCGCCTCGACCTCACTCTGCGTCAGAATCCGAGTTGCCATGTCGGGATCCTAGCAGCCCGTTGAAGAAGTGCTTCGGATGCCAGGGCGACAGCATCCGCGTCCGGTTGGCGCCTGGAAACGTAGGCGAATTCGTGGATTCGGGGAGGCTTTCAGGTGCCGACCGGGCGTGGAGGATGTCGTCATGGCG
>JAAELL010000073.1 GCA_024226735.1 bacterium | reverse complement strand
TGCACGCGCCACGGCGTTGCGGCTCCTGCGACCAATCCCAGTATCACCGTATTGGCAGCGAAGTTGCGTCGTCGCCGCGCCTTGTGGCACGCACACGCGAACTCGGGATAAGACCGCAACTGTCTGCATCACACCACTAGGATAGTCGCTAGATGACCGACGCTCCCCAACCCCCCACCACCGAGCCCGCGGACGACGAGACCGCGGAACCGCCCAGCACCGGCTCGCAGGCGTCCGCGGCGGAGTCGACGCGTGATGCTGCCGGCGCGGCGTCCGAAGCACTGCCGCCCAAGGGCCAGCAGGCGGCCTCGATCGTGCTGCGCGGGCGCGCGGTCGCGCCGGGCCTCGCGATCGGCGTGGCGCGTCGCAAGGACTACGAGCTCTCGCGGGTCGACATGCAGCGCGTGCCGCGCGATCGCATCGAGCACGAGCTCAACCGCTTTCACCAGGCGCTCTCGGACTCCAAGGATCAGCTCGAGACGCTCAAGGAGCGCCTGCGCGGCAAGGTTCCCGCCGACCACGCGCGGATCCTCGACACGCACGTCTCCTACCTGCGCGATTCCGTCTTCCTCTCCGACGTCGAGAACCTGATTCTCGGCGAGCAGATGTCGCTCGAAGGCGCGATCGCCAAGGTGATCCAGGACTTCGACCGCATCTTCCGCCTCGTCGAGAGCGATCTTCTGCGTGAGCGCGCCGTCGATCTGCGCGACGTCGGCATCCGCGTCCTGCGCAACCTGGAGCGAGCCGAGGTCGCTCCGGTGGAAGACGACTACAAGAAGGCCGAGACGATCCTCGTCGCACGCGAGCTGTCGATCGTCGACATGTTCAACCTCGCCGGCAACGAGGTGCACGGAATCGTGACCGAGGCCGGGAGCCTGACGAGCCACGCGGCGATCCTGGCGCGGTCGATGCGGATTCCGACCCTGACCGCTGTCGATGGGCTCCTGAGCCAGGTCGAGGACGGCGACCTGTTGATCGTCGACGCGGCCGAGGGCGTCGTGCGGGTCCGGCCCGACGACGTCGTTTGCGATCAATTCCTCGCGACGCGCGCGGCACGCGAGGATGCGGCGCTCACGCCCGAATGGGCCCGTTCCCCCCTGCGCACGGCCGATGGGGAGCCGGTGACGGTCACCGCGACGTGCGGCAACCTGCCCGAAGTCGAGAGCGCCCTTGGCTACGGCATGCCCGGAATCGGTCTCTACCGCACCGAGCTGCTCTACCTCGTCGACCGCGAGCCCCCGACGATCGAGACGCTCGTCGCACACTTTCAGGCCATCCTCGACCGGGCGGAGGGCAAGAGCGTGACGTTCCGGCTGCTCGACATCGACTCGGGCCTGCAGGTCTCGTACCTGCACGCCGACCGCGAGCAGAACCCCGGCCTCGGGCAGGTCGGCGTGCGTACGCTGCTCGCTAACGAGTCGGTGTTGCGCCGCCAGCTTGTCGCGATCTTGCGAGCGACGGCCGACGGGGGCGCGCGCATCGCGCTGCCGAAGGTCATCGACTGCGGCGAGCTGAGGCGCGTCAAGGAGATCCTGTTCGAGGAACGCTTCGCTCTTCGCAAGCAGGGGCTGGAGGTCGAGGCTCCGGCCCAGGTCGGCGTCGTCGTCGAGACTCCCGCGGCATGCCTGGGGATCGAGGACCTCGCGCGCGAGGCGGACTTCCTCGCGATCGGACTCGACTCGCTTCAGCAGTACCTGCTCGCGGCGGACCGGGACAACGTCGCGCTGTCGCGCCACTTCGAGCGCCTGCACCCGTACGTCGTGCAGGCCCTCGAGCGCGTGACGAAGGTGTGCGACGACGCGGGCAAGCCGCTGTCGGTGTTCGGCGTCACGGCCGTCAGCCCCGAGAACGTGCCGTTCCTCCTCGGAGTCGGACTGCGCCACTTCTCCACCGCACCGGTTGCCCTGGAAGGTTTCATGGCCGCCGTCCGCGCGACCCGCCTGCAGGATGCGCGGCGCGCAACCGAGCTCGCACTCGAAGCGGCCTGCCCATCCGAGCTCGACCCGATCATGCGCGGGTACGGGCACGGACTGTCCTGACACCGGCCCGCGTCAGCGGCAGAAGACCACCCGCAAGCTCCCGCGCGGTTTGGCCGCAACGACCGACGGGCTTCTTTGGATGCCCGTCCAAGGCCGCTCCCCGTGCCGCGATCCGGGCTGGATCGTCGCGCGCTGGAAACGGTGGGTATGGGGCCGCTATCAGTGCACCAAGCGGCCGTGTTTTTCGTTTGCCATACATGGCAAAACGCTGCGCATACAAGCGGTCATGCCCGAAACGCGGGTGCGTCGGGATACTCGCGGCCTGTTCGTCCGCGACGCGGGTGGCGTACGAGCTCCACATGCGGTCCGTCGCCGTTGCGGCAACGGCGCGCGCATCACGCTCGGTGCTCTGCCCGTCCTCGAAGCCAAGAACATGCGCTTCAAGGTCGCGATGAACACCGACGAGCTGACGCGTTCGGTCGACGAGACCGAAGCGACGAACGTCTACGAGTGAGTCGAAGGGGCGAACCCCTTCCTCGATAGCTCGATAGAGAGCAGTCCCAGGGAGGGCCGAGCCACGCGCTCGACCCCCCCTGGCCATTCTGCGCACGCGCGAACGATTGGAGTCGCGGGTCCCGAGGGATCCGCTGCGAGCGACGCTGACCGTCGCAACGTGCAACCCATGAGCATTCGCACGGCACGAATCGTTTCAAAAAACCGTCGAACGTCCCTCGGCCGGACTCACACGGCGCGCACGCGCGGTCTCGCGCGCACGGCCTCGACGACGTGCCCGACGGCCGCTTCGTCCGCGCGCGCAAGACCGTCGCGTAGCGCCGTGGCGACGGCGCTCGTGCGCTCGTGGGGCGCGAGCGCGAGCAGGGTCGAGCCGCTGCCCGAAATCGTCGCCAGCCACGCGCCCGCGTCGCGTGCCGCGGCGAGGGCGTCCGTGGCGCCGGGGATGAGCGGCAGGCGGTAGCGCACGTGCAGTCGGTCCTCGGCGCCGAGTGCGAGCAGCTCGCCGTTGCCCGTGCGCAATCCCTCCAGCAGCACCGCGAGTCGGCGCGGGTTCTCGACCGCGTCCTCGAACGCGACGCTGGCGGGGAGCACCGCCCGCGCGCGCGCCGTCGGTACCCTCGAAGACGGCCACGCGACAGCGATGCCGATGCTCGCGTCCAAAGGCTGACGCACGACCTCGAGCCCGTCCGCGGTCGGCAGGGCCAGCGTGCAGCCGCCGAGCAACGACGCGGTCGAGTTGTCGGGATGCCCGTCGAGGTCGCAGCCGGCGCGCAGGAGCTCCCGCGGCACCTCGTTCTCGGCGCCGCCGGTCGTCGCCTGGGCGAGGAGGAGACCGGCGGCGATCGCGGCTCCGCTGCTGCCCAGTCCGCGCATCAGCGGGATCGCCGAGTGCGCGCGGACGTGGAGCCCGCACGGTTCGGCCCCGAGCCGGCGACGGCCCTCATCGAACGCGCGCAGCACGAGGTTGTCCTGCGCCCGGGGCCACGCGAGGGCCTCTCCGGTCGCCTCGACGATGCGGTGCTCGCCCCCCGGAGCCTCGCGCGCTTCGATCTCCAGGTGCAGAGAGAGAGCGAGGCCCAGCAGATCGAAACCCGGGCCGAGGTTGGAGGTCGAGCAGGGGACGTGGACGGTCCAGGCGGTCATGGCCCGCATTCTGGGCCGACCCCCCGGCTCGGTCGAGTCTCGACACGGGACACCGCCGATGGGCGTAGCTCCGGTGCTGTCCAAGGGTTCGGGCGACGTGCCGGGCGTGGCATGACATGCGCACACCGCTAGTGCTTGTAGGATCTACAGACACTAGATACGGTAGGCGCAGTCATGAACGGAGCCGGGGGGACATACGCGGGCGTCCGTTCGCGGGCATACCGGACGTGGCGCGGCCACGCCGTCCCCCCTTGGACCCACTCTCTCATCTACAGGGGCCGGAGAGGCCCTGTGGGCTCGCCTCGAAGGAGGAAACCGCAAATGGAACCGGAACGCAGACTCTCCCCGGAAAAGGACCGCTTCGCATCGCGCCTCGCCTCGATCCCGGGCATCCAGCCGCTGCCGTCGATCGGCGACTGGATCCTGCTGCAGGTCGAGAGGCCCTCGGACCTGGCGCGCAAGGTCAACCGACGGCTCGAGCCGGGCGCCATGAGCGTCCCGCGCGGTATGGACGGTGCGGTCCGCGTGCACATCGGCGATCCGAAGGACAACGAGCGCCTGTACCGCACGCTGCGCGATCTGTGTGCGTAGCGTAGGGCCCGTCCACTGCCGCGGAGCCTGATAGGCTCTGCGGCATGTCCAAGCGCCCTCTCCTGCTCTCCACTCTCCTCCTGTTCGTTCCGGTCGCGGCGGGGTCGCAGGACCCCGCTCCCGAGGACCCGCTGCCCGAGGGGCAGACGGCAATCACGGCCAAGGAGATCGAGCACCACGTCCGCTTCCTCGCGTCGGACGAGATGCAGGGCCGTTTGGTCGCGACCGAGCATTCGCGGCGCGCGGCGCGCTACCTCGCTCGGGCGCTGAAGCGCGCGCAGCTCGAACCCGCGGGCGACGACGGTACGTTCCTGCAGGCGGTGCCCTTCTACCGCACCGAGCACGAGGCGGTACCCGAGCTGCGGGTATGGGCCGGCGAAGGCGATCCTCTGCCGCTGACCTACGGTGTCGACTTCACGGCGCGCGTGCGCGGTGCGCCGGTCTCGACGAGCGAGCTCGAGGTGTTGTCCGTGCGCAGCGTCGAAGATCTGCCGGCCACGGCGGATCCCAAGGTCGCGCTCCTGTTCCACGCGCGGGCGGGTGATGCGAAACGTTGGCTCGAGGAACGTGGAGCGCCCCGGGGCAAGGGGTGGGGCCTGGTCCTGCGCCTCGGTCGGACGAAGGCGGGCAAGCCAGGCAGCCTCCCGCGCGGCGGCTTCGGCGTCGTCAAGGGCGAGCTGACCGACGACCCCGAAGAGGTCAGCGTGCACGGCGAATGGCGCACGAAGTTCGACGACGGCCAAGCGACGCGCGTTCAGCTCGTCTTCCACGGCGAGCGCAGAATCATCGACGACTACAACGTCGTCGGCTGCATCCGCGGCGTCGGCACGCCCGAGCGGCCGGAGCTCGCGAAGGAAGTGATCGTCCTTTCCGCGCACTACGACCACCTCGGCACCCGCCCGGGCCGGGACGGAGGGCCGCCGATCGTGTTCAACGGCGCCGACGACGACGCGTCGGGGGTCGCGGCGGTGCTCGAGTTCGCCGAGGCGTTCGCCGCCGGGCCCAAGCCGGCGCGCACGCTCGTATTCCTGCTCGCGACTGGCGAGGAGCGCAGGATCCTGGGGACCTACCACTACGTCGATCACCCGTTCTTTCCCCTCGAGGAGACGGTCTGCAACCTCAACTTCGAGATGTTGGGGCGGCCGGACGAGGTGGTCGGCGGGGCGGGCAAGCTGTGGCTCACCGGCTACGAGCGTTCGACGCTCGGCCCGGCGTTCGCCGAGCGCGGCATCGACGTCGTCGCCGATGGGCGCCCGGACCAGAACTTCTTCATGCGCTCCGACAACATCGTCTTCGTGCGCAAGGGCATCGTTGGCCAGACGCTCTCGACCTACAACATGCACGGCGACTACCACCAGCCGAGCGACGACTGGGATGCGCTCGATTACGAGCACATGGAGGCCTGCGCGCGCGCCGGCTTCGCCGCCGCCCAGCTCCTGGCCGACGGCAGCGTCTCCCCGGAATGGAACGAGGGCGAGCCGCGCCTCGGTCGGCGCTGAATCGCCCGTGATTCGGGGCTGATTCCAGTACCGTTCGCGCGCTCGCGCCCAGTATCCTCCCCGCCTTCCACTGAGCACTCTCCAGTCGAGCTCGAGATTCATGGCCAGCAGCACCAAGCGCCGCCCGGGCAAGGGCAAGAAGAACAAGGACAAGGAAAAGAACGGCCGCAAGCGGGATCGCAAGCTGAACGCCAAGACGGCGGATCGGTACGACCTGTACCAGCGGGCGGTCAATTCGCCCGAGACGGACGTCGACTTCCTGATCAAGGCCTACGAACAGGCGCGCGGCAAGAAGCCGCACCACCTGCGCGAGGACTTCTGTGGCACCGCGGCGCTCGCCGCCGAGTGGCTCTCGCGCGACGCGGGCAACAGCGCCGAAGGCTTCGACCTCGACCCCGAGCCGATCGAGTGGGGCAAGCGCAACAACTTCACCAAGCTCGAAGACGGCGAGGCGCGCATGACGTTCCACCTCAAGGACGTGCGCAACCCGGCGGAGAAGCGCCCCGACGTCACGACGGCGGCGAACTTCTCCTACTGGTGCTTCCATGAGCGCAAGGAGCTCCTGGGCTACTTCCAGTCGGTGCGCGCCGATCTCGCCGACGACGGCATTCTCGTCGTCGACCTGTTCGGTGGGCCGGAAGCACTGACCGAGATGGAAGAAGTGCGTCGCATCGGCGGCGGCATCGAGTACGTCTGGGACCAGAAGACGTGGTGGCCCGGCTCCGGCGAGTACGAGTCCGCGATCCACTTCCGTTTCAAGGACGGCTCGGAGATGCGCAGCGCGTTCGAGTACTCCTGGCGCTTCTGGCATCTGACCGAGATCAAGGACGTCCTGCTCGACGCGGGCTTCGTGTCGGCCGAGCCGTACTTCGAGGGGACCGACGAGGACGACGAAGAGGCCGGCGACGGCATCTTCGAGCACGATCCGCGTGGTGAGAACTGCGAAGCCTGGATCGGTTACCTCGTCGCGAAGAAGTAGAGCGCGGACGCAGATTCCAGTCGGCCGAGGTCGTCCTGCCCCGCAGCGATCTCAGCGCGACGTTGAGCTTCTTTACGGAGCAGCTCGGTTTCCGGCTCGACGTCGTGTTTCCCGCCGATGACCCCTCGGTCGCGGTCGTCTCCGGGCATGGTGTTCGCCTGCGTCTCGAGCGCGGTGCCCACGTCCCGCGCGGGGACTGCTCCAGGTCGCGCTGCCCGGGCGTTGACGGGCTCGGAGAAGCTGGCGTGGCGATGCCGTAGGCGGCGGCGTACGGTGTCGGGATGAAGCGCGACGATGAACACGTCTATCGCGGGGCGCGCGCGATGGTGCATCTGCACGACGAACAGATGCGCGGTTTCCTGACCGTCTGGCGCCGGGCCGCGGAGCGCGGCCTTCAGCTGCCCGAGACGAACGATCCGGACTACGCCTCGCTCGAGCATCTCTTGCGCCACGTCGTCGGCTGCGCGCGCGGCTACATGGTGTGGATGTGCGAAGTGCTCGGGCTACCCGACCCGGAGATTGAGGCGCTCCCGGATGCAGCCGCGCTCGCGCCGCGCGTCGACGAGTACCTCGCGCACGTGCTCGAGCGCTGGCGCGTGCCGCTGCGCGACGTGTCGGACAAGCGCTTCGGCGAGGTGTACGACGCACGCTGGGGGACGGCCTACAGCGTCGACGCGATGATGGAGCACGCCGTGATGCACCCGATCCGGCATGCGTTTCAGCTCGAGGAGTTGATGGGGGAACGCGGATGAAGCGCGTACTCGGGATCGCGCTGCTGGTCTCCGCCGCGGCGGCCGCGGCCGCCTCGGCGGCCGCTCAGGACGCGTCGTTCACCGCAGATGTACCCGAGGTGCGAGTCACGCGCGTTCCCCACCGCGGCCACCGGTCGCGAGCCGAGGTCGATGCCGCGGGGTGCTGCACCTCGTGCAGGGCGACCGCGAGGCGCGTGGCGATCTCTTCTACCTGCGGCGCGCTCCCGGCGCGACCGAGTTCTCGCAGCCCATCCGCGTCAACACGACACCTGGGATCGTCGCCGGCTACGACCTGGCGGTCGGCCGCGAGGGGCGGGTGCACGTCCTGAGCGCAATCTCGCCGGAGACACGCTCGGCTTCGAGGGCGCGGGGACGATCCTCGCCGACGGCCTGCTAGTGGTGTGAGTCACTCTTGTGCGGCATTTTGGTCGGCCCGTACCCGCCCGCTGCTGCGTTGCGCCTCCTCCGAGACTTGCAGCGAAGTCGCGTCGTCGCTGCGCCTTGCAGCGA
>JAAELL010000072.1 GCA_024226735.1 bacterium | reverse complement strand
TTTTGGTCGGTGCGTACGCGTTCGCTGCAAGGCGCAGCGACGACGCGACTTCGCTGCAAGTCTCGGAGGAGGCGCAACGCAGCAGCGGGCGGGTACGGGCCGACCAAAATGCCGCACAAGAGTGAATCACACCACTAGTCCAGTTCGCTAGCAGGCTGTCGGTGCCTCGAGCACCGGCCGGCGTTCTTTCATCTCAGTCCTTCGCGCCCACGCAGAACAAGTGTGTCTGGCTGCGCAGGTAGAGGTTGCCCTCGACGACGACAGGCGAGGACACGAAGAACTGGTCTGCGTGCGAGTTCGTGGCGAGCACCTCGAACTCCGGTCCCATCTTCACGACGTGCACGTCACCGGCCTCGGTCGCGATGTACAGACGGTCGCCGGCCGCTACGGGCGAGGCCTTCAGCGTGCTGCCGCGGGGCAGGCGCGTCTCGACGTAGTGCCCCTCGCCGGACTTCGCGTCGAAGCAGCTCAGGAAACCCCGATCCAAGGCCGCGTACAGCTTGCCGTCGTGCAAGACGGGCGAGGGGGTGTACGAGAGTCCTTTCTGAGTGCTCCAGCTGACCTTGTCGGTGTCCGTGAGGTCGCCCTCCGCGCCGAGCTGAATCGCCATGAGGTTCGATTCGCGGTAGCCGCTCATGACCAGCACCGTGTCACCGAAGCGCTGAGGAGCCGGGATGACGTTGAGGCCAAGTCCGCCGCACTCCCACAAGACCTTGCCGTCGGACGTCCGGTAGCTGCGTACGCGGTTCGAGCCGGACACGACGACCTGCTGCACTCCATCGTACTCGACGACCAGCGGCGTCGCCCACGACGACGGCTCGTCGCGGTCCTTGCGCCACGCTTCCTCGCCCGTCTCGCGCTCGACCGCGACGATGAACGAGTCACCCTCGTGATCGAACACTTGGATCAGCTTGTCTCCGGCGATGACGGGCGCCGAGCCCTCGCCGAACGCACGGCGCATCTCCATGCGCACGCCGAAATCGCGTTTCCACACGACCTCGCCAGCGTCGAGCTCGAGACAGAACAAGCCGTACGAACCGAACGACGCGTAGAGGTGCTTGCCGTCGGTGATCGGTGAGAGCGAAGCGTAGCTTCCGTACTTGAAGTGATAGCCCTCGTGCGGCGTCGTCTCGTTGACGCGTTTCCGCCACGCGACCTCGCCGTTCGTGCGGTTGATGCAGAGCACCTCGAACGCCTGCTCGACGAGCGGGATGCGTGGGAAGCGGCCGCGCCGGCCTCGCTCGGGCTCGGGCTCGGCCTCGGGCTCCTCGCCGATCGGAATCGCCGTCGTCAGGAACATGTGCTCGCCCCACACGATCGGCGTCGAGAAGCCGCGCCCTGGGATCTCGACCTTCCAGCGCACGTCCTCCTCGGTCCATTCGAGCGGCGCGCCGCTCTCGGCGACGCCGGTCCCGTGCGGACCGCGCCAGGTGGGCCAGTGGGCTTCGTCATCCGCGCCGGCGGCGCAGCATGAGGAGAGAGCGAGTACGAGTTCGGTGATCATCGGGGGGACTCAGTGGAGAGCAGCTGGGGGTTGCGCCCCACAGAGTACCCGCTATTCGCAGGTGTAGACGGTGAGGGCGTTCAGCTCGCGTACGAACAGCTGGCTGCCCGCCACCGCCAGATGTGCCCAACACTCGTCATCGCTGACCTGGCGCTCCTCCAACACCCGGTACTCGGCGGGGTACCGTCGGCGAGCGACTTCAAGACGGTCTCGCCCGAGCGCTTGTCGAGCTTGAAGAACGCACCGCCTGCCTGCACGTCGAGATGGTCGCCGCCGACCAGCGGCGAACACACGAACCCCAAGGCAGGGACCGCCGTCGAACGCCGGCGTCGCCCACAGCTCCTTGCCCGTCGCCCGGTCGAAGGCGCGCACGACCTCCTCGGCCCCCCCTCGGTCTCGACGCTGAGGACGCGGTCGGCGCTGACGATCGGCCCCGCGTAGCTCGGACCCAGCGGAACGCGCCAGTCGAGCTCGAGGTGCTCCTCGCCGATCTTCGCGGGCCAGCCATCGCCCGGCGAATGGCCGTCGCGGGTGGGACCGCGCCACTGGGGCCACATGTCGGTGCTCACCCCACTAGCCTAGTGGGGTGATGCAGCGGGCACCGGATTGACGATTCGAGACTGGGCCCGTAGCCTCTTGATTGATCGTTCAACCAACCGCTACCCCAGGCCCGCACCATGAAGATCGCCCTCCTTCTCGTGACCCTCGCCACCGCGGCCTGGGCCGGCTCCCGCCTCGACGACCTCAAGAGCGTCGCGCCGACCGGTTTTGCGTTCGAGAAGACCGCGCTGGCGCCCGGGACCCCGGAGGAGGTCTTCGACGCGTTCACCGGCGACGTCCGAGGCTGGTGGGACCACAGCTTCTCGCAGGAGCCGAAGGCGATGTACATCGAACCGAAGCCGGGCGGCGGCTTCTACGAGATCTTCGACGACGCGGGCAACGGCGCGCTGCACGCGACGGTCACGTACGCGATGCGCGGCAAGGCGCTGCAGTTCACCGGGCCCCTCGGGCTCGCGACGCTGAAGGCCCCGGTGCACATGACCCACAGCTTCGATTTCGAGGCGGCCGAAGACGGCAAGACCCGCATCGAGCTGCGCGTCGCCGCCGTGGGCGAGATCCCCGACGGCATGGGGGCGATCGTACAGCGGGCGTGGGATCACTTCCTGGACGAGCAGTTCGTGCCGTGGGTCTCCGGCGCCGCGGCAGCCGGGAAGTGACGCCGCACGGCGAGTCGCGTCGGCTTAGCATGGCGGCCATGAAGTCCCCCATCGCCGCCCTCGGGTTTCGCCTCGCCGCCTTCGCTCCCCTCGCACTCCCGGCCCTCGCCCAGTCGCCGTTCGAGAAGAGCGACCGCTGGATCGACGAACACGCCGACCGGCTGCGAGCGATCAACCGGTCGATCTGGTCCAACCCCGAGCTCGGGCTGGAGGAGCACCTCGCGTCCGACACCCTCGTGCGGTTCCTCGAGCAGAACGGCTTCCGCGTCACGCGCGGGTCGGCGGGCATGCCCACGGCATTCATCGCGGAGGCGGGCTCCGGCAGCCCCGTGATCGGCATCCTCGCCGAGTACGACGCGCTGCCCGGCGTCAGCCAGAAACCCACGTCCAAGCGTGAAGCACGCGACGACAACAACGACGCCGGGCACGCGTGCGGGCACTCGGTGTTCGGAACGGCGAGCGCCGGCGCGGCAGCCGCGGCCGCCGCCATTGCGAAGGAGCTCGGGACCGAGGGCACGATCCGCCTCTACGGCACGCCCGCCGAAGAGACCGGGATCGGCAAGGTCTTCATGGCGCGCGCGGGTCTTTTCGACGACCTCGACGCGTGCCTGCACTGGCATCCCTCCGACACCTCGCGCACGTCGTTCGCGACCTCGAAGGCGGTCGTGTCGGTCAAGTTCCGCTTTCACGGACAGAGCGCACACGCCAGCTTCTCACCCCAACACGGCCGCAGCGCCCTCGACGCCGTCGAGCTGATGAACATCGGCGTCAACTTCCTGCGCGAGCATCTCGAGGATCACTCGCGCGTCCACTACGTGATCACCGACGGCGGCGGACAGCCGAACGTCGTGCCCCCGACCGCCGAGGTCTGGTACTACCTGCGCGCAAACAGCCACGCGTACGCCGAGCACATCCTCGAGCGCGTACGCGAGATCGCCCGCGGTGCTGCGCTCATGACGCGGACGGAGGTGAAAGAGCAGCTGGACTCGGATCTCTTCGAGCTGCTGCCGAACCAGCCGCTGTCCGCTCTGCTCCAGACGCACCTCGAACGCGTCGGTCCGCCGCGCTTCGACGCGACCGAAGCGGCGTTCGCGCGCGAGACGCAGTCGGAGCTCCCGGCCCCTCCGCCCGACTCCCTCGCGCAGTCGATCCTGGAGCTACCCACGGATCCGTTCCACATCCCCGCCTCGACCGATGTGGGCAACGTGAGCTGGATCGTGCCCACGTCGGGCATCGGCACCGCGTGCTACACCCACGGCGCGCCCGGACACAGCTGGCAGGTGGTCGCCTGCACGGGCATGTCGGTCGGCGAGAAGGGCATGCTCGTCGCCGCGCGCTCGCTCGCGTCCGCGACACTGGAACTGCTCGAAGCGGCCGACGTCCGCAAGGCGGCCAAGACGGACTTCGAGCGGCGCCGGGCGACGCAGGAGAACCCGACCTCGGTACTTCCGAAGGACGCGGTGGCGCCGGTCAAGATCCGCTGATCGGTTCGATCGCAATCAGGTGTCCGCGCGAGCGCCAGAACATCGAGCCCGCTGACACGGCGGGAGTCGCCATGCACTCCTCACCCATGGTGTTGACGGCGAGGACCTCGAACTCCTTGCCGGCACGAACGACGTAGACCTCGCCCACTTCGCTCGTCGCGTACAGCTTGTCGCCAGCGGCGATCAGGCACGAGGTGAACCCCGAGTTACCGTCACCGAGGCGCTCGCGGTAGACCTCTTCACCGGTCTTCGCGTCGTAGCAGGACAGCACGCCGTTCATCGCACACAGGTAGAGATGGTCGCCAAGGACGACCGGCGTCTGGAAGTAGTTGCCGCGGCGCTTCTTCATCCACGCCATCGCCTCGTGCTCGGCATCGATCTCGCCCTCCGCCATCGCGTCGATCGCGTAGATGGGCTTCATGCGGCCGTGACCGTTGGTGATGAAGATCAGGTCGTGCGCGACGATCGGCTTGGGGATCGGGATGTCGCCGCCGCCCACGAGCTTCCAGAGCTCGGCGCCCGTCTCGAGGTCGTAGCCGCCGATGTGCTGCCAGCCATTGCAGATCACCTGGCTGCGGCCCTCGCGCACGTCGACGGTTGGGGTCGCCCAAGTAGGGACCTCCTCGCGCATCGTTCGCCAGAGCTCATCGCCCGTGTCGAGGTCGAGGCACGCGACGAACGACTCGTCCTGGATGTCGCACTGCACGAGCACACGATTGCCATGGATGACCGGCGAGCTTCCGTAGCCCCACTGGTCGTCCCGGTTCTTGAGCCAGCCCGCGTCGAGAAGGCCGAAGTCCTTCTTCCAGACGAGCTCCCCGTCCTTGTCGTAGCAGTACAGGCCCTCGGTCCCGAAGAACGCGAGGACCTTCTCGCCGTTCGTCGCGGGCGTCGAGGCTGCGTGGCTGCCCTTGGGGTGGCGCTTGATCGCCGGCACACCGCTCCAGGCCGTTTTCGTCCAGAGGAGCTCGCCGGTCTTCTTGTCGAGGCAGTGAACCGTCATGTCGTGCGACGCTTCGTCCTCGACCGACTCGACATCCCCGTACAGGCCGACCTTGAGCTCGGCCTCCTCGCCCTCCCGCACCGCGCTCGTCAGGTAGATGCGATCGCCCCAGATCGCCGGTGACGAGTGGGCGAGACCGGGGATCTTCGTCTTCCAGGCCACGCCCTCGCCCTGCTCGACGTCCCACTCGGTGCGCGTCTCGCCACGGGCGACGCCGAACGTCCCGGAGCCGTGAAAGCCAGGCCAGTGGATCGTCTGCTTCCCGTCGCCGTCGTCTTGCTTGTCGTCCGCGCCGCTCGTGTCCCGCGCCGGAGCCGCGGCCTCGTCGTGCACGATGCGTCCCCACATCAAGCCCTTGTGCTCGCCCCCGCCGTCCCAGTAGCCCATGAAGCGGTCGGCGTAGATCATCACGCGCGCCGTGAACGTCCCCACGAGCGGAAACTGCTTGTCGGTCATCGTGATGACCGGAGTGTCCCCCGCCCACTCGACGTCGAGCGGCAGACCGGGCATGGGGATGTTCCGGCCGTCGTACTCGATGACCACCGGAAAGACCCACTTGCCGCTCTCGAGCTTCTTGACCTCCCCGAGCTGGTAGGTGTTTTCGCGCTGCCCGTTCGGATCCTCCGCACCGTCCTCGGTGAAGAAGCCGACGAGCTTGGCGTTCGTCATCGTCTGTGCGAACTGCGCCTCGAGCTTGGCCGGGGGCGCGGGATCTTGTGCGACGAGAGTGAGAACGAGCGGAACGAGAGTCAGCATGGAGGCCTCCGAAGCTTGGCGGAAAGGCGAATTGTATGCGGCGCGCACGGCCGGTACCTATTCGTTACGCAGTGCGGCGACGAGCTCCCCGCGCACCGCCGCGCTTGCCGCAACCCAGATCCAGACGAGCGCGTTGAGCGCGATCAACGCCACCAGGGCGAGGGAGAACGGCAGCGACGCGCGGCCGGACGTGAGCGGCGCCAGAGCCAACAGCGCGGCCGCCGCTCCAGTGCCAAGCCCCAATGCTCCGAGCGCAGCGTGCTCGGAGAGCAACAGCCGGCGCAGCGCACGCCGTGAGAAGCCGAGGGCGCGCAGGACCGCGAGCTCGCTGCGGCGCTCGAGTGCGTTGCGCAGGACGACGACGCCCAGGCCGATGCTGCCGAGCAGCACACCGAGACCGCCGAGCACCTGGAAGATCGAGAGGTACGTGTTCTGCACCGCGTTGAACTCGTCGAGCCGGCGCGCCGCGGGCACGAGCTCGAGCCCGACATCCTCGAGAGCACGCGTCACGGTGCCCGAGATCTCGCGGGCGCGTTCGAGCGGGGCGTCGACGAGGAACATGCGGTAGCCGCTCTGACCCGGGAACCGGGCGCGGAACGCCTCCTCCGAGATCACCAGATGCCCCTGCAGAACCGAGTCGACGAGCGTGCCCGCGATGCGCACGCGGAACGGCTCGCCGCGCTCGTCGGTGTACTCGATCACGTCGCCGACGCTCTTCTTCATCGTCCAGCGCACGCTCGACGCGTCGGCGAAGCCGGGGATCTCATCGGCGTGCGGGTCTCCTTCGAGTCCCTCCCACCCCAACTCGCGGCCGGCCGGATCGGCGAATGAGAATGCAGAGCGCTCCCTGAGCTCGGAAGGATCGACCCCGACGAGGCGCGGAGCCTGCGGCGTCCCGAGGTTGAGGCAGCTCGCGTCGTCGCCGTCGCGCACGCGCAGCCGCACGAAGTCGACACCTTCGAGGTCGTCGTCCGTCAATGCGAATGCGTCGCGCCCGACCGGCGTGTTCAGGTCGTCGTGCACCGGAATCGTCGAGCGCCCGAAGAGCGCGAACCCACCTGTTCCGGACGAGCGCAGCTGCGAGAACGTGTCGCCGCTCTTGCGGTGCACTCCGATCGAGACGACGAGAAACGTGCCGCACGCCAGGAGCGCGACCATCGCGAGGCTGCGGCCGGGCCGGCGTGCGGCGTTCGACAGCCCCAGCCTCAAGGTGCTCGGTTCCCAGGCGCTGCCCGCTGGGCCGCCGTCCGCCGCAGCGCGCGCGAGGAGCCAACGGCTGAACGCGATCCCCGCGATCAGGAGCAGCGTGCCGGCGCCGAAGAACGCGCCCGCGGCCGCGGCGCCGCGCGTCGGATCGACGACCAGCCCGAGCGTCAGCCCCATCAGCCCGAAGGTGACGGCGACAAGCAGACTGAGACGCGCGCCCTGCGGCCCCGTGTTCGGTACGACGCCCGCGCTCGAGGTGAGCAGCTCGAGCGGGTTCCGCCGCGCCTGCTTACGCAGCGCCCATGCAATCGCGAGAAGAGCCATCACGAGCGCGCCGCCTCCACCCCCGACGAGCGTCTGCATGCTCGCGTGATCGCGAATCGGCGTGCTGGCGACGGCGCCACTCCAGACCGTCGCGAGCCCCGAGAGGACGCCGCGCGTGTAGAGCGTGCCGAGCGCCGCACCGGCGACCGCGCCGATGACCGCGAGGACCGCCGCCTCGCGGAACACGAGCCGGCGCACGTCACGGGCGCGGTAGCCTACCGCCATCAGGACACCGGCCTCGGCGCTGCGTTGCTCGACGCCGAACACGAACAGGAGCGTCGTGAGCAGGAGGGCCGCAACGATCAGGAAGAAGCTCAGGCCGAGGAACAGCCCGCCGAAGTCCGTCGCGGAGCGGCTGCCGCTCAACGCCGGCGTGCGCACGTCCTGGAAGAAGAGTCCGATCGCGCGCGGATCGAGCCGCTCGCGGATCGCGCGCGCGAACGCATGGGGCGTCCCGGTCGTACGCACCGAAGTCAGGGAGCCAAAGCGGCTCGACCACAGCCCGCGTCCCGCCGCGAGCGAGAGGAACGCCTTCGGCGTCCCCTTGCGCTCCTCCCAATACGCCTCGTCGACGTCGCGAATCGCGCCTAGCTCGACCGGGATACCCGGTTCCCAGTCGCGGCAGTGCGCGCTGTCCGAGATGCCCGGGAAGGGCGGCATGAGCGTCCGGTCGCCCGCGAGCCCTTCGAGCGGCACCTGCTGCCGGACGCGGAACGTACGCGACTCCTCGCGCAACGAGCGGTCGGCGGACGGCACGAAGTAGCGCACGACGAGCGGGTCGCCGGACGCCAGCGTCAGGTCGTTCGCGAGCCAGTCGCCGACCACGATCCCGTCGTCCGCGAGATCCGCTGGGACGACGTCCCAGGCCGAGTCGGTCGCCGCGCCGAGCGGCCCCATGGCGGAGACCATGGAGTACGGCGTCTGCTCGCCGCTCTCGTTCTGGATCGAGCTGACCAAGTACGTCAGGATCCCGAGCAGCGGCTGCGTTCGCGCCAGGTCCTCCAGCACGGGCTCGATTGCGGGGTCGAGGAAGACCCGCGACGTGAAGAGCTCGACGTCGCCAGTCGGGCGGCGCTCGACGGAGAGCTCGGCGTCGGCGAGCTCGAAGCTTCGCGCGAGCAGCTCGTTCAGGCTCTCCGGCGAGCCGCCTTCGGCCAGAAGGACGTTGGCGCGCGGACCGAGCTCGAGCTCCGCCTGCACCCACTCCAAGTCGAGGAAGGCTCCGAACGGCGGCAGAGCTGCCCCCTCGAGCGAGAAGTCTCCGAACTTGCCGGAAGCGAGCACGCCGATCACCTCGACGCGCAGGGCCAAGGCGGCGTCCTCGGTCGTCGCCAGCACCATGTCGCGCGTCAAGGAGCTGGGCTTCTCGACGCGCAGCACGATCTCGTCCCCCGCGCTCGCGCCGAGCTGCGTCGCGAGCCGCCGGTTGAGCAGCGCCTCGCCCGACCCGGGGAGCGCACCCGTGTACGGCTGGGGCGCGAGCGCGAAGAACCTCTCGTCGACTCCGTGCACGAAAACGCCGTTCGCGCGCCGCGCACCGCCGTCCGCGGACGCGACGCCATCGATGCGCAACAGCGGCGCGATGCGCAGCCAGTCCGTGTCCTCCTCGGCGGCGATCGCATCCGCGAGCCCGGAGCGGAACAGGCGCTCCCCTCCGACGAGCGCGTGGTCGACGTCTCCGATCCGCGCCTTCGCCGCCTCGCCCAGGGAATGGCGCACCGAGTCGCCCACGAGCAGCGCTCCGGTCAGCACGGCCGCGGCGACGATCGCCCCCAGCAGCACGCCCAGGTGCGTGCGCCTGTAGTGCCACAGTCCGCGGGCCGCGAGCCGCGTGCGCGTCAGGACGCTCATCGATCCGATGCGAGTTGGCCGTCGCGGATTTCGATCCGACGTCCCATCGCGCTCGCGAGCTCGCCCGAGTGGGTGACGACGACGAGCGCGACGCCCTCCTCGCGGTTGAGCTCGACCAGGAGCTCACTCAAGGCGTGCGCCGACGCGCTGTCGAGCGAGCCCGTCGGCTCATCGGCGAGCAGCAGCTTCGGCCGGTTGATCAACGCACGGACGACGGCGACGCGCTGGCACTCACCGCCGGACAACTGCGCCGGGCGGTGGTCGAGACGCGCGCCGAGGCCGACGCGCTCGAGCAGCGTCCGGGCACGCTCCTCGGCGCCCGTGGCGTCCTTGGCGACGAGCGTGGGCACCAGCACGTTCTCGAGCGCCGTGCACTGCGGCAGGAGGTGGTGCAGCTGAAACACGAAGCCGATGCGCTCGCTGCGGACGGCTGCGAGCTCCTCTTCGCCCAACCCGGCGAGATCGAGCCCCTCGAGCCGCACCTCGCCCGCCGTCGGAACGTCGAGCGCCCCGATCATGTTCAAGAGCGTGCTCTTGCCCGAGCCCGAAGGTCCGACGATGGCGACGGACTCGCCGGCCTGAAGGGTGAGGTCGACGCCGCGCAACACGTCGGTCGAACCGAAACGCTTCTGAACGCCCGTCAGCTCCAGCATCGTGCCCAATGCCACCCTCCTATTGCTGCCCTGAAGAAGCCGGCGGCGGCGCCGGTCCGGGCTTGTACAGAGTCACCATCATCCCGCCGCACGCAGCCAGGAAGATGCCGAGGTAGAACTGCCAGCGCAGCGTCGACAGCCCTCCCGCCGGCGGGTGCACGGCGAGCGCGACGACAGCGTTCACGATCGGCGCGCCCGCGAAGATGATCGACATCACGACCGCGGGGTGCCCCTTCGCCCCGAACGCGAGCAGCACGCAGAACGCACCGATCGCACCGACACTGCCCGCGATGAGCGACCAAACGATGCCCTTGGCCGGCATCGTCCACGACGCGCCGTTCGCGACCAGGAAGCCCGCCGGGCCGACGATCGCGATCACGAAGTACGCGATGCCCACCCACAGGAACGCCTTGTAGCGACCGTTCGCGGGGTCGCTCATCCCCAGCTGACCGCCGTGGAGAAAGAAGCCGTACAGGCCCCACGAGACCACGGTCATGAGGGCGTACGTCAGCCAGAGACGGGGCATGGAGGATCCTCGGGTCGAGTCATTTGGGTCAGGGGGAGATGAGCTCGGCGGGTGCGACCTCGACGCGCTCGGAGATCGCCGCGGGCATCGGGACCGGACGCATGCGCTCTTCGCCTTCCTCGTGTGCGACGCACACGACCGTGAGCGCGCCGCGCGCGACCTCGCGGTCCTGCGTGCGGAAGACGAAGACGTAGGAAAGCGCGCTCGGTCGCTTCTCGCGCACGAGCAGGTGCACCTCGACCACGTCCTGGTAGCGCAGCGGCGCGCTGTAGTCGCACTCGGCGTGCACGCGCGCCCAGCCCCGCATGCGGCCGTCCGCGTTCGTGTGCAGGGGCTCGCCCAGCGAACGAAAGAACGCGTGCTCGGTCGACTCCATGAACCGAAAGAAGTTCGAGAAGTGCATGATGCCGGCCATGTCCGTGTCGACGAACTCGACCCGCCGCTCGGTCTTGAACTCGTACGGCATCACGCGGTGGCAGCCTGTGTCGTCACGCGCTTGCACACGGCCTCGATGTCGCGCGCCATGCGCTGGATCGTAAAGCGCTCGAGCACCGTCTTGCGTCCGGCCGCGCCCAGCGCGCGCGCGGCGCCTGGTTCGGAGAGCAGCTGCTCCAGCTCGACCGCGAGCGACTCGGGGTCGTCGGGCTCGCACAATCTGCCCCCGCCGGTCGCTGCGAGGACCTCCGGGAACGCACCGTGTCGCGGCTGCACGACCGGCACACCGGCCGCGAGCGCCTCGAGCAGGTACAGGCCGAAGGATTCACCGTAGGTCGCGGGGACGGAAAGCACGTCCAGGGAGCGTAGGAAATCGAGCTTCCTCGGGCGATCGACGTTGGGCAAGAACTCGTACGCGCCGGCCAGCCCGGCGGCGTCGAGCTTCGCCGAGAGCTCTTCGACGAGCTTGCGGTCGGGGTCGAGCACGACCCCGCAGACCGCGAGGCGCGCCCGAATCTGGCCGCGCTCGCGCAGCCGAATGAACGCGTCGACGAGCGTCGGCAGGCCCTTCTCCGCGCACATGCGCGCGAGAAAACCGATCGTCGGCTCGGGGTCGCCGTCCGCACGCGCGACGTCCATGAAGTCCGCGACGTCGATGCCGTTGTGCACGACGTGCACCTTGTCGGGTTCCACTTGCAGGCGTTCGCGCATTCGGTCGCCGTACCAGCGGCTGACGGGGACGAACGCGTCGACGCCGGCGGCACGTTCGCGCAGCGTCTCCCACGCCCGCTCTCTAAGGTCGGCCTCGAGCGAGTCGAGGAAGGGCTCCTCGCCCTGGACCGAGCAGGCCACGGGAACGTCGAACGCCTCTTTCAAACGCCGCGCGAGGCCGGTCAGCATCACGTTGCTGAGCAAGATGACTTCGGGCCGCTCGTGGCCCCGCAGCCACTCGATGAGCTTGTCGAGCTCCTTCGACTGCCGCCCCTCCTCGCCGCGCAACATCGACAGCGTCATCTCACCGAGCTGCGAGGCGTCGGTCATGTTCCCGCGCCCGGACGCCCAGCGCAGGAGCCCGGGACGGTCGAGCTGTGCCGCGATCCAGCGCGGTGTGTGCCTGAGCAGCGGCAGCTTCTGCTGCAGGTACATGTTGATGCCGCCCATCAACACTTCGGGCTCCTCGGTGTGCTCGCCCTCGAGCACGAACGGGAGGTAGAGCGGCACGATTACGGCGTCGTGGCCGCGCTCGCGCAGGGCCTGCGCGAGCGCGCTATCGCGCAGGCAGCTTCCGCAGAAGAAGTGGCCCGTCCCGGGCGTGAGCAGGGTGATGCGCATGCCTCCGCTGTCTACGCGTAGCGCAAGTCGCGGTGTTCTGCGAGGAAGTAGTCGTGCAGCAGCTCGTCGATGCGCAAGAGGCCCTCGCGACTCGCGCGAATCGTGTCGCCGTCGACGGAGAGCCAGCCCTCGGCGGCGTGGCGCTGCAGGGGCTCGGCGAACAGCTCGCTGACCTCGACGCCGAACTTCGTGCGGAAGTAGCCCGCGTCGAGCTCGCCGAGCTTCATCTGCAGGATGAACTCGCGCAAGAGCCGCTCCGTCTCGGCCAGCGGGTGCGCGCGCAGGAGCGGGATCTCGCCCGCCTCGACGCGGCTCGTGTACGGCTCGAACGCGTGCTCGTTCTGCACGTGGATGCCGCCGAGGTGCGAGAAGGACGAGACGCCCAGCCCCAACAGGTCGGCGCCGTGCCACAGCGCGTCGCGGTACAGGAAGTGAACGTCGTCGCCCCTCACGGCCGTGTAGGCGCTGCCGACGTGGTAGCCGTGCTCTTCGAGCTTTGCGAAGGCCTCGCCGACCCAGCGCCGCTTCGTCTCCCAGTCCGCGACGGGCGCGGCCTCCTCGCGGCCGTCCTTCATGCGCTTGTAGATGGTCGTGTTGTACGGCACCTCCATCTGGTAGATCGTGACGCTCTCGGGAGCCATCTCGATCGTCCGCTCGATGCACGCAGCCCAGTTCTGCTCCGTCTCGCCGATCATGCCCGCGATCAAGTCGATGTTGACCGCGTCGAATCCGGCGTCACGGATGAATCCGTAGGCACGGTCGATCTCGACGGCGCGGTGCGCGCGGTTGTTCCACTCGAGGATCTGCGGGTCGAAGTTCTCGACGCCGAGGCTGACGCGCGTGACGCCGAGGTCGCGCAGCGTCTTGACCTTGCCCTCCTGCAGTGTGCCCGGTTCGCACTCGAAGGCGACTTCCTCGACGTCGTCCCAGGAGAACGCGGCGCGCAGGCCCTCGAACAGGTGGCGCAGCTGGAGCGTCGACAGATACGAGGGCGTCCCGCCGCCGATGTAGACGAAGCGTGGCTTGCGGCCCGAGAGGTATGGCTGCTGCGCGTAGCGCTCGGCCTCGGCGAGCACGGCGTCCAAGTAGCGGCGCACCTCGGCACCGTTCTTGTCTGTGTAGACCTTGAAGTAGCAGAAGTCGCAGCGCTTGCGACAGAACGGGACGTGAACGTACAGGCCGAGCTCGGGCCGCGGGCTCGCGGGTTGGGCCAAGAGGGCGCGCACCGAACCGACGTGATCGGGGCTCCACACCGAGTACGGTGGGTAGTTCGAAACGAAGTAGTTGCCAGCGCGCGTGGGCGCCTTCGACTCCGCCTGTGACTCAGCCTTGGTTTCTTGGGGCTCCTGGCTCGTCATCGTGTCCGGCTCACTTGCCGTCCCCATTCTGACGCGGAGCTCCGAACGCGTACAGCTTGCCGTCGTTGGCCCCCACCAGCACGCGCCCGGCGACGACCGCGGGCGACGAGAAGATCGAGCGCCCGACGTCGTAGGACCACACGAGCTCCCCCGTCTCGAGGCTCAGCACGTAGAGGCGTCCGTCGCCCGACCCGAACACGACCTTGTCCCCGCAGACGACGGGCGAGGCGTCCACCTTGCGCCGCGTCGGGAACTTCCACAGCTCCTCCCCGTCGGCCTTCTGGACGCAGTGGACTGCCTTGTCGCGCCCGCCGAAGATCACGCGGTCGGGGAGGATCGCGGGCGCGGAGAAGAACGCCTGGCGCGGGTGAGTGTACTCCCAGACGATCTTGTTCCCTTCGAGGTCGACGCACACGAAGGCGTTGCCGTAGTGACCGAAGAACGCCTTGCCGTCGTCGAGGCCGACCGAGCCCGCGACGTGGCACTCCTGTCCGAGCTCGAGCTGGGTCGCGGCCTTGCCCGTCGCGGCCGACACGACGTGCAGGATCGCGTCGCAGCCGCCGAACACGATCCGATCGTCGAGGATCGCGGGGGTGCCGTTGACGTAGTTGCCCGTCTCGTAGCGCCAGCGCTGCTCGCCCGTCTCGGCGTCGAAGCAGTAGAGCGAGTTGTCGTAGCTGCCGACGACGACCGACGGGGCGGCGTCGCCCACGCCCGGCACCCAGCTCGCGCTACCGAGGATCTTGTCGTCGGTCTCCTTCTTCCAGGCGAGCTCCCCCGTCTTGGCGTCGAGCGCGTAGAAGAAGTAGTCGGAAGAGCCGACGTAGACCTTGTCGCCCAGCACCATCGGCGGCGCCTCGACGATGTCCTCGGTGGGGAAAGCCCAGACCTTCTCACCCGTCTCGAAGTCGAGGCAGTAAACGTTCTGGTCGTCGGAGCCGACGTACACGCGGCCATTCGAGACGACCGGCGAGGAGGCGATCGCACCGCCGGCTTCGAAGGTCCAGTGGACCTCGAGCTCGTCCGTGAGCGTGCCCTGCGCGATACCCGTCAGGGCCGTGTCCCCGCGATACAGCGGCCAGTCGGCCGTGGCCTGCATGGGCCGCGCGATGTCCGCGCGTCCATTCGACAGGGTCAGGGTCACCGCTGCGGCCAGGAGTGTTCCAGCTGCGATGGGCTGCTTCATAGCACGCCATTGTGGAACCGGAGCGTGCGCGCGGTGAGGCCTTGAAGGGGGTTTTTGGGATTCCCTTACCGGCGATTCGGCGTAGCGCCCGGACCGACGCTGAGTTTCCGGGCCTGGTTCCGCGACAACGTCCCCGCGCAGACCTCGAACTTCTCACGCGGGCTGTCGATCACGTTCCAGTGAGTGCAGCCCGGTACAGCTCCACGAACGCCGCCTCGTCGACGTCGCGCGGGTTGAACTTGGCCGTCCACTGCTGCGCCGCGGCAGCAGCAAGCTCCTCGATCGCCTGCGCGTCGCCGAGCTGTGCGAAGTCCGCCATCAGACCGGATGCCGCGAGCAGGTCCTCCACCAGGCGCACGATCGCGTCCACGCCGGGCCCCTCCAATCCAGCAGCCGCCGCTAGCTCGTCGTAGTGGCGGGCCGTCCCGGCGTCCTCGGCGTTGTACCGCACGACGTGCGGCAGCATCGCGCCCACCGTCTGTCCGTGGTGCAGCGGGAAGCGCGCCGTCAGCGGGTTCGCCATCGAGTGCGCCGCGCCGAGCATGCTGTTCTCGATCGCCAGGCCCGCGTAGGTCGCACCGAGGAGCATCCGCCCGCGAGCCTCGGTATCGGCCGTCCCCGCGACGACGTCGGGTAGCGCGAGCACGATCAGCCGAAACGCTTCCGTCGCGAACAGAGTCGAGATCGGGTTGCGCTTGCGCGTCACGGCGGACTCGACCGCGTGCGTCAGCGCGTCGAAACCCGTGCACACGGCGACACGCCGCGGCTGCGTCTCGGTCAACTCAGGGTCGAGCAGCGCGATGCGCGGCGCCGCCGTCGGATCGCCGCAAGCCATTTTCTGGTGGTCGGAGGCGCGCTCGATCAGCGCGAAGGACTGCACCTCGCTGCCCGTTCCCGCCGTCGTCGGCACGGCGATCAGCGGGACGAGCGGCCGGGTCGCCTTGCCCATGCCCCTGTAGTCCTCCATCGCACCGCCATTCGTCAGGAGGAAGCTCGCCCCCTTGGCCGTGTCGATCGAGCTGCCTCCGCCGAGGGCAATGAAGAGGTCGGGGGCGTGCCGCCGTGCGGACTCCGCCGCGCGTTCGACGTCGCTCGTGGTCGGGTTCTCGGAGACGCCGGCGAAGACCGCGACCTCGGTGCTCTTGCCGATCGTGCGCAGGGCGTGGCCCACGTGCCCGGCGGCCTCGAGTCCGGGGTCGGTCACGAGCAGGATGCGCCGCGCACCGAGCTCGTCCACCAGGTCGCCCAGCTGCTCGAGCACACCCTCGCCGTACACCAGACGCGTGCGCGGCTCGAAGTCGAAGCCCGCGCGGGCGATGAGGGAGCTCGGCAAAACCATGGTCGATTGCGCCCCTACCAGTCCGCGCGCCGGATCGCGCGCCGCTGATAGAGCGTCTCGAACAGGTTGCCTTCGTGCGGCTGGTCCCAGTCGACGTGGGTCGTCGGGACGGGACCGAGGTTGAGCCGGTCGATGTCGGGCGACGCGACGATCCGATCCTGGAAGCCCTGGTCCTTGGTGATCGCCGTCACGACGAGGCTGTGGCCGATCTCGTCGAGCATGCGGTCCTCGGGCACCTCGACGACGCTCGTGAACGGAAACAAGTACTCAGTCTTCGCCAGCGGATGCTCCGGCGAATCGCAGTGGACGACGGTCGGTCGCAGGTATACGGCACCGTCGAGCTCGACTCGGCGCGGGCCGGAGCGATGCGCCGCGGTCAGGTCCCGTGCGCCGCCCGCCGCGAGGCCCGACTCGATCGCACCGTCGATGTAGTCGGCGAACTTGACGTTCGCGAACGCGGAGAGCCGCGCGTCCGGATCGTCCGCCGGCACGGGCTCGACGCCGGCGACCCGCTCGGCGAGCGCTTCCGCGATCTCCGCGCCGTGCGAGGGCACGAAGATCGACGATGCGTTGATGCAGCTGCGTCCGCCGTTGTCGACGACCGAGCTCACGAGCACGTCGAGGTGCTCGCGCCAGCGTCCGATCTGGTCCGCGCCGAGCAGGACCTTGCTGTAGCCGGGCCCGTGCAGCTCGACCCGCGAATCGCCCTTCCACGCGGCGGTGACGGCGGCGTCGCCGAAGAGCTGCGAGCGCCCGCACGCGTCGAGGATCGCCGCCGCGCCCTCGTGGTCGGTCGGGTAGAAGCTGAACGCCTCGGGCGGCGCGCCCGCCGCCAGGAACGCGCGCATGATGCGCATCGGAGTCCACGGCTCCTCGCGACCCGGCTTCAGGACGACCGGGACCTTGAGCGGAATGGCCGGCATCCAGATCGAGTTGACGCCCGGCGAGTTGCTGGGCAGCACGACGCCGAGCGCTTTGCTGGTCGGCGCGTACGAGACGGGCACGCCATCGTGCTCGCCGACGCCGCGGTCGATGACGCCCGGATCCATACCGCGCATCAGCCCGCGCAGGATGCCGCGCATGCCGGTGAACACGGTATTGATCTTGCTCATGTTGCGCCGGCACATCGTGTGCGGCATGCCGCTGGTCGCCGAGAGCGCGGCGACGTACTCGTCCGGCGACTGCGAGTCCCCCGTTGCGTTGAGCGGGAGCGAGCTCTCCATGAAGTGCCCGCCGGCCTCTTCGCAGATCTCGAGCAGGCGCTCGCAGGTGAGGGCGCGCAGCGCTTCGAAGCCGGGCGAGCGGCGCATGTCGCGGCGGACGATGCCGGCGTTCGCCTGGCTGATGCTGACGAGCGACTGACCGTCGGCGAAGCCCGCGAGCTCCTTCCTGTCGAGGCTCTCGTACTCCTTGCCCGCACGCAGGACAGGGATGTGCGGGAGCGCCATCAGTAGACCCCCTCGACGATCTTCTCCTCGTTTGCGCCGAACGGACGCACCTCGGCGACGCCATCCCAAGCGTACGCCTCGCACGGCTTGCGTCGCAGCGCCTCATCGCGCTCGAGGAAGCGCGGCATGAAGAGCTCGCGCGTCAGCGTCGTCAGCTCGACGCGGCCCCACGCGTCATACTCGACGAGCTCCTGCGGCGCATCCGGCTGAACGACGCGCAACACGGCGCGCGGCTGGGGCGCGTAGTAGGTGATCGAGAACTTGTCCTCGGGCGTCAGCGGCTTGTGTGCCGCGAGCCCCATCAACGTGTTGCCGTACGTCGGCACGAGCTGAGTCTCGTTCTCCAACACCTCCTCGACGAGGAAGCGCACCGTCTGCGGGTCCATCGTGGTGCCGCCACAGAAGACCCCCTTGATGCCCGCACCGGGGATCGACGTGCGCTCCGACAGGGCCTCGAGCAGCTTGGGCGTCGTGAACAGGACGTCGACCTTGCGCTTCTCGAGGATCAACAGCGCCTGGTCGATCACGTGCGCCATGTAGGCCTTCGCCTGGTCGAACTCCTTGCGCTTGATCAGCTTCTTCACCCAGCGCGGATCGAGGTCGACGAAGTAGCACGCACAGCCGCGCAGGTTCGCCAGGTACTCGATCGCGAGCCGCAGCCGGCGCGGACCGGTCGGTCCAATCATCAACCAGTAGCCGCCACGCGGGAACGCGTCCTCGTCGAGCGTCTCCGAGAACTCGGTGTAGTCGGTCTTGTAGTCCTCCCACCCGATGCGCTGCTTCGGCATGCCGGTCGTGCCGCCGGTCTCGAAGATGGTGAACGGCTTGCCGGCGTACTCGCGCGGCACGAAGCGCTCGTGCGGCGCGGTGCGCAGAATCTCGCCGTCGAAGTTGGGGAAGCGCAAGAGGTCCGCGAAGGACTGCACGTCCGCGAGCGGATTCCAATCGGCCTGCGCGGCCCAGTCGAGCCAGAAGGGGCAGCCCGTTTCGGGCGAGAAGTGCCAACGCACGATCTCGCGGACGTGGGCATCGAGGGCTTCCGCGGCGGCGGCGGGATCCTTGGGGCGGGTCATGGGGCGAAGATTCTAAGACACGAGTGAATCGGTAGGTACCCGTTAGAGGCGCCGCGAATCCGCGAGTACGGTGCCGCGACACTTTGTGGCGGCACCGTACTCGCGGATTCGCGGCGCCTCTAACGGGTACCTACCGATTCACTCGTGTCTGACGATCAGGTGGTTGGGCAGCTCGTCCCGATCGCCGTCCGTCCAGGGGAAGTGGCGCGCGAGGACCTCGCCGCACATCTCGATCCCCCGTTCCAGCCCCGCGCGCAGGCTCCCGCCGCGAATGCCGGCCAGAATGGCCGCGTCCGTGTCACGCCAGTGTTCGGCGCCGACGCGCTCGTTGACGCCCACGTCGCCCAGGACGACGACGCGGCGCTCGAAGAGGCTGACGAACAACAGGACGCCGGTCTGGCCTTCGGTCTCCTCGATCGCGGCGCGGTTGAACTCGAGCAGGGCCTGTTCCTCGGCGACCGCGGTCGCGCGCGGCTCGGGGACGAGCATCCGCGCGAACGCAGGCAGCTTGCGGGCACAGACGAAACCGATGAACGCGAGCCCGATCTGCGCCGCAACGAGCGCGACCGGCTCGGCCCATGGCATCCACGCGGCGAGGGCGAGCGTGCCACCAAACGTGGTCAGGAACGCCGCGAACCAGGCGGCGCCGGGGTGCGGATCGGAGCGCTCGACGACGACGCAGACGATCTCGCCAGTCGTGCGCTTCTCGGCGCGCGCAATCTCCTCGGCGAGCGCATTGGAGTCGGCCTCGGACAACACGTCGACCGCGCGGTAGCGGTGCCGCTGCACGAGCGCTCGGACGACGAGCGCCGCGAACGCGAGCACGCCGACGAGCGCGATCACGTTGCCCGCGACGTCCATCCAGTTACCGGCGTGCCCGGCCGCCGTCCACTCCTCTTGGTTTTGCATCACCATCCTCCCGACGCTCCGCCGCCAGAGAAGCCGCCGCCGCCGCCGAAGCCACTGAAACCTCCACCTCCGCCGCCTCCGCTTCCGCCGAAGCCGCCGAAGCCGCCCGTCATGTAGCCGCCGGCTCCGCCGACGCCACCGCCGGTCCACATCCAGGGGCTGCCGCGACGGCGCCCGCCGCCACGCCCGCCACCGCCGCGGATGGCGGCCATCGCGATCAGGGCGAAGATACCGAGCGCGAGCAGCGCCTTGGCCGGATCACCGGGGTCCTTGCGCTCGTGATTCTCGAGCGGGCCGTAGTCGCCGCCGATCGCGGCGTGCGTCGCCTTGACGCCCTCGAGGATCCCAGAGTAGTAGTCGCCCGCACGAAAGCGCGGCTGCATCACGTTGCGAATGATGCGGCCGGCGATCGCGTCGGTGAGCGAGCCTTCGAGCCCGCGCCCCGTCTCGATGCGGATCTTGCGCTCGGCCTTGGCGATCAGGATCAATGCGCCGTCGCTGGTGTCCTCCGAGCCCAGCCCCCAGGCGCGCGCCGTCTCGAGCGCGAGGTGCTCGAGCGAGTCACCGCCGAGGTTCTGCACGGTCAAGAGAGCGATCTCGTGGCCCGTGCCCGAGCGGTACGACTCCATCAACTCCTCGAGCGTCGTCTCCTGCGCGGCGGTCAAGAACTCGGCGCGGTCGGTGACGAAGCCGTCGTTCTGCGCTACGTCCTGGGTCAGGACGAGCGCGAGCGTTCCTAGAAGAGTGGAGATCAAGTGCGCGCTCTATTCTCTGTCGGAGAAGTCGACCTTGGGCACCTCGCGCTCGGCCTCCTCGGCGGCCGGCTGCGTGAGCTTGTCGAAGCCGAAGCTGGAGGCGACGAGGTTGCCGGGGAACTTGCGGATCTTGGAGTTGTAGTCCTTGACCGAATCGATGTAGTCGCGGCGCGCGACGGCGATGCGGTTCTCGGTCCCCTCGAGCTGACTCTGCAGGTCGCGGAAGCCCGCGGTCGCCTTCAGCTCGGGGTAGCGTTCGGACACGGCGAACAGGCGCGACAGCGCGGAGCCGAGTCCCTGCTGCGCCTTGAGGATCGCGTCGATCTGCGCCGGGTCGGTCGGCATCTCGCTCGGGAGCTCGAGCTTGGCCACGGACGCGCGCGCCTCGGTCACCTCGGTCAGCACTTCCTTCTCGAAGTTGGCCGCGCCCTTGACCGTCTCGACCAGCTGCGGGATCAGGTCGAAACGACGCTTGTACTGGTTGTCGATCTCGCCCCAGCTCGCCTGGGTCTGTTCCTCGGCGGAGACGATGCCGTTGTACTGCGAGACGCCGCAGCCGCCGATGACGACGACGAACAAGAGGAGGCCGGCGAGAACGGCCAGGCCGGCGCCGCCGCGGCGGCGCTCATGGACTTGGTGGAGTTGCATGGGGATTCCTGTGGGGGAGCGGGCGAGGAGTGTACGCGGGGGCCGGCGCCGTATTCACTGCGATGTGGCTAGACTGGGCCGCCTCTTTTCTCCCAACCGCCTCCCATGCCCCGATCCGCCTCTCCGCCCTCCCCCCTTGCGCCCGAAGATCTCCGCTGGCAGTGCCGCTTGGAGGAGATGGACTTCGCAACGACCGCCGAAGTCGAGCCGCTCGAGGGCATCATCGGCCAGGAGACCGCCGTGGAGGCGCTGCGTTTCGGGCTCGAGACGACCGCCCCGGGCCAGAACGTGTTCGTACGTGGGCTCGCCGGCAGCGGCCGGTTGACGCTCGTCCGCGAGCTGCTCGAGGAGATCCGTCCGCCGCGTGGGTGCGCACCCGATCGCGCCTACGTCCACAGCTTCAGCCAGCCGGACCGCCCGCGGCTCCTCACCGTCGGGCGCGGGCGCGCGAACGAGCTGCGCGACCGCGTCGACGACCTGATCGAGTTCATCCGCGCGGACCTCGCGCCGTCGCTCAACTCCGACGTCCTGCGCGAGCGCCGGGCCGAGATCGAGCGGCAGGGGATGGAGGAGCTGAGCGCGACGACCGGGCCGTTCGAAAAGGAGCTCGAGCAGAACGGCCTGGCGCTCGTGCGACTGCAGGTCGGCACGACCGAGCGCCAGGCGATCGTGCCGGTCATCGATGGCCAGCCGCTCGGACCCGAGGAGTTCGACGCGCTCCTGAGCGAGGGCAACATCAGCGAAGAGGACGCGGTGAAGATCCGCGAGCGCATCGACGAGCACCGCGCAAGCTTTGACCGCGTCGCGCTGGAGGCGCAGTCGTTGCGGGCGAAGAACCGCGAGCGCATGCGGACCGCGGTTCAGGAGGACGCGCGCCAGGTGATGGAGACCGCCGTCGACGAGCTCCTGGGTGGGTTCGCCGAGGACGAGGTTGAAGCCTTCCTCGCCGAGCTCGTCGACGACCTCGTCACGCGCCGGCTCGACAAGCTCGAGGAAGGAGACAGCTTCCTCGAGCTGTATTGCGTCAACCCGATCCTGCACCACGCGCCCGACGAAGCGTGTCCGGTGATCGTTGAGAACTACCCCAACTACGAGCGCCTCGTCGGCGGGCTCGACACGGGCCGAACCGCCGACGGTACCGCGCCCCTCGACCACATGGCGATCCAGGCCGGCGCCCTTCTGCGCGCCGACGGGGGCTACTTGATTCTCGACGCGCGCGACGTCGTCGAGAACGGCGCGGCATGGGCCGCGCTGATGCGCACACTGCGCTCGGGCTCGGTCGAGATCGCGCCGCCCGAAGGCCAGATGGTGCGTGGACCGATCGTCAAGCCGGAGTCGATCCCCGTGCGCCTCAAGGTCGTCCTGATCGGCGGCGCGCGCGTCTACGCGGCGCTCGACGCGATGGACTCGGACTTCCCGCACCTGTTCAAGGTGCTCGCGGACTTCGACAGCACGATCGACCGCGACGCGACGGGCGAGCGCTACTACGCGGGCTTCCTCGCGCGGCTCGCACAGAACGAGCAGCTGCCCGCTTTCGACCGCGATGCCGTCGCCGCCCTGACCGAGCACGGCGGCCGCGTGGCCGCGCGCGCGGGTAAGCTGACGACCCGCCTCGGACGCATCGCCGACATCGCGCGCGAGGCCGCGCACCTGGCGACGCGCACCGGCTGCGAGCCGGTCACCGCGGGCCACGTTCACGACGCGATCCAGCGCACCAAGCGCCGCGCCGACCTCCCCTCGCGCAAGTTCCGCGAGCAGATCGCGCGCGGCACGATCCGCGTCAACGTCGACGGCGAGGCGGTCGGCGAGGTCAACGGTCTCGCGACGACCCAGGCCGGCCCCTTGCGCTACGGCTTCCCGGTGCGCCTCACCGCGACGATGAACCCGGGCAAGGGCGGCACCGTCAACATCGAGGGCGAGGCCGACCTCTCGGGCTCGATCCACACCAAGGGCTTCCACATCCTCGGCGGTCTCCTGCGGCACCTGTTGCGCGGCGACCACCCGCTCGTATTCGACGCCTCGATCGCGTTCGAGCAGAGCTACGGCGGCATCGACGGCGACTCGGCTTCGGGCGCGGAGATGTGCTGCCTGTTGAGCGCCCTGACCCAGATCCCCGTGCGCCAGAGCTTCGCGATGACCGGCGCAATCGACCAGGTCGGCAACATCCTCCCGATCGGCGCGGTGAACGAGAAGATCGAGGGCTTCTTCGACGTCTGCCGCGACATCGGCCTGACCGGCGAGCAGGGCGTCATCGTCCCGCGCGCGAACGCGGGCGATCTGATGCTGCGCGAGGACGTCGTCGAGGCGTGCCGCGCCGGGCAGTTCCGGGTGCACGCGGTCGACACGATCCTCGAGGCGGTCGAGTTGTTCACGGGGGTCGAGGCGGGCGAGCGCGACGCGGACGGGCAGTACGGCGAGGGAACGCTCTTGCGCATCGCCGCCGATCGGGCGCGCGCGTACTGGGAGATCGCCCGGACGGGGGGGAGCACGTGAGCGCAAATCCGTGGTCCTCCGACGAATCCGATTTGTCTAGTCGTCGTCGCGGATGGTCAGCGTAAAACTCGTCGCTGAGCCCAGTACGCCACCCGTCGGATTCACGAGAGTCACGATTGCCGTCTCATCACCCTCCTGAACGACATCCTCGTTCACGGTGATCGTGATGTCGAAGAAAAGTCTCCCTCCCGGTATGACAATGGGGCTCGGCTCCTCCACACGCCAATCAACGTCGTAGGTAGCCGTTCCGTCAATGGTGTAAGGAACGACCACGTCTTGATCCGTCGGTTGAGACAGAGTTACTCGACAAGTGATCTGAGAATTGTTCTCTTCGGTCGAGCCAAGCGAGACGGGAAACTGAACACTCGGGTCGTCATCGGTGGCGAAGGTGACCGCGAGCCCATTGGTAGTATTCGAGGTCGGCTGGGGATTCACATCTCGAAACCACAGCTGAAAACTCCACGTATCGCCTGGCTGAACGACCGCCCCCTGCGGCAGTGAAGACAGGTCGGGCGAAAAATCGACTGAGCCCGAGGCACCGATCGACAGTACGTCCGCAGAGAAGCGAACGATAGGCAGGGAGAGGTGCAGGTTGCCTTGCGAACCGCCGAACAGTGGAACGAACCCTTGAGGGCGCGCCATCAATAAGTATCCAGTCTGGCCGACTGGCAAGTTTGTTGCCGAAAACTCGATGCAGTTCGCTTCTATTCTGGTGCTCCCAAGAGCGAACAGCCTAGCACCCAAGCCCGTTGAGTTTGTACCGGACTCACCATAGACCGTCCCTATTGCCCGCTCCAAGTCGAACGCAAATGCCCGGCCACCGAGAGATGTTGACTCGGCCGGCGACCCCGAGACGAGTAGCTCGCCGGACAAGGCGATGTCGTAGCCCATCGTCAGATTCTGAACAGGCTGCGTTGTATCGATCGCCGCAGATTGGACCCAGCGGAGCCCGTCTTCTTCAAAGAGATAGACTCGACCCGTGTTCTGCATCGGCAAGTCCCAGCCTGGCGCGCCTACGGCAAGCACTCCTTGCTCGTATTCCAGCCTGTGGCCAAAGCGAGTTAACGTAAACCATGGCTCCGGCACGATGACCTGAGTCAGCGACCACATTCCAGACGAGTACCGATAGACGTACACTTTTCCGGCCTGACCGTTCTCAGCCTCCGAACCGATGAAGGCAAGGTCGTCTTCAAAGTCGAGGTCTGGCTCGAGCTGGATGTTCTGACCCCCTGGATCCAAGATCGCAGAGCCGTGCCAGCCACCCGCATCGCGGTCGAGCACGTAGACCTGAAAGCTCGAGCCGTTCTCGACCGCTACCATGAGGCGGTCGCCCTGGACCACGAAGTTGCGCGGGAAGGAGGACGGGATTGGCAGCGGATGCAGGTCTGCGGTCGTAATGGGAGCCACTTCGACCCAGCTTGCAGAGGTCCTCTCGTAGACATGAATCAGGTCTCGCCAAGTGTCGCCGACATAGATGGTGCCGCCATCGACCGCGATGTCGTTCCCGAAGTGAAGTAGCGTAGGGGCCCCGGGAACCGGCGCGTCCAGCTTCTGCTGCCATACCCATTGGCCAGCCCGGCGAGAATAGACTTGAACGGCAGGCCCACCCTCCGGGAAAAGTGTCAAGTCCTGCCGGCTCTCTCTGACGAGAAGAAGGTCCTGGCTTATGGCGATCTCCCACCCGAACACTTGGTTGATCACCGGATTCGGCGAAGTCAGCGACTGAGCCTCGCTCCATCCGACTCCGGCGCGCTCAAAGATCGTAACGGCGCCTTCGGCACCCGACTGTCCAAAGTGGCCGTGAAGCGCGACCGCAACGGTGTCTCGATTGACCGCGACCCTCCTTCCGAATCCGTCTTGCGGAGCTGAGAGGCTCGAGAAGAGGACCTGCTCATTGCACTGCGCTCGGGCTTGCCCGCAGCAGAGCATGCCCAGACCTGTACACCACAACAACTGGGTAGCGGCACTCACGAGCCCTCCTCAATAATGAAGCGGGCAACATTGTTCCAGCCAACGCCAAAGGTGTCACCCGTGTCGCTGTCAATGTATGGTGCCTGCGGCATGTCCAGTGTGCGGATAACAACATCTTCATAGTTCACGCCGACATCGTCCATATTCGGCTGTGTAATGACCTGCAAGCCGAAGCCCGGGGGAGTCCGTGTGATGAAACAGTCGCCTGCGGAACCAAAGTCGCCACGCAAGATGTCGATTTCCACAACGGTCCCATTGACCGGATCGTAGTTATCGACCGGGATGTCATAGGCGCGATTGGGCATGGAATAGCGCAGAATGTAGTCTTCACCTGGATCAGGCAATGCAGGATCCTTCGCAGGTACCGCTGAGCCGCTAATGAGAAACTGTATGTGGAGGCTGTCTGCGGCGGTTAGCCAACCACAGCCACACGCCTGAAACTGCGCTCCAATTTCGTCCGATCCCTTGAATCGATAGCCAAAGTGGAGCGTGTGCCCAGTTGCCCCTCCTTCTGCGCGGACTTTGACTGACTCTTGGCAGTGCTTGGCGACGTCCGTACCGGGGCAAATCCCGACTAACGGGTCCTTCGTAGTCCACTGCGTAGCATGACCAATCTGGACGACCGTGCTATTGGGCGAGCCCTCGCTGTATCCGTTGCACGCGTTGGGGCAAATCTGCGCGCATTGCGTGCTCTGTGTTCCCGGAGGGGCGGCTGAGTCGCCTGTAGTATCTTCTAGAATGAGACGACGCCTGTGCCACCCCTCCACCAGATCGCTGTTTACAGCCGCATCTGTGCTCGAGAGTTCGGTAATATTGAATCGAAAATCCTCGATCGGGGCATCCGGATCATCATCTAAAGGTATTTCCTTAATAGCCTCGATCTTTATCCGTGTTGATTCGTGCCCCTTGCTGACTCCCGCGGGGATCAAGAGTGTGAACTCGCCTGCAGTCGGGGTTAGTGGGTTATTGTCGTTATCAAGAAGTCGTATGTCGTCGTTGTCCGAGCGCGAAGCGAGAGGTGCCACTTGCGCGACCGGAAAGACCGGAGCGTCAATGGTGAATCTCACCGTAATGAATGGGTCGACGGTTCCAGGAGCCTTACTCAGTTCATCCTTTTCCACCCCCCCCAAGTGGATCGTTGTCGTCATAGAACCACACGGTCACATCGTCGGGGGTATTCGCATCGTCGCTGCCGAGCCCGGACCCTTCACTCTGCCTAGTCATCTCCGTGCTGCCATGTCGAGACGACTTGGGGATCAAGTCTTGGAACATGACATAGATCGGCGCGCCAGCTGCTTCACTGGGGTCAACAGATTCCGGGCAGCTGGCGGTCGCCGCATCCCGCGGGGAGGAGAGCAAACAGCAGAAGACCACAGGCAGTAGGACGACCTGGCCGTGAAGATATCGCATTTTGAGATCCAACGTTTTCCGTGAACTGCTCCGCTCGGACAGTAGCACTGTTAGGCTAGGCCTTGCTATGGACTGGCTCTTTTCCGGTTGGTGCACACCGAAGGCGTAATTCCTAGAACGAAAGTCGTAACCGAGAGTCCGTAAACACGAACTAGCAGCCCGTTGAAGAAGTGCTTCGGATGCCAGGGCGACAGCATCCGCGTCCGGTTGGCGCCTGGAAACGTAGGCGAATTCGTGGATTCGGGGAGGCTTTCAGGTGCCGACCGGGCGTGGAGGATGTCGTCATGGCG
>JAAELL010000071.1 GCA_024226735.1 bacterium | reverse complement strand
TGCACGCGCCACGGCGTTGCGGCTCCTGCGACCAATCCCAGTATCACCGTATTGGCAGCGAAGTTGCGTCGTCGCCGCGCCTTGTGGCACGCACACGCGAACTCGGGATAAGACCGCAACTGTCTGCATCACACCACTAGGCTACGACGAGAGTCATCCACCGCCGTGGAAGTAGACGGTCGCAGGGTACGCCCGTGTCCCTTCACTCGTCCGAAGCGCAAGCGGAGGCGCGCTCGGTGCTTCGCGTGTCGAGTGTTGCTATGGCGTCGGAAGTGCGTGCCTCCAAGGCCAGGCGACCGCACCCGCTCGAATGGGACCCATGTGGCAAGGCGAGTCGCAAGGCTCTTGCTATCTGGACCGAGCTTCGCCGGGCCTCGGGCCAGGATCGCCTGGAACACGTAGCGCGTTGCGTGGTCGCTACTGTCAGCGTACCGCAAGGGCATGGCTCGGCTCGCAAAGCCGTTCGGGTCGGTACCAACCACAAGGGCAATGCTAACTCGATGGGTAGCGCCCTCGATCGGTGAGGTCCGTGCCGTCGCCGAGGTCGGTGGCCTTCATCACCGATACACGCGTAGAGCAGCGCGAAGGCCATCAGATGAGTACTGAGGAGCGACAGGGGTCTACAAGTTGTCGTTCCTCCTCGAAGGCTCGGGAGCGCGAACGGGTGACTTCGAGCGCCGCGAACAGTTCTTCCTGATCGTGGCGCCGGGGCCGTTCACCGACGGCTCTTCCGAGATCAGAACGGTCGAGGTGTCGACCGTTGACGGCAAGACGCGGACCACGATGCGCATCCGCCCGCAGGACATCCACGGCAACTACCTCGGCGCGGACCAGGCGGTCGCGGTCAGCGGGATTTCCACAGGAAGCGCCGAGCCGACCGTAGTCACCGATGCCGGCAACGGCTGGTACGAGCTGGTGTTCACGACCGACGAGGCCGATCCGGTCATCGAGATCTCGATCGGCGACACGGTGGCCGCCACCGGCCGACCCACGGAGATCGACGTGCCCGAGCCGCGGCCGATCGTGTCCAGCCGGCCGCCGGCCGGGGCTGAGGACGGCACCGTGACTCGGCCGCCGGTCGATCGCACCTGCCGGCTGTGCTACATCATCGCGGCCTGTCTGCTCGTGCTCGTGGTGCTGCTCACCATTCTTCTGATGAAGAAGCGCTGAACCGACCAGCTGTTCTGGGTCAGCGACCTTGGGGCCCGCTGTAGTAGTCCAGCGACCTTGCGGCCCGGCGGAGGGGCGCCGGAAGCTGGTTCGCCGCCGCGGGTTAGAGTGACAGCGCGGGAGGACCCCATGCAATCGCCCAAGGCAATCGCGCTGCCCCGGAACTGGTCCGAGCTCGTGCGCTCCGGCGTACTCCACGCCATCTCGTTGGCATCCACCGCGTTGACGGTCGCCTGGAGTCCGTGGCCAACTGGAGTGTCTCTGGAGGCTGCGGGTCGCCGATCGAGTTTCTGGACACGACGCCGTCCGCCGCGCGCGCTCCAATCTCCGGCTCGCCTCTTCCGCTACCGCGAAGCGGTTTCGTTCAACCTCGCAACTACCGGAGGCCTCGCTACGCTCGACTCCCGCAATCGCCTATCAGTTCACGGGCGTCGGGTTGCGATCATTCACGATCGCCGAGAGCGGCGGCGGGCCGGAAGCGGGCGGGGTCGTCTCTGCGGATGTACGCTTCCGCATCATCGATGTTGTGTAGGCGGTCCAGTGTCGCACCTAGGCTCTCGACCGGCTCGAGCCGGCGTGGTCCCGCGAGGTTGCTCGCGTCGACGCCGAGCACCATTCCGGCGAGGTGACGACCAAGCTCTCGGTACGCGTCCCACTGATCCTCGGCAAAGAACTGGTCCGTCGTGGGTTCGTGGGGAAACTTGGGATGCGTCGTCTTGTATTGGTAGCTACCGGGCGCGCCGCCCACGGGCGTGAACACGTCGTGCGGCACGATGGACGACTTCACATAGACCAAGATCCCCGTGTAACCCACGAGCGGGCTTTGCTCGAGTGGCATGACGTCTGCGATGACGAACGGAACGCGTGAGTAGCCGAGGGACGGGCTTGGCCGGATCGCGCTCTCCGGATCTTGGCGGAACACGATCTTGAGCCCCAGCTGCTCGCGGGCTCGCTGAACGAGGTTGCGGAGGTCGCTGAACTGGTAGTTCGGGTCGGCACCTGCGTCCAAGGCGAGGATCAACTTGCACCGGCGCTGGAGAAGTTCGAACACGGCGAGGTTCTCGATGTGGCCTCCATCAGAGATGTTGACGCGCTCGCTGCTCGTACCCGCCGACGCGAACAGCTCGCTCAGGTGATAGCGGGGCCACCAGTTCCCGGGCACCGTGGGGCGCAGGCAAGCAGGGTTGTAGACCCACTGCCCGAGACGCAAGTTGAGTAGTGTCATGAGAAATGCCTGTGGGCCCGTCGTGCGCACCCCCATGCCGGTGTGGACTGCGGCACCCGAGGAGGCCATGGCCGCGCTGAGCGGCAAGTGGGCGTAGAGCCGCTCATCTGTCCGAACATACGCGCTCTGGCGCGAGCCGCAGAAGAGCGGAGAGAACAGGTAGTAGTCGCTCGTCTGGGCGCGCGCGGCGGAGTTCTCGCGGAGGTTCAGGCACGTGTTGATGAGCGGGTAAGGGGCTCCTCTTCGGACCGACTCGACCAGTTCCGCCATCCTCACACCGCGTTCGCTGGGCGACGCGGCGCCGAGGTAGGCGTCCGCGAGGCGGTCGCGGTAGAAGCGGTGCATGCCCAGCACGTTTGGGTTGACGAAGAAACCGATCACGAGCAGTGCTGCGACGGCGACCGCTAAGTGGCCGTGTGAGGCGTCTTCCACGGGCGCGATGAGGCTCGCGGTCACGAGCGCCAGCCAAACTCCCACGAGCACCGATTCGACGAGGTTCAACCAGTCGGACGACCAAGGAACCCGCTTCCTAAGCGGGTGGGCCAGGAGGTGATAGGCGAGGACGACGCCACTTGCCACCGCCGTGCCGATCAGGAGCTTGTCGCGTAGGCTGTGCAGGGGACCGAATCCCTCGAGAAGTCCGTCGAAAGTTAGTCGGACCGAACGGGCGCCAAAGACGACGACCGCGAGGACCGCCGCGATCCAGACCCAGTTCATCGCTAGGCTGACGAGGAATGCCGTGAAGAGGCGCAGCCGCTTCACGGCTCGGCGCCAACCGTTCCCCGGAGCCAGATACCGCCGGTGAGCGCGCATGTGCGACGCGCCCTGCATCAGGTTGTCGAAGCGCTCGCACTTGCCATCGGTTGCGCGCAGCTTTGCATGGACGTACGAGGCGAAGTAGCCGCCACCCGAAACGCTCGAGAGATAGTCCGCCTGCTCCAACACTCGCCAGTGGTTCAGGACCTCGACGAAGCCCAGGCTGAGCGTCGCCGACCGAATACCACCGCCTGACAGGGCGATCGCGAAATGCCCCTCCTCGAGACCCGCGCACGTGCATGTCGCGAGAGCCTCGCGCCGCTCGGCGATCAGGCCCTTTTCCTCCGCGAGTACCTCGTCAATGTTCGGCATGCTCCAAGACGTTCCATGGGGGCCACCAGGGCCAGGCCGTCGCGATCGATACAGTAGGCCCAGCCCGGGGCGACCGCAATCAACGCCGCCCCGGGCCGTCGTTCGATCGTTCGGCAATGGCGTGCTGGTTCGTGGAATCTCCCCTGCGCCTGAGTTCAACTGCCCCCGCGCAAGGCCCGTGGACGAAGTGGCTGTTGGGGGCTGCAAGCTCCGGGCCAGTGTCCTAACTTTCCTGTCGGACGAGGGCGGTAGGCTGCTGCCCCAACGGTCGTAGGGCTGTCCTGGCACGACCCAGGAGTTACGTCAGAGCCCTCGCCCCTGGTTCGTTACCTTGGAAGTGCCGGCCGTCGCGCTACCGCAACCGCGAGTGGGCACCGGCACTAGAGATGCAGGAGGATAGTGTAAGGTCGCCTTCGAGAGGGAGAGCAACTCTGGAACCGTAATCTAGAACCGTAGACAAAGAGCGTTGATCTGATTCACCTTTCCGTCACCACCCGCGAGTACCGTCATGCTCGAACCGTCCGCGCGCTCGCACGCCACGTTTCCGCAGCGCAGCCGCTCCAAACCCATGCCCGCTGACTGCGGCCTCAACTCCCTCGCGCGCATTGCCTGCGGCTCAGGCCGTGGGCCAGTCATCCTGCGGACAACCGCTGACGACGGTGACAAGGTCCTTGCCGCCGAAGACGCCGGGCGCGCGCCACTTCGAGAGATCCAGTACTGCGACGCGCTCGCGGAGTACCGCAAGGAGCACGGCCTCTTCAGCGTGACGTTGCTCGCCGCGCGGATCGGCGAGGAACTCGTTCGCGCCGCGACGCACGACATCGCCGCTGTCAGCGAGGAGAGCAGTCGCGACTTGGAAAAGGTGCGCGAGGGCGCCGCGGCAGAGTTGCACGAGCTCGTCGCAAAGCGCGAGGCGTATCTCTGCTACGCCGTCGCGCATGCGAATCGCGGCCCGCTCGATCCGCTGACCGTCTCGATCGGCGGCGACTGTTACCGGCGGGACCAGGTGGACCTCGCACACGTGCTGGACCGCAGCCGAGACCTCGCGCGGGCCATGTTGCGCAAGTCGGTCGTCATTTTTCCCGACCTTCCAGCACTGCACGGAGGCAAGAAGGGCGAGTGGATCATCGTCGACGAGAACGGCCGCCGTATCGATGGCCTGAGCGATCTCACGGTGGTCGCGCTCGGCGCTCTGGCGATCCCGCAGGGGATCCAGTTTCTAAACGCGCAGAAGACCGAACGACTGCGCACCCAAGGGGTAGCCGGCCGTTTCCCGCCCGAGAATGTCATCCGTCCGGACACGGCTTCGCCGGACGTACTGTCCGGTGCGCACTGGAATCGAATGGTGCGCACGTGGCAAGGGCGCGGCCACAGCCTCTCGTATTTTTCCTGTGCTCCTCCCGATCTGGGCGGCTTGAGTTTCCCTTCGTCGACACCGACGGGCCGCGGAGTCGCGACAAGCGCCATGCGACTCGCTGCGCGCTATTTTCCCGACCGCAGCCCAAGCTCGTTGCGCATTCTGGTTGAGGCTTTGGGCGGCGTGAGTCGTGAGGTCATCGAGGCCCTGATTCGAGACTTTGGGGTCCCGCCGACGAACATCTCCGCGTTCGATCCCGTCCCGGATCTCGTTCGCGATTGCGGCAGCAAGGGGATCCGCGCGGTCAGCGCTACCAACGCGGACTTCTATCGCAAGAACCTCACGGACGAGTACGACGTTTGGATCAACAATGGCCTGGGCGACGACGTCTTGCACGAGCATGTGGACGCACTGCTGAACCACGGCGTGCGCATCTTCTGCGGCGGGGCGAACAACTTCCTGGCGCTCGCTGACCGGCATCGCTCGCTGAGCTCCATTTTCGAGAGGGGAGCCGTTGCGTGGCCCGACGAGGCGGCCAGTGGGGGGGGGTGGACGATGGCGGTTCTCGACTTGTACAAGCGCTGTCAGCGGCTTCCGAACGGCACGAACGAACAGTTTGAAAAAGAAGCGCTGGGCATCATCTCTCATCGCAACAGCAACTTGATCGACTTGGTCTATGACCGGGCTGAACGCTCGCAAGAGACGTCGATCGGCGAGGCGCTCTGGCGCGGAGTCGACGAGCTCGTGCGGCGTCGAGTGCAGAAGGCTCGGGAAGATGAAGTGCTCGCGCCCGAGGACATCCTCAGGGCGGCGGATGTCTCGAACTGGGACCTCCAGCACAGGCGTGCTTAGCAGCATCCCGCTCAGCATCGACCCGTTCTAGTATCGACCCATTTTCTAGTCGCGCGTGGTCGTTCGTTCTTGGCGACAGGGCGTGCGCTCGCGGCTAGAATAATGCGACTACGGTCGGGCGCTTGGGGAGGCGTCATTTCGTTCGCTCCACCCGCATTTGCGTACGGCTCCACCGTAGCGGTTCGGCTCGCGCGTCTACGAGACGCAGTGCGGAGGAGGTAATCAATATGCGCAAGGACTCGTTCGAGCAGCCCGAGGCTCGTCCCTTTGACTTCGCGAACCTCAAGGGGTGTCAACAGATGGCACTCTTCAACGTGGTCGACCGAATCCTCGTAGCCGTTCGCCGCCTCAAGAGCGAGCTACCACAGCGCAACTACTTCGAACCGGAGCAGTTGGATGCCGGCCGCTCGAGCCAGATCGTATTCGTGGATGGCCGCCGCGGGAGCGGCAAGACGTCCCTTCAGCTCTCGCTGATGCGGCTCTTTATCGACCGGGATCTGTGGAGCAAGGCGCGCAGCTGGCCGAAGTGCGTCGCCAAGAAGAAGAAGAAGAGAAAACGGGCCCGAAAAATCATCAAGGAGTTCGGCAAGAGATCGCTCCCCAGCCGCGTCGTTTGGCTGCACACGCTCGACATGGAGCCGTTGCCCAAGTCGACCAACCTCCTCGCCGCGATCCTCACTCGCATCGAGCGTGCCGTGCGTACGTCCGCCCTCGGGCTGTCCCCGGAGGAGTCCAGAGATGAAGCGCAACAACCACCGTGGGACGTCTTCAGCGCGGGAGATGCCAATCCGCTGGCGGACCTCGCTCAACTCAAACGCGAGGTGTCCTTGGCGTGGGAGGGGAACCTCAAGAGCCGTGCGGGGGCGCTCGATCCGCTCGCGTACGCCGCCGAGGAGAACGACGCCGAGGTTGTTCGGCTCGACCTGAACCGTCGCCTGAATGACGTCCTGGAGCGTTTGGCGCTGCTTGGCAACTGGTCGGGCTACGACAACCCGCTGTTCCTTCTGCCGGTCGACGACTTCGACCTCAATCCAGGTCGTTGCCTCGAGCTGATGCACTTGGTGCGCTTGATTAAGAGCCCCCGCCTGCTACTTCTCGTCGTCGGGGACCTCGAAGTGGCCGAGCACATGTTTCGCCAGAAGATCTTGGGTGAGATCACGCTCGTATCGGGTTCGGCCGGCCGGGGTGACGTCGCGCTGCCGAAGGACGACGCGGCACGCGCCCAGAGCATCGGCGCCTACGCGCTGCGCAAGTTGATCCCGCCCGCTCAGCGGGTACCGCTCGAGCCCATGAGCCTCGCCGAGGCCCTGGCCTACACGCCGTCCTCACGCCCTCAGGGAGAGCCGCTCAAGCAACTGCTGAGGGAGTTGCCGGCCAAGTTCAAGACGATCACGTACCGCAAGGACGGGCGAGCTCAGGCACGGAAGCATCGCGGTGGTGCGCTTGCTGTAGGGCGCAAGCGAATCGAGACGATCGCCGATTTCTTGTTCATCAGTGGCCCACTCGAGGCTCGTTGGGCAAGCAACAACGAGGCCTACAGTGGGGCGGCTTTCTTTCTCACCGGGCCACGGAACGTCCACGATTTTTACGTCCGGCTGAGCGCGGTGGGGAAGCCAGAAGAGCTGATCGGGCTTGTGGCCGAGGCGTATCACTACGCGGTCGCGGAGGAGGTGGCGTTGACGACGATCGAGCGCAGAGTCTTCAGCGATGCCGTGCGCCAGGACTTCCAGGGACAGTGGGAGTTTCATACCGAAGGCATCGAGTGCGTCTCTGCGCTCGGTTCCGGTCCACGCATCTCCGAGCTCCGCGCGGACAGGCGCTACAGCATGCTGGGTTTTCAGGGCAAGGACTTCGACTTCCGCTACCGGACCGCCCGTGACCGGGCGGACCCACGCCACTGGAGATGCCTCTCGGACCGCACGACCGCGGCCATCATCATCCTGCACGACCTGCTTGCGCTGAAATCTCCCACGGGGATCGTCGGGCCTCGGCTGATTCCAAAGTCGAGTCAACGCGTCTGGGCGGCGGCACGTTGGGACTTCAGCATGGAGACGGACCTCTTGGTGCCCTGGCCGTCCCCACCCTGGCAGACGTTTTGGGAGCTGTGCGTGCTGCGCAGCTGGTGGAACCACGCACTCGGTGTGCAGAGCAGGTGGATTTGCAGCCGGAAGAAGCGGATGGAGTTTTTGGCCTACGTTTGGATCTCGACCTGCACGGACCTCGTCCGTGGTCTCCCGCGCGAATTTGACCGAAAGGCAAAAGTTGAGCCGTGGGCGGATTGGCTACTCGCCGTGGACAGCGAGGACTGGAGCTCCAAGTGGGACGACCTCATCGAGGCGTTGGAGGAACTAGCTAAGTCATGCAACGACGAGTCTCTCCAAGGTAGTGTCGAGCTTGCTAGCAAGCGCATCTGGCTGACGAATCTAGCGTGTCTCTTGACGCCGGAAGCCGGGCTCCACCCGGAGATCGCAAGGAAGTTCTTCGCATCGAAGAATACGAACCTTCGCGACTACTGGCGCGATTCGTACACGGTGCGTCACGTTCGGCGCTGGCGCATCAGGCAGTATGCGCGGTTCTGGCTGTACGGCCACGAGGACCTTGCGCACATCCTGATGTGTCGTCCGGAGAAGGAGGGGCACGTGGGTGAGCACGAGATACCGGCCGATACCTTCCAGCAGCATCCGATCCATGCGTTTGGTGAGGGGGATGACAAGGTTTGCTACTTCCTCGACACCGACGATGTCGAGCGAGCCAAGGAGATCATGAATCTCGGGATCGAGCCTGCCGATGGCGAACAGAACGAGACGTTCCTCGCGCTGTGCCAGCGCAACCCGGGTGTCCCGCCGATCCCACGCATCGCGGTGCCGCCGCGCGCGCCACTCGGCTACGACGAGTGACCTGATTCCGTGTCGTCCACCTACGAGCAGTCGATTCCGCTCGAACATGTGTTCGCCGAAGTCGCGGCGATCCCGTTCGCCGCCGAGGCGTCGCTCGAGGTCGGGCTGTGCGCTGTGGAAGCCAGAATGCGCTCGAAGCGCCGGGGCGACGCGATGTCGCCGACGGCGCGCGTGTGGCGGGCAGTCGAGCCGAATCTAATCGCTGCGAGTGCGGGCCTGTCGATCGATCAGATCGTCGCTATTCGCGACCTGCAGTGGTTCCCGAGCACTGACGAAAGGGTCAAGCTCGGTTCGATTCTAGTGGAGCTCGCCGCGAGCGTTCTGGAAAGGCGCGGTCGGGTCGCGGTTCCGAGGATGCCGTCAACCAACAGTCTCGCGCTGGATTCTGCGGACCTGCCGGGCGAGCTCCTCGCGCGTAGGGCGTGGCGCTGGCTGAGCTTCGCGTTGCCACCCGATCTGCTGCTCGCCGCGCTCGACGTCGACAGCGAGGGCGATCCGCCCGTGTGCGTCGATGGAATGCCGAACCCGCTGCGCCATCAGCTCGCGGACCACGGCTTCGCTGAGCTGCACTTGCATCTTGGAGCCGCGCTCGAGTTCTCGCACCTTTGGGTCGGTCTGCTGCACGCGCTAGGCGCACACAGCACGCCCTTCACAGCGTTTGCTAGCCCCGGTGCGGCGCTGGACGAGGGCCAGCTCCTCGGCGCCCTGGGACTGCGCGCGGCGCTCGGGCGCCAGGTACTCGGGGCCTTTCTTGCTTCGCGCGGCACCGGCCTGCGCGCTTTCTTGCGCGAAGCGCAAGAGCGCAGTATCTCCGCCCGACTGGGCGTGTCGGCTGCGCTCGCGCTTCAGCGTGCCCTCGACGAGCTCGCGCGGGGTTCGGTGTCGCACGTCGAGGCGCGCCGAGGACACCCCGAGCTGTGCGCCCTGTATCAACGCATCGCCGACCTCGGGCGCCACCGATCGCTGCCGCGCGACCCGGACGAGCTGCTGTTGGCCGACCCGGTCGCGCCCTACTTGCACACACTCGAGCTAGGGGGCGCGAGTGCTGAGATTCTTCTCGTCCGGGAGGGCCTCCGCTACATGCGCCGCAACCCGAGCGACGGCTTCTTCGAGTTGCTCTTCTGGCAGATGGTACGGGTGCGAGGCCTCTTCTATCGGCACTTTGTGCACCGGCCGCTCACGCCCGGCTTGCAGATGTTCCGTAGGACGTACGAGCGACTGGCCGCGGCACGTAGGTTCCTTCCACGGGAGCTGCTCGTGGCCAGCGCACTACGGTTGTCGGGGCACGGGGCTGGCCTGCGGTCATTGGAGGTTCGCACCTCGCCCGTGGCATCCGGGACGGAGCTGCTCGGCGCGCTCAGGGCGGTCGACCGCGCGCTGGACCGCACGCGCGCGCGGGACAAGGCGGCTGGACGTATACCGACAGAGTTCGGCCTCGTGTTGCACTTCACCAAGTCGCGCGGCGGCGGCGCGGCGGAGGGGACTCCCTCGGCACGTCGTTTGGACAGCGAGGCCGATCCTGGGCGATCCCGCTATCGCTTCGCCGACTTCTACCGACTGAAGCGGCGCGAGGCTCTGAGCATCGGCTGGCTCCTGCGGCGCTTCCCGCGGTCGCTCGAGGTGTTGCGTGGAGTGGACGTTTCGGCCGACGAGCTCGGTGTGCCCAACTGGGTGCTCAGTCCGTTGATCGACTACGTCAAGCGCTGCGCCGAAGCGGCGGCGCGCAGGCTCCCGGGCCGCGCGGACGCGCGCAGCGCACTGCGCACGAGCGTTCACGTCGGCGAGGACTTCATCCATCTGCAGAGCGCGCTGCGACGCATCGCCGAGACGGTCCACTACTTGAACCTGAAGGAGGGCGACCGACTCGGGCACGCGCTCGCGCTGGGCCTGGACGCCTCCAGATGGGCGCGGGGGGCGGGTTGCTTGACCGTGCGGCGCGAGGTGCGCCTATTCGATCTCGTATGGGAGTGGCAATGGACCGCTCAGGGGCATGTGGCCGGCGATGGCGGTCGGGCGCTGCACCTCGCCGACGAGATTCAACGGCTCTCGTCCCTCGTTTTCGGTAGCCACTTGCCGCCCGGTGTTCAAGTGCGCGACTTCGTGCGCTTCGTCGAAATGCTGTATTCCCCGCGCTGGTTGCGCCTGGCGGGGTTTCCGGACGGCTCGGTGTCCGTGCTCGAGGGCTGCAAGGAAACCTCGGCGGTGCTGATGCATGCCTACCTTACCAGGTCCGATGTCTTCGAGCGCGGGGGAGTGACCGAGATCGTCAACCCCGGAGATGATGGGCCGCGCTTGGCTGCGCTACAGAAGTCCCTGCGTCGCTCGATTGGCGCACGCGGCATTGCGGTCGAGATGAATCCCTCGTCCAACCTACTTGTCGGGAACCTTGCGGATCTCGATCGACATCCCTTCTGGTTGTTGCGGCCGCCCCGCCAGGAAGCTCCCGAGCCCTCGCTCGCCGTGTGCATCGGCTCGGACGACCCCGCCGTTTTCGCCACGAACTTGATGCAAGAGTACGCGCTGGTGCACGACGCGCTCGTCGCCGGCGGCCTGAGCACCGAGCGTGCGGGTGAGTGGATCGACCGAGTGCGGCGCAGCGGACTCGAAAACCGATTCACGGTGACGCGGAGCAGGCGTGTCCTGACCGAGGTCGTGCCTGCCGGTGAGCCGCGCGCGGAGCCCTTGCTGTGACGCTCCGGTCAGTCTGACGTCTGACTGAGGCTCTCGAGCCGTTCTTGCGCCTGCGCCAGCCAGTCCTGGTTATCCAAATACCAACTGACGGTCGAGCTCAGAGTTTCGTCGAGATCCTTGCGCGCCTCCCAGCCGTGCTACCAACGCGGACATTCTGCACGCTGATGAACGAGTTCTCGTCGGATGCACGCGAGGAGTGCGGCCGTCAAGCCCGAGTCGGTGGGAATCGCGGATGATGGCGGGATGCCCCGTTCTCTGAAGACCTACGACCACCGACTCCGCGAACTCGTTCAGCGAACTCGCGACATATCCCTCGCCACTTGCATCGGCGTCCCCCGAACGACTGCCACCGGTTGGCTCAACGGACCGAGTCGTCCCACGGTCACGGTAGACGTTCTCTCGATGAGCGATCAGGCACTCCGAGCCGAAGTCCTTCGGCTCAGAGGGCAGGTCGCGAAGCTCCGGGCAATCGCGAGAATCCTGTTCGCCTGTTTCCGTGCGCTGGACATCGACCTCTCGCGGAAGCGCGTTCCCGATGGGCCATCGAAGGCGACGCTGCTGCGTGCGGTCGAGCGGGGAAGGTCAGTACGAGGATTGCAACCGCGGGACAGGACGGTGCACAGGGCGACATCGCTCGCCTGACGGCCGTCAACGACTCGTTGCAGGAGCTCGCCGATGCGATGAGTGAGCGGATGACGCTGGGGACGATCGGTCGCTGGGATCAGAAGATCGTCTTCACCGTCGTGAGGATCGTGGCCGGTGTCGTCCGCGGGCCGCGGGGCAGGGCCGCGGCGGGCCTGGTGGCTGCGTCCGCGACGAGCTTCTTCGCGGACAGCCGAGTCTTCGACAGTGCCCAGCTCGAGAGCGTGCGCGAAGAGATGAAGCGCGTGAGCGAGGAGATCGGAGATGTCGATACGGAGTTGGGCGTGTTGCCGTCGCTGGCTAGGAACGCGGCGGCCCTCGCGACGCGGAGCGACGGGCTCGCGGTGCCCTTCGATTCGATCGGCGCGATGTGGAAACGCATGGGCGACGGGCTCGACTCGACGCTTGCCGACCTGCGGCGCGCGGATGGGGACAGAGGCCGTGATGATCTCGCCCAGGCGGCAGTCGACGTCCGCGCGGCGGCGGAGGAATGGCGGAGGGGGACTGCGCTCGCGCGGCAACTCCACTTGGATCGCGTCGAGGTCAGGGGGCAGTCCCCCGGCTGACCAGCACCGGGGGATCAACGGAGGTTCAGACGGCACCGGTCGGCAACTGCGGTGCGTCCGATCGATTCGTGCACGAAAACCGTGATGAAACGAGCTCGGTGGACTCTCTCCCGCGGAGCTCGCCCCTGGTGCGTGTGCTGCCCCACCACCGAATCTTCCCGCCACCGCCACGCTGCCCGAGAACTCGAGCTGGGTCGAGACTCTACTTCTCTGCTCCTAGCCGCCGAAAGGCGTGACACTCCTTGCAAGGGAGGAAGCCCTGTGAAGTTCACTTCGCTCCATGGCCTCGACAGAATCGTTGCAACGCTCGCGCTGGTTGGGGCCAGCCCCGGTGCCGCAGCCCTCGGGGCGCCGCAGGTATCGGAACCGGATTGGTGCGGTACCGACCAGGTGCCGCTCGGAGGGAATTGCTCTTGCTTTCCCTGCGACGAGCTCCCGACCACGGGACCGCAGAGCCTGCTCGTCCTCCTCGTCGACAACGATCAAGACCCCGGTCAGCCGGCCACCGTCCCGCAGATCGAGACCTTCACCCAGGGGCTCAGCGACTGGTTCCACGAGGTCTCCTACCAGCAGACCTGGTTCACCTGGGAAGTCGCGCCCACCTGGGTCGTGACGACCGACCAGGACTATTGCAACGGCGAACAGGCCGCTGTCACGGCCGCCGCGCTGGCGGGCGTGGCGGTCGAGGACTACGACCGCCTGCTCTTCCTGCACACCTACCAGGCGAGTGGCATCGGCGGCATCTACTCGTGCCGCGACTATGACGTGCCCGGCGTCGGGCTCATCTGCCGCAGGACCTCGAGCGTCTATGGCTTCAACCTGAGCTCCCGCAAGCACGTGGACACTCTGCACGAGCTGGGGCACAACTTCGGGCTCGGGCACGCGAAGAGCGAGAACGCCGTGACCGGCAACATCTCGACGTACGGCAACCGCTCGGATGTCATGGGCGGTGGACGCTATCTGGGCGCGACCCACTTCAACGCCGCCCACAAGGATCTCCTGGGCTGGTTCGACCCCGCGCAGGTCGTCGACGTCCAGGGGAACGGGAGCTGGACCCTGACGCCGAACTCGACGTTGGGGGGACAGAAGGCGCTGCGCATCGAGATCCCCCACACCTCGACGCTCGACTTCGATCCGGTCGTCTACTACGTCGAGTACCGCCAGCCGCTCGGGTCCGACGCGCCGCTGGGTGGGCATCACAACGTGGCGCAGGGGGCCACGCTCAACGGGCTCCGCTCGACGACGACGAGGTCGATCGACTCGACCCCCGAGTCGCCCTCCGACTACAGCGAGGACTTCGCGCTGATGCCGGGACGCAGCGTGGTGCTGCGCGGACGCATCGCAGTCACCGTCCTCGAGAACGATCCGCCGGCCCAGGAGCTGGACGTGCAGGTGCGCTACCTCGGACACGGCAACGGCATGCCGCGCGTCGACGGGGTAGCGGCGCAGTACACCCCGTTGGGCGGCAACCAGGTCCGCGTACAGCTGGATGCTACGGCGACCGACCCGGACGGAGACGGGCTGCGCTACTTCTGGAGCCACGCCACGGACCCGTTCGCGGGCGACTTCTTCGGTGCGGACGGAGTCGGCACCTCCGCGCAGACGGTCTTCGACGTCACCGACGACGGGAGCGCACCCGAACGCAGCTTCCTGCTCGTCTCCGACGCCCGTGGAGGGGAGTCCTGTTGGTATCCGGTCGACCTCACGTTCGGCTCGCTCGACTCGATCCATGAGGTACCCGCGGAGTTCCCGGCGATCCAGCAGGCGATCGACGCGGCCGGGCCTGGCGACCTGGTGCTCCTGGAAGACGGCACTCACTCTGGTCCAGGGAACCATGACGTGGACTTTCGGGGCAAGGCGATCTCCGTACGGTCGCGCAACGGCCCCTGGTGGACGCGCGTGGACGCGCAGCAGCAGACCGGCGTCTTCCGGTTCCAGACGGGAGAGGACTACCGGTCCGTGCTGACTGGTGTCACCGTGCGGGCCGGGATCGCCTCCAGCGGCGGCGGCGTCCGCATATCCGGTGGTGCGGCCCCCACGGTGCGCGGCAATGTGTTCGAGTACAACTGGGCCACCAACGCTGGCGGCGCGGTCTACATCAACGACGCTCCGCGTAGCCTGCGCTTCCACTCGAACGTGATCGAAGGCTGCAACGCGCCGGTGGGCGCGGGCGTGTGCGTGACGGGGCCAACGAGCCTCGACCGGTACCGCTTCCGCGATCTCGAGTTCAGGTACAACCTCGCCGGGGAGGGCGGCGGACTCTGGAACGACCAGCCCGTCGACCTGGTCCGCTGCATCTTTCGCTGGAACGATGGCGCCACGAGCGGCGGCGCCGTCCACGCGGAGGGCTTCATCGGACTCTTCGACAGTCTTTGCGAGAACAACCATGGCGAGCTCGGCGGTGCGCTGTATCTGGCTGCCCAGTCACGGCAATCGAGCCTTTGGAACGTGACCCTGGCAGACAATCAGGCGTTCGGCACCGGCGGCGACATTCACTTCGCATCGGGGTCCTTGCTCGTGCGGAACTCGATCCTCTGGGGCAGCACCCCGGACGCGCTGTTCGTGGGCGGAGGGGCGGGAGTCCTCGACGTGCGCTACTCGGACGTCGAGGGCGGCGCCGGACTGGGGGACGGTGTCATCGACGCCGATCCGCAGTTCGAGGGCGCGTTCGGCGACTACAAGCTGACTTCCGGCTCCCCCTGCATCGACGCCGCGGACGGCGACGCGGCATTCCAAACCGATCTCGAGGCACGGGCGCGCTTCGACGACCCAGCGACCGCTGACACGGGAACTGGGGATCCGACCTGGGTCGACCTGGGTGCCTTCGAGTGGCGCCCGATCGGGCCGGCCCTGAAGACCGTCGACGCGGTCAACGGGTACACGGACCTCACCTGGAATGCCCCACCGGGCATCTCCTTCGGGGCGGTGTACAACGTGTACCGGGCGGCGGCCGCGCAGGGGCCGTACACGCTCGTCGGAACGACGACAAACGTGACATCCTTCCGCGACCAGCACGGACTTCCGAACGCACCGACGCTCTTCAACTACTACCGCATCGGCCACGTGACGGCGGGCGGAGAGGACCTGGGCGAGCCCGGGCTCGCCATTCCGATCTGCGCCCGACTCTCGCACATCGTCGGCGACCCGTACGACGTGGCCCTGAGTGACTTCGCGGTCTTCACTTCCCTCTACGGCCAACCCTGGCAGCCACTGTCGGTGTACGCGGACATGGCCGGCAACCCCGACGGCACACCGGACGGGCAGGTGAACCTCGCGGACTTCGTCGCGTTCCGGCAGTGGTTCCTGTGGACGGAGCCCTGAGCGCCGGGGGGCCGTCCCTCGGGGGAGCTGGTCCGCGGTGAAGACGAGGAGGGGCGTTGGTGCCCGGTTCGGTCCTGGCGCCAACGTCCCTCCGCACGCGGATCTCAACGCCTGACCCGGCATTGCCCCGCGCGACATCCCGATCAGAAGAACGTCACACGCGTCGCGTTCGAGAAGTTGCTCGTGGCGCCGTCGCGATGCCACGACTGGAAGGCGCGCGTCTCGCCGAACACGACGGCCGGAACGGGCGCCACGACCGCCATGCAGTCGGGCTGCCCGCTCGTACCGGGTCTGAATCATCTCTACCTGTACCAACGCGACATCGGGCACTCCGTCACCGGAATCCTGTTCTCGTGCACGATCACCGTCGATCCGGAACCGCCGACCGCAGGCTTTGTCGGCAGCCCGACCACGGGCACCGCGCCGCTTGCCGTGCAGTTCGACAGCAGCGGCTCGACCGGCTCGATCACCGACTGGGAATGGAACTTCGGCGACGGGACGACGTCGACGATCGCGAGCCCAACGCACACCTACTTCACCGGGGGAACGTACACCGTCTCGCTGACGACCACGGGGCCGGGCGGCAGCGATACGCTCACCCGCGCGAACTACATCGCCGTTGCTCACGCGCCCCCCTCCGCGGGCTTCACGGGTGCGCCGACCGCCGGGTCCGCGCCGTTGACCGTGCAGTTCGGCAGCAGCGGCTCGACCGGCCCGATCACCGACTGGGAATGGACCTTCGACGAGGGCAATCCCGGCAGCGGCACGTCGACGGCCCCGACCCCCACCTACACCTACGCGACGGCCGGAGTCTACTCCGTCAAGCTCACCGTCACCGGGCCGGGCGGAACGGATGCGCTGACCCTTGCGGACTACATCACGGTGAGCGCGCCGCCGCCGACCGCCAACTTCGGGGTGAACCAGCGCTTCGCCCTGACGGGTCACGAGACACGCTTCACCAACCGTTCCACGGGGGCCCAAACGTACTTGTGGCGGTTCGGTGACGGAGAGACCTCGACCGCCGTCCATCCGACGCATACCTACGCCACGCCGGGAGCGTACGACGTCTCCCTGACGGCCTTCGGGTCCGGCACGAGCGACGTCGAGCTCAGGGAGGACTTCATCCATGTGATCGACGCGAGCGGCCCCTTCTACGTCCACTTCGCCAAGCAGACCTCCGCGACGATCGGCCTTCCGCCGATCCCGAACCGGCCGCGCTACGTGCTGGCCGGGGTCGAGGCCGACATGGACGGCTTCGGCCTGGGCGATCCGGCTACGTGTTCGGAGCTGCGCACCAACGCCCACACGGTCCGAGTCGTCACGACCGACTACGACGACCACGTCGATCCGGACCGGGCCGGCGGGGAGAGGTGCCAAAGGGCGACACCGATGCTCTCGATCAACGAGGCCTTGCGGTCACCGAGAGCCTACCCCACGAAAACGCGGGAAGCCGGGCCCCCAAATTGAAGCTGGCCAGGGTCCCGAAGGATCCCTGGCCAGCCGTTCTCGACACTCGAGTGCCGATCGTTTCGCGCCTACTGGAACAGGATCGCGATCGCGTCGGTGAAGTTGTTCGGCTCGCCGTCGCGGAACCAGCACTGGAAGTTCCAGGTCTCGCCGGGAAGCAGCGTGCGCACGAACGGGCCCTGCGGGTCGATACCGCCCGCGATCGGGACCGCGTCCACGTCGATCGTCAGCGAGCCCATGCCCGCCGCGCCCGAGTCGAACACGTCGCCGTCGTAGCGGCCGAGGTGCTCGGGGTTGCCGCCCGCCAGGCAGAAGTTGCCCAGGCTGGCGCCGGGTGAGATCATGCCCTGGCCCGGACCGGCGAGGAAGTAGCCGTTCTCGTTCGGCGGCAGATTGCTCGCCGTCAGCGTGACGTCGTTGTCCGCCAACAGGACGCTGCCGTTGGCCGACATCACGCCCGCCGAGCCGGTCGAGTTCACCTCCGCGATGCAGTAGTTGCAGCCGATCGAGTCGTCGACGGGCGGCGCCGTCGAGGCGGTGCAGTCGAGGATCTGGTGCGAATCGGGGAAGCCGACCGCTGCGAGGTCGGTCGGTTCAGGGATCCCGCAAGTCACGGTACTGATGTAACTCGGCCCCGTCTGACCGAGGCTGTTGGCCCCGATGAAGCACCGGGCCCCACCACCGGGGGCGGACAGCTCGAGCGCAATCGGCGTTCCGGCCGCGATCGTTCCCGTCGAGACCGAGACCGAGAAGAAGGCCTGGTCCGCCAACACGACGGCTCCGATGGCGATGTCGACCGAGTCCAGCACGGGCATGTTCGCGATGATGGGAAAGCCGCTTCCGTCGCGAACGCGAACCGTGAGAGTTTGCGCGTCGGCCGCTTCGAGGCCGAACCGCACTTCGGTGATCTCGAAGTCACCGCTGACTCCCTGGGTCACCGGGTCATACAGGCGCCACCACTGCGTGTCCGCTTCGGGGCATGCGATGCCCGTGGTGTCGGCGATCGTCGAGTTGTCGAGTGACTGTGTCCACTCAGTCGGACCGCACGGCGTACCGGCCTGTGTCGCCTCGACCGTCGCGGTTCCGTCGCCGCTGCCGGGGAAGCTGCCGAGCTGGATCATGTACGACTCGCCGCAGGCGACCGAGAAGCTGATGTCGGAGAGAAGACTGCAGGAGTCGTCGTTGCAGGCGAGAGAGTCGCCGTCCTCGGGACAGCAATCGCCGGGATAGGCCGCGATCTTCGTGTCGGTGTTGCCGCCCGTGGACGGGCAGGTGCTGATCACGACCGAGCCGTCGACGGTCGCTTCCCAGACGAACCAGATGTCGCTCTGAACCTCGTATAAGCCGAACGCGTAGCAGTTGCCTTCAGCCTGGCCTTCGGCGCCGGTCGTCGCGCCGTCGTTGTCCCAGTCCCAGGAGCCGTCGCCCGTGCGGACGTCGAGCTGGGCCTGGGAACATTCGTCCTGGTTGGTGAGATCTTGTCCGAAGGCAGGCAGGCCCCCGAACGCCAGCGCCAAGCTCGCGCCGAGAGTCTTCGCGACTCGTGTCATGGTGAGTGTC
>JAAELL010000070.1 GCA_024226735.1 bacterium | reverse complement strand
TGCACGCGCCACGGCGTTGCGGCTCCTGCGACCAATCCCAGTATCACCGTATTGGCAGCGAAGTTGCGTCGTCGCCGCGCCTTGTGGCACGCACACGCGAACTCGGGATAAGACCGCAACTGTCTGCATCACACCACTAGGTCTTGCGAGTGCGGCGGTACGATGGCGGGCATGCTGTGGTCTCTCGCCCTCGCCGTCTTCGTGCAGGAGCCCGTCTCCCCGCCGGTGAACGCCGCGCTGCGTGCGCGCGACCTGGGCCTCGTCGTCGGCGTCCTCGCGCCGGGTCCGTTGAACGCGATCACCGACGTCGGCGGCGTCGCCGTCGGCCACGCGACGATCGTGCGCGGCGAGGACGTACGCACAGGCGTGACCGTCATCGTCCCGCGCGCCGGCGAGAACACCTACCTGCGCAAGGTTCCTGCCGCCGTCTACACCGGCAACGGCTATGGCAAGGCCGCGGGGTTCACCCAGGTCCAGGAGCTCGGCGAGATCGAGTCGCCGATCGCGCTGACGAACACGCTGTCGGTCGGCGCGACGCTCGAGGCCATGGTCGCACGCAACCTGCGGCTTCCCGGCAACGAGGAGGTGCGCTCGGTCAACGTCGTCGTCGGTGAGACGAACGACGGCTGGCTGAACGACATCCGCGGCCTGCACGTGCGCGCCGTGCACGTCGACGCCGCGTGGGATTGCGCCGCGCGCGGCCCGGTCGTCGAGGGCGCGGTCGGCGCGGGGACGGGGACGTGCTGCTTCGGCTACAAGGGCGGGATCGGGACGTCGTCGCGCGTCGCGGGCCGCTGGACGGTGGGGGTGCTGGTGCAGACCAACTTCGGCGGGAGGCTGCGCGTCGACGGTCGGCCGTTCCCGCCGCGGCCGCTCGCCGAGGAGAACGGCGAGAGCGAGGACGGCTCGTGCATGATCGTCGTCGCGACCGACGCCCCGCTCGACGCGCGCAACCTCCGCCGGCTCGCCAAGCGCGCGCTCCTGGGGCTGGGGCGGACGGGGTCGGTGATGTCGAACGGGTCGGGCGACTACGTGATCGCCTTCTCGACGTATCCCGGCAACCTGATCGAGCCGGGCGCGCAGACCCGCACGATGACGGTCCTGGCCAACGGTTCGATGACCCCGCTCTTCCGCGCCGTCGTCGAGGCGACCGAGGAGTCGATCCTCAACGCGCTCGTCGCGGCCCGCACGACGCGGGGGCGCGACGGGCACGAGGCGCGTGCGATCGACCACGAACTGCTGCGCCGCGCGGCGAAGAGATAGTGGCCTCCCGCCCTCCGAGGGGTAGGCTTGGCCGCACATCCACCGCGCCCCAACCTCGATGAGCCCCTCCGAATCCGGCCCCGCCGCAGCCTCCGGAGCTGCCCCGGGCCTCGCCACGACCGTCCGCGCCGCCGTCAACGCGGGGGCGTTCGTCGGCTTCGTCGCGGGCCTGTTCGACGGGCTCGTGCGGCTCCAGGGTATCGATTCGTCGCTGTTCTTGACGCGCTGGAACGCCGAGGGCCTGCGGTCCGCATTGACCCACGGGGCGCCCCACATGGGCGACCTTCCGGGGCTGTTCGGCTGCGTCGCCGCGGCGATCCTGTTGTACGCGGCGTTCGCGATCGCGTGCCTCGGTCTCGTGGGGCTCGTGATGCACAAGTGGCTCGCGCGACGCACGCTGACCGGCCGCTACACGTGGCTCGTCGGCCTCGGGATGGGGGGCTGGATCGCGCTCGAGATCTTCTGGTGGACGCGGCCGGTCGTGTTCCCCGGTCTGTCGTCGACCGACCCGCGGCGGCTCGCGGCCGCGCTCGGGATCGGGGTCGTCGGGCTGTGGCTCGGCTCGCGCGTGCCGCGCCTGCGCCCTCGGGTGCCGCGCGGCTGGCGCCTCGCGACGCCACTCCTGATCCTCGCCGCGTTCTTGGTCGGCGGGATCTACCTGATCGTCGACGGGCGCGGCAGCAGCGACCGCGGGCGCAAGAACGAGCGCACTCGCGACCTGCCGAACGTCCTGATCTTCGTCGTCGACGCCCTGCGCCAGGATGTCCTGGGGTGCTACGGCAACGAGGAGATCGAGACGCCGGTGATCGATCGCCTGGCCGACGAGGGCGTCGTCTTCGACAACGCGTTCGTGCAGGCTCCGTTCACGTGGACGAGCTTTGGCTCGCTGCTCACAGGCAAGTACCCGCGTCGACACGGGCTCGTGAAGATGGCGCCGGGCTATTCGATGCGGCCGAACGTCACCCTGCCGTTCTACCTGCAGGGTGCGACGCGCAAGGACGGCGTGCAGCTGCGCGAGGGGGACTACGTCGGCGCGGCCTTCATGACCGGCACGCTGTCGCACGGTTCGGGTCTGTTGCGCGGCTTCGATCTCTACTTCGAGGCGCTCGTCGGGCACGAACTCGTCGACGTGCACAGCCGCTGGAGCCGCTTCCGGTCTGGGCTCCTGCCGTGGCTCGTCAAGAACAAGCTCACTCAGCGCTTTGACAACGGCATCGTCGCTTCGACGGCGGTCTCCTGGCTCGAGGAGAACGCGAAGCGCCGGTTCGTGTCGATGGTCCACTACTACTCGACGCACACGCCCTACGACCCGCCCGACGCGTTCCGCGACAAGTACACCGACCCCGACTACGACGGGCCCGTCAGCGCGTTCTACGCCGAGAGCCGCTACCTGATCGAGTCCGGTGATTACGACCCGTCCGCAGCCGACATCCGCCAGATCCAGGCGTTGTACTACGGCGGCGTCAGCCAGGCCGACGCGATGATCGGTCAGGTGATCGATGAGCTCGAGGCGCAAGGCGTGCTGTCCGACACGATCGTCGTCGTGACCTCCGACCACGGCGAGTCGCTCGGCGAGCACGGCCTGTGGGAGCACAACAACATGTACCAGGACAACCTGCGCATCCCCCTGGTCATTCGCTGGCCGCGCGGTCTGCCGCAGGGCGAGCACGTCGAGGCGCGCGTCGATTCGATCGACCTCGTGCCCACGTTGTGCGAGCTGATGGGGCTCGAGCCGCCGGTCGATCAGGCGATCGAGGCCGAGCGCGCGATCGTCGACGGGGTGAGCCTTCTGCCGCTCGTGCGTCGGGAGGTCGAGAGGGCGCGGCCCTTCTCGTTCGCCGAGAACAACCGCTTCCGCTCGATCCAGGGTGGCGACTGGAAGCTGATCGTGCGCAAGGAGCTGGTCGAGGACGGCGGCTGGGAGCGTATGCTCTCGGCGACGCCTGAGCAGCGCAAGACCGAGCGCTGGGCCGCACATCCACGACTCTTCCGCGTCGACGAGGACCCACTCGAGCTCGACGAGTCGTTCGAGCGCGAGCCCGAGCGCGCGCGCGAGCTGTACGACGCGCTCAAGGCCTGGAGCGACACGATGCCGATCGGCGATCACATGCTGCGCGAGTCCGCGCGCGACTTCGAGGCCGAGGAGCTCTGGCACGGGCTCGGCTACGGCGGCGGCGTCGGTGTCGACGAGGACGAAGAGGAAGACGAGAAGGACAAGAAGCGCCGAGGGACCGGAGGCGGATGACCGCGCGCCGTCTGGTCCTCGTCGCGAACGCCCGCATGCCTTCCCAGCGCGCCCAGTCCCTGCAGGTCGCGCACGCGGCCGCGAGCTTCGCGCGCGCGGGACTCGAGACGACCCTGCTGTACGCGCGCAGGCGCGACACGCCCGCGGTCGAAGACGTGAACGCCCTGTGGGACCACTACGGAGTGACCGCGGGGCCGCGGCCCCAAGCGCGCGCCGTCGGATGCGTCGACTGGATCGACGCCGTTCCGCGCAAGCTGCAGTACCTGCCGGCGCGCATGCAGGAGCTGTCGTTCTCACGCGCGGCGGCACGCACGGTCCAGCGCTCCTTTCCCGGTGCGATCGTCCTGTCGCGCGAGATCGAGACGGCTCACCGGCTCGCGCGCGCGGGTGCGGAGCGGCTCTTCCTCGAGATCCACCGCGTGCCCGGCGGCGACCTGCGCCGGCGCTGGCTGCGCGAGGCCGCCGCGGGCGCGGCCGGTGTCGTCGCGATCTCCGGTGGCGTGCGCGACGACCTCGTCGGGCTCGGCGTCGACGCGGCGAGCGTGCGCGTCGAGCACGACGCGTACGACCCTGGCCGCTTCGACGACCTGCCCGGGCGCGACGCCGCTCGGCGCCGGCTCGAGCTTTCGAGCGAGGCCCGCGTCGTGGTGTACACCGGCGGACTGCTCGAGTGGAAGGGCGTCGACGTGCTCGTCGACGCCGCGCGGCTGCTCCCGGAGGTGACCGTCGTCATCGCCGGCGGCATGGACGCCGACGTCGCGCGCTTGCGCGCGCGCGCGGAGGGGCTCGCGAACGTGCGCATCGACGGCTTCCGGCCACCGGCGGACGTCCCGCTGTACCTCGCCGCGGCCGACGTGGGCGTCGTACCGAACCGCGCGCGGCCCGCGATCAGCGCGCGCTACACCTCACCGCTCAAGGCCTTCGAGGCGATGGCGGCGGGCCTGCCGCTCGTCGCGAGCGACCTGCCGAGCCTGCGCGAGATCCTGCGCAAGGGCGAGGCGGTGTTCGTCGAGCCCGAGGACCCCGCCGCGCTGGCGGCGGGCATCGAGACGCTCCTCGCGGACGACGCGCGGCGCGCGGCGGCCAGACGCGCCCTGCGCGGTCGCGCGGGCGAGCACACCTGGGATGCGCGGGCGCGGCGGCTCCTCGCGTGGATGTCGGAGCGCAGTGGGGTGGTGGTGTGAGGGTGCTCTTTTTGACCGACTCGCTCTCCGATCTCGACGGGGTCGGCCGCTACGCGATGCGCCTCATTGCGGGGCTCGAGGCCGCCTCGCCCGGCCTGGAGGTGCACGTCCTGCTGGCGCGCAAGCACCGCCCGACCTCGAGCCAGGTGCCCGCGCACTGGAAGGTCGAAGTCGCGCTGCCGCCGGACTACTTCTTCTACATGTCGCCGGTGCGGTTCTGGGCCTGGTACTGGATCGGGACGTTCAAGACCTGGCGCGCGGCGCGCAAGGCGCAGCTCGTGCATGCGATCAAGGACTACCCGCACAGCCTCGTCGCACTGCGCGCGGCGCGCCTGGCCGGCGTGCCGTGCGTCGCGACCGCGCACGGCACCTACACGATCCAGCCCGTTCTCTCCGAGCGGCACGGCGCGCGGGCGCGCGAGACCTACGCGGGCTTCGCCAAGATGATCTCGGTCAGCCGCTACACGCGCCGCCGCTTGCTCGGCATCGTCCCGCCAGCCGAGCTCGCGCCCGAGAACGTCGTCGTCATTCCGAACGCCGTCTCGGCCGAGCACTACGTCGAACCGCGTTCGATCGGCCACCGCGCGTGGCACGACGTGCGCTTCACGCTGGGCATCGGCGAGATCAAGGAGCGCAAGGGGCACCACCTCGCACTCGAGGCTTGGGTGCGCGTCGCGCGCGACCAGGCCGACCTGCATCACTTTCTTGTCGGCAAGCGCTCGGGCGACGCGTACGAGGCGAGCCTCGTGCGCATGGCCGAGGAGGCGGGCGTCGGCGATCGACTGCACCTCGTCGGCAACCTGTCCGAGGACGAGAAGATCGACCTCCTGCAGCGCGCCGACGTGTTCGTGCACACGCCGGTCACCGCGTCCGACGGCGGGTTCGAGGGCTTCGGGATCGTGTATCTCGAAGCGTCGGCGGCGGGCACGCCGGCGCTCGGCACGCTCGACTGCGGAGCCGAGGACGCGATCGTGGACGGCGAGACGGGAATTCTGGTCCGCCAAGACGCGGACTCCGTCGAGGCCGGGCTGCGCAAGCTGATCGCGGACGACGCTCTGCGCGCTTCGATGGGCGCCGCGGGGCGGGACTACGCGCGGGCGTCCAACTGGGACGACAATGCGCGCCGCGTCCTCGAGATCTACTCCGAGGTGCTCGGCTGATGCGCGTCCTGTTCTTCTCGGAGATCCATGACCCGGGAGTCGGCTCTTCGGTCCGGCAGACGTTCCGCGTCGCGGCGGCATTGCGCGCGCGCGGGCACCAGGCGGCCGTCCTCTCGACCGTGCGCGACCCCCAGGACGCGTTCCCGACCGAGGTCGAGGGCACGCCCGTCTTCCGCATCCACTCCGACTACAACGTGCGCTGGCGCGGATGGGTCTCGCTCAAGAACCCCGCGATCACGCGCCCGCTCGACGCGGTCCTCGCCGAGTGGCGTCCCGACGTGGTCCACGCCCATCTCGTGCACACCCACATCGGCTACGACGCGCTGACCCAGGCGCGTGCCGCGGGTGCGGGCGTCGTGTTCACGGCGCACGACGTGATGGTGTTCTGCTACCAGAAGCTGACGTGCTTCCACGGCGGTGAGAAGCACAAGGGCATGCTCGAGGACTACACCGCGCGCCCGTCGAAGTGCATCCCGTGCCAGCGCTTCCGCTTCCGTCCCGGCCGCAACCAGCGCATCCGCGAAGTGCTCGAGCGCGACGTCCATCGCTTCACGGTCGTCTCGGACGCGCTGGGGGAGATCATTCGCGCCAACGGGATCCGCGTCGACCGCACGCTGCACAACGCGATCGAGCCCAAGGAGCCGCCCGCGTCCGAGGCCGTCGACGCATTTCGCGAGCGCTTCGGCCTGACCGGCAAGCGCGTCATCGCGATCGGCGGGCGGCTGCACGAGCAGAAGGGCGTCGGCAAGCTCCTGGAGATGCTCGCCCGCCTCGCGCCCGAGTTCCCCGACGTGCGCTTGCTCGTCATGGGCAAGCGCGCGATCTACGACGGCGAGTTCGCGGCCCAGGCGCGGGCGCTGGGTGTCGCCGAGCACGTCGTGCCGACCGACTACCTCTCGGGCGACGACCTCGCCTGCGCCTACGCCGCGACGGACGTCTTCGCGACGCCCTCGATCTGCTTCGACACGTTCGGGCTCGTGAACCTCGAGGCGATGGAGCATCGCAAGCCCGTGGTGGCCACCAGCTTCGGTGGCTCGAAAGAGGTCATCGAGGACGGGGTCAGCGGCTTCATCGCCAACCCTTTCGATCTGGACAGCTTCACCGAGCGGCTCGCGTGTCTCCTGCGCGATCCCGCCCTGCGTCTCGAGATGGGAGAGCGGGGCTATGAGCTGATGCAGCAGCGGTTTACGATCGATCGTCTGACCTCCGAGTGCCTCGAGGAGTATGGAGCGGCGAGAGATTCCGCTGGTTCCATCGAGATGAAGGCAACTTGAGAGTCGCTTGAAGCCGACTTGCTACAAACTGGCCGCCCGAAACGCGTTGCCTGAACCTCACGCCAACGGTAGAGTTCATACGCTAAGTGTCGTAGGCCCGTCCGTGGGGCGCAGCGCGGGTCACGCTTCCCGTACCGTGCTGCCCGCTCGACGTCCGGGGCTGCCCGTAATGCCCGCAACCTGACACGACATCCTCGATGCGCAAGACTCTTCTCACCTACGTCAAGCCTCACGTCCAAGAGGATCCGCTCTCGATGATCCTCGGCATCGCCTACATGGGCGCGATGCTCGAGCGTGAGCAGATCCCGATCCAGCTCCACGACGAGCGCGTCGGGACCGATCAGGACATGAAGGCGGCGATCGAGCGCAACGATGTCATCGGGTTCAGCGCGCTGACGCCGAACATCCGGCGCGCGATCGCGTGGGCGAAGTACGCCAAGGAGCAGGGCAAGATCACGATCATGGGGGGCCCGCACGCTTCGGTCGACCAGGGGGTCTTCCTCGACAGCGGGCACTTCGACTACGTCCTCAAGGGCGAAGCGGAATACACGTTCCCGCAGCTGTTGAAGGCTATCGAGGGAGGCGACGACGACGCCCTGCAGGGCATCGAGGGCCTCGCGTCGATGCGCGAGGGCGAGCTGTGGGTCGACAACCCCGCGCCGCCCCTGATCAAGAAGCTCGACGAGCTACCGATTCCCGCTCGGCACCTGTTGCCGATGGACTCGTACTTCAAGAACAACCCCGAGCACCTGGTGTACATCTTCACCACGCGCGGCTGCCCCTTCAAATGCATCTTCTGCCAGAAGGAGCTGACGGGTCGCGGCTTCCGCGTGCGCTCGACCGAGGCGATCGTCGATGAGCTCGAGCACATCATCAAGACGTACGACCCGGGAGTGATCCTGTTCGTCGACGAGATCCTGACGCTGCGCAAGAAGCGCATCCACGAGATGTGCGACGAGATCCTGCGTCGTGGGCTGAAGTTCGAGTGGGTCGCGAACACCCGCGCGGACTGCGTCGACTACCCGCTGCTCAAGCACATGCACCGCGCCGGCTGCCGCCGGATCTACTACGGTTGGGAGTCGGGCTCGCAGCGTATGCTCGACGTGTTGAAGAAGGACCTCACGCCCGAGGTCATCATCAACGCCGCCAAGATGACGCGCCGCGCGGGCATCTGGGCCAAGGTCTACCTGATCGTCGGTTCGCCGGGCGAGACCCAGCAGGACATCGAGGAGACCGAGAAGGTCCTGCGCCTCGCCGGTCCCGACCTGATCCGGATCTCGGTGTTCAACCCGCTGATCGGAACCGAGTCCTGGGACAACTACCAGGCCTCGATCGACATCAACGACCTGTCGGAGAACTACGTGTCCTCCAACCGCTCGGGCTACAAGCACGAGCACTTCACCCAGGTCGAGCTCGAGGAGCTGCGCAAGAACATGGTGCGCAGCTACGAGCGCTGGTACTACTCGATGCCGCAGCGGGCGAAGCGCTTCTACGAGCGGGCGCTGTACTACGTCGAGAACCCGATGTTCGGACGCAAGCGGATGGGCCGCGCACTCGGCCTGGTTCCGCCGCCGAAGCGTCACGTCGTCACCAACCATCATTAGCAGTTCGGTCGAGGATCCTTCGGATCCTCGACCGACCTGCTAAGGGCACCTGCGGTGCCCGGCTGTTTGCTGGCGCCACGCCTGACGGCGTGGCAGCGGGGGTGAGTCGAGCCTCCTAGAGCTGCGGGGCGAGCTGCGGGGGCGAGCTGCGGGGGCGAGCTGCGGGGGCGAGCTGCGGGGGCGAGCTGCGGGGGCGAGCTGCGGCCGGGGACGAAACCGGAGCCCACCGTTGCGGACCGCTTCGGAGCTCACTTGCCCTCGACCACGGTTGCGATCAAGTCCGTCAAGTAGCGTGCGTGTCGTGTGCGCAGGGACGTGAGCTCGGCTTCGAGGTGCGTTTCGACTTGGCGGTAGTAGCCGGTCGGGATGCGGAGCGTGCTTCCGGTTGCCGTGGGGGAGAGTTGGAGCGTGTCGACTTGGGGGGGCTCGCGGCGGGGGCGGTCGTCGGGGCCGATCTCCAGGATGAACGCCGTCGCGCCGCGGGCGGCGTGGAACCACTCGATGTTCATTCCCGTGAGCGGCTGCGCGACACCGTAAGCGTCGGGGCTCGCGTGCATGTTCCAGTGGACGCCGGGGAAATGCTCGAGGAACCGGGCGGCGAGATTGGCGTAGCGCTCGGTCTCCTCGTCGTTCAGTGGGACGTAGGGGCTGATGAACATGTTGATCGAGGTGTGGTAGCTCACCGCGAGCTCGATCTGGGGGTGGGCCAGCCAGAAGTCGATCACCGCGCGGGTCTCGGGTTGCGGCGTCCAGTCGGCGGGGCGCTCGCGGCTCGTGACCGGGTAGTCGCGGTTGAGGTCGACGCCGCCCGGTAGGTCCTCGCCCCACCGGCCGTCGCCGTCCGCGTCGAGGGACTCGTAGGTGTGCTCGTGGCCGGGCCGGTTCAGCCAGGCGATCCGGCCGTCCCCGTTCAGGTCGACGAACGACTCTTCGTCGACTCGGCCGTCGCCGTCGTCGTCGCTGGGGCACAGGTTCGCGCGCAGCACCGGGTACGGCGGGCGCATGCACAGCTCGCGGCCGTCGACGTTCAAGACCGGGACGAGGAAGAGGTCGACGCGCCCCAGCCAATCCGGCGCGCGTCCGCGCGCGAGCCTTTCGGCGAGGTCTTCGGCGAGGCCGATCACGACTTCGGGACACGCCGTCTCGAACCCGTGGATCCCGGCATCGATCCAGACTCCGGTCTTCTCGCGCGTCGAGTCGTGGTCGCTCACGTGCAGGAGCGGGATGGGGCGGCCCTGCACCGTCCGCCCGATCGAGGTGTAGCGGAACCAGCGCGGCCGGCCGTGCGCGAGCTCGCGCATCCGCAGCTCGATCTCCGTGTTCGTACGCAGCGCTTGGAACGCCGGGCCGCCGTCGACGTCGGTGCGCAGGAAGTACAGCTGCTCCTCGATCGCCTCGCCGGCCGCACGCAGGACGGCGAGGACCGCGCCGTGCGAGCGCGTGTTGTTGAAGTCCCTCAGCCTGTGCGTGAATGCCGCGTCGGGACACGTGCGATCGATGACGCGGCGCACCTCCTCGAGGGCGAAGGGGGGGTGTTCGTAGTGGCCCACGATGTCGGTGCACGCGAGGCGCAGTGCGGTGTACAGGCTGTACGGTGCCGCACCGGTCTCCGTCGAACGTTCGCAACTCGCGTTCCAGTCGCTCGGATTCGAGAGGAGCTGTGCGGCCCGGCGGACGATCGCCGCGTCGCTCGCGTTCGGCTTGTGCACCTCGATGCCAGCCATCCGCAGCGCCGGTGTGGTCGACGCCTCTCTCTCCATGAGCGGGCTGCAGCCGTGCAGCGGTGCGGCGACCAGGGCACAGCCGATGATGGACGCGAGCCGGGTGGACATGCGCGCGATCTTGCCAGAACGCCTGGGATCGGGCTCGGAACCCGTCGGTGACAACAGGCGCATGATAGACTGGCTCGCTCTCTTCCTCCTTGAGTTCGAGTTCGAGCCACGGGACCGGAATGAGACATCATTGACGTCCTCCCAAGGACCGAGCGACGCCCCCGCGTCGGAGCCCAAACGGCAGAGATGCCGTATCGTGGGATCGTTCGCTTTGACGCTGCGTTCCATTCCCTATGAGGAGCCGCGTCCGAGTCGTCCCCTAGATATCCAACCTGCTCATGCGACCTCGCGCCAGCGCACTCATTGCTCTCCTCGCCACGGTTCCGCTCGCCGCTGCTCAGGGCGTCCTCATCAACGAGCTCGATGCGGATACCAACAACGGCGACGACATGGAGTTTGTCGAGCTGTACGACGGCGGCGCTGGAAACACGCCTCTCGACGGCCTCGTTCTCGTCTTCTACAGAGGGGACGGCGACACGACGTATCACATCGCCACCGAGAGTGGAGACGTCGATGCCTTTGACCTCGACGGCTACACGACGGACGCGAACGGTTACTTCGTGATCGGCACCGCCGGCGTCCCGACGGTGGCGATCGAGATCCTCCCCAACCGGATCAAGAACGGTCCTGACGCGGTCGCGCTCTACATGGCGGACGCGGAGGACTTCCCGGAGTTCACACTCGTTACGACCACGAACTTGGTCGACGCACTCGTCTACGAGACGAATGACGAGGACGATCCAGAGCTGCTCACTCTGCTCAACCCGGGCCAACCGCAGGTCAACGAGAGGGCACTCGGCAACAGCCCCATCGTCTCCAGCCAGCGTTGCGCCAGCGGTGCGGGCGGCGCGCGCAACACGTTCGCGTATGCCCAGGGAGCCCCGACCCCTGGAGCTCCCCCGCCCTTCAGTCCCGCGGCGGAGTTCAGTGGCTCGCCATCGTCGGGCGTAGCGCCGCTCACGACGAGCTTCGTCGACCTCTCCTGTGGGAACGTGACGAGCTGGAGCTGGGACTTCGGCGACGGCGGCACGTCGAACGTGCAGAACCCGAACCACACCTACACCTCGAGCGGCACGTATACGGTGAGCTTGACCGCGAGCGGCCCGGGCGGGAGTGACGGGGAGACGAAGACCAACTACATCACGGTCGCCGCCGCCGCCCCCGTGGCCGAGTTCGCGG
>JAAELL010000069.1 GCA_024226735.1 bacterium | reverse complement strand
TCGAGGATCTCCATGATTTCGGCGCCGGTCTTCGAGTCGAGGTTGCCGGTGGGCTCGTCGGCGAGGATGATCGACGGGTCGTTGACCAGGGCGCGGGCGATCGCCACCCGCTGGCGCTGGCCGCCGGAGAGCTCGTTCGGCAGGTGCTTCGCCCGATCGGCGAGGCCCACCCGGGTGATCGCGGCGTCGGCCCGCCGCCGGCGCTTGCCGGGGCGCAGACCGGCGTAGATCAGGGGCAGCTCGACGTTGTGGAACACGCTGGCGCGTGGGATCAGGTTGAAGGTCTGGAAGACGAAGCCGATCTTGTCGTTGCGCACCTGAGCCAGCTCGTCCTCCTTCATCGTCGAGACGTCGACGTCGTCGAAGAGGTAGCTGCCCGAGCTCGGCACGTCGAGACAGCCGATGATGTTCATCAGGGTCGACTTGCCCGAGCCCGACGGCCCCATGATCGCGACGTACTCGTTATCCCCGATCTCGAGCGACACGCCGCGCAGGGCGCGCACGTCTTCGCCCGCCATCGGATAGACCTTGGTCACGTCCCGGATCGACAGCGACACGGGTCAGGACTCCTTCTCGTTCTCGTCCTCGACGATCACCGTCGAGCCGTTCTTCAGGTCCTTGCTGATCGCGCGGTAGCTGCCGGTGACGATTTCGTCGTCCTCGGCCAGGCCGTCCGTGATCTCGATGTGGGACTCGCTCTGGATGCCGGTTGAGACCTGCCGGGCTCGGGTCGTGCCCGCCTCGACCACGAAGACGACCTCGACGAAGCCGTCGTCGTCGGGGGTGTACTGCGCCGCGGCGTCTTCCGCGCCTTCCGGCTCGCCGTTCTTCTCGCCGTTGTCGGGCTCCTCGGCCTCGAGCTCTTCGGGGGTGCGGACGGCGACGCTCTGGATCGGCACGCCGAGGGCGCCGTCGCGGACCTCGGTGATGACGTCGGCGGTGGCGGTCATGCCCGGGCGCAGCCGGGTCGAGGCGTCGGTGATCGCGATCTTGACCTCGAACTCGGTCTTCTGCTCGGCGGTGCCCGCGCTGGAAGTCTTGGCGCTATTGGCGATCTCGGTGACTTCGCCGTCGAACACCTCGTCGGGCAGAACGTCGATCTCGATCTCGGCGCGCTGGCCGAGCTCGATCGACACGATGTCGTTCTCGTCGACGTCGATCAGGGCCTCCATGCCTTCGAGGTTCGAGACCACCAGGATCACGTCCTCCTGGAACTGCGAGCCGAGGGCGATCTCGCCCGCCTCCTTGTTGAGCTCGCTGACGGTGCCCGCCATCGGCGCGTAGATGCGGGTCTTGGCCAGGTCGTCCCGGGCTTGCTTGAGGGTCGCCCGCACC
>JAAELL010000068.1 GCA_024226735.1 bacterium | reverse complement strand
GGGAGACGGAGGCGTGAGGCGGCGCCAGGGTCAGGGAGGCGGACGCGTGAGGCGGCGCCAGGGTTCGACCCGCGCGTCGCCCCGGCGGCGGGGCGTCCTTGCCAGGGTTCGACCCGCGCAAGGGCCCCCGCCGCCGGCGGCCGCCTCGGCGGCGCGTTTTTCGGAGCGACTCCCAGGACGATTCGTCGCGAGACAGAGCGCTCGGAGTCTGTGCCGGACAAAAATGAAATAGGTGTTGTTGGAAGGCTTGGAAGCTCGACGAACGGGGGGTCGACAAACGCCGAGCGGGGAACGAGGCTCGACGAACGGCGAGCGGGGAACGAGGAACGAACCGGAAGCATTCTCTCTCTCTCTCTCTCTCTCTCTGTACTCTCTCCGCAATTGACTTCCCTTCGCGCCCCTGGCCCGTGCAACTGCACTCCAGCACGCACTTCCGTCCACGTTGAACTCCTTGCCACGGCTGCACTGCTGCACAGTGCCACGGTCAGTTCCCCCGGTTGTTGGTTCAGCTCTCGGTCGCAGAGTTCGCTCGCTCAAGCTGCGAGCGGCCCGCAATTTGGCGCCGCGGTTGATGGACTTGCGCCCCCCTGGGATCGAGCTCATCTACGAGCGCATCGCTTCGTGGCGTCCCATCGCGCGGATCGCCCTGTCGGAAAGAGAGGGTCGGCTCGGGGAGCGCGAGCTCGCTGCCGCTTGGGCTGTCCACGTTTGGCGCCTTCAAGAACGGGCGGGGGGCAACCTCCTTCCCGCGTGTGTCGATTGCGGCTCTCCCACCGGTTGCTTCTGCGATGCCAACGACTTGTCCGGCGCCGGATGCTGCCGCTCCCTCTGCACCGAGTGCGACAGAGACGCCGGAGGACTCTGCCGTCGCTGCCGCCGGTGAAGCCTCTTCGCACGACGACGGCATCGCCGCGGAAGACGCCCGGAACATCCGCCGGTGGGACTCCCTGTCGTCGTCCTGCCACTGGGACGACGAGACCCTCCACATGGGTCCAGGACCCGGACCCGCTACGCCGCCCCTCGATGTGCCGAGCACCTCAGATGACTCACCGGCGGGAACGGGACCGGCTGCCAAGAAGAGAAAGAGTGGAGAGTCGGAGCTGTCCGACTCTCGCGAGTCGCCGCCGGACTCGGAGCCTCCTGTGACGGCGGGGTGAGTGCCGCCGCCGCCGCGCGGCCGGCGAGGCGAGGCTCCCGAGGCGCCAGGGTTCGACCCGCGCGTCAAGGGCGGCCCGAGGCGCCAGGGTTCGACCCGCGCGTCCCGGACTCGCCGCCGCAGCGGCGGCGCGCCTGCCGCGAGGGTTCGGGGCGCCAGGGTTCGAACCCGTCCGTGAGCTCGTCTTCCCGGTAATTGGTGAAAAATATGTCACTCGGCCGATGCGTCATCGTTTCGGTTCCTGACCGCTGTCCGTTTCCTGCCGCTGCGGGTGTGTGTGTGTGTGCGCGCGACTGTGTGTGTGCGTCAGTGCGTGCGTGCGCGCGTGCGAGTGTGCGCGTGTGCGTGTGCGTGCCGTGGGCGTGCGCGTCCCCGCGCGCGCGGACTCGCAGACTCGCCCACTCGAGCACATGCTGTTGTCCGTAACCTGAGAGAAGCAGGGCTGGGAGGGGGGGAGGGGGGGGGAGGGGGGAGGGGGGAGGCGAGAGGTCG
>JAAELL010000067.1 GCA_024226735.1 bacterium | reverse complement strand
GCAGCGGGCGGGTACGGGCCGACCAAAATGCCGCACAAGAGTGAATCACACCACTAGAGGCTTCTGCGAGCAGACGTCGCCTACCGCACGTTCCCGCTCCTCGCGCGGCCTATCGCTCCAATCTGCCCCGGAGTTGACGGCGATTCTGACGAGGCGAAGCCCGGATTCTAGAATGGCCGGGCGGCCCGCGCGTATCTTCACTACCTATGATGGAACCCCTCACACTCGTCGTCTTCTTCCTCGTGATCGCGCTCGTCCTGCGCCTGATCGCGGGTGCCGTCGACGGACACCGCGTCGAGGAATACGCGCGGGAGCGGGGTTGGGAGTTCGTCGACAAGAGCTGGGCCCCCTTCGGGCCCGGCTGGTTCGGCGAAAAGGGCTCGCGCATCTACCTGATCACGTACCGAGATCAGCAGGGACACGTGCACCGGGCGCACGTCAAGACTTCGATGCTCAGCGGGGTCTACCTTACCGGTGACGAAATCGTCGAGCACGCGCCGATGCCTGCGGATGGGGAAGTCGACCTCGCCGCGGAGAACAAGACGCTCCGAGACCGCGTGGCCGAGCTCGAAGCTGAGTCCGAATGACGCGACTCTCGGACCGCTCGAGGCGAAAAGACCCAAGAAGGCTGACGGAAACGAGAGCCCAGATCGCCGGTTCGCGGTCGACTGGGCCGCCTTCAGCTGGCTCCTGTGAGCAGGCCTATGGCGGGAGGCCGGTCCACCCGGCCTCCCGCCGGCCTCTGGTGCGATCCCGATGATGATTCCCGACGAACGCAACGAGGGGCGGGCGCTCGACGGCGCAAACCTCCCGGGACTGATCGTGCAGTACGGCGAACCGCTGCTCGGCCGGATTCTCGACGCGCGTCAGCCGCGCCGCGGTGGGGCGCCTCAATAGCCGACGCATCAAGGGCAAGCGCTTTCGCGCGACCTTGGTAGGAGCGGGGAAGTCGCGTTCTTGGCTTGGATCGCCATGACCCCCGGCGGAGCAATGGCGACGGACATCTCGAGTGGCTCTTTGGGGGCGCGGAGGCCGGTCCAGAGGCTGGCCAGTCCTTTGTACGGCTGCAATCGTAGTAGAAGACGTGCCTTGGGGCTCGCCGGGCGCCACCGGCGGATGGCGGGGCACGGACGATTCACCCATCAGGCGACTTTTTGGCGAAGATTGCGTGCTGCGCGCGACGCTTGCGCCTTTTTGATGTACGGCGATCTCTGTCTGCGATCGCGCATGTCGCGGCCCCCGGAGAGAGAGTTCGCCGAGGACCGTCCACCACCGAGAACGACCCATGATCTGTTCGCTGATCGCCACCGTCGGCCTGGTCCTGCCTCTACAGGCCGACAACCTCGGACCCGGCGGGAGCCTGCGTCGCCGCTTGCCCGAACGCGCCGAAGACCAAGCCCTTTCCGAGCACCACGACGCCTTCCCCCTCGGCGTCCTCGAGTCGGGCGACTACGTCCTTACGGTCCATTCCTGCGACTTCGCGCCCACCGTCCGCGTCCTGGATCCGGATGGTGGCCTCGTTCAGGAGTGGACGGCTTTCGTCGACACCCGCACTGCCTTCACCGTCGAGCTCCAAGGCGGCGAGACCTACGAGGCCCGGGTGGCGGCCAAGGGCGGGGGGGATGGCCGGTACACAGCCTCGCTCACCCGCGGCAGCCTGCCCGCATCCACCGTGGCCGAGCGCAAGGCGCGCGAGATCGCTTCCGCCCAAGACTGCATCGAGGCGCTCTCGAAGGAACACGGCTCCGACTCGGTCGAGGTCGCGGTCGCCTACGACCGGTTGGCCAAGATCCAGCTGCTGCACGGGAAGCACCGGAAGGCGCTCGAGACGGCCCGTGGTGCGTTCGCGATCCACGTGGCCGCGTCGGGTCGAGACCATGCGGAGGCCATGGTCTCCGCCATCAACTTGGCGCGCATGCTCGTCGATCAGGACCACCTCGACGAAGCCCTCGTCCTCCTCGAGGAGGCACTCGACTTCTTCACCTCGGAGCGCGGGACCGATCCCATGAATGCTGCGTGGGCGGAGAACGTCCTCGGAGCCTGCCACGTCAAGATGGGCCGCTTGGACTCGGCGCGCGAGTACTTGCGCGACGCGACGGAAGTGAACGCGTCGACGGACACTCCCGCCATCCAACGTATCGCCGCCCACTCCGACCTCGCGACGAGCCTCCTGTATCAGCGGCAGTTTCCGCGTGCGCTGGCCGAGCTCGAGAAGGCCGTGGCGATCTCGCTGGAGGTGCCCCCCGGGCTGCGCGATCTCGACCACGAGTACAACCTGACGACGACCTTCGTCCTTCTCGGCTACACCCACAATGCGATGCGCCAGCACGCGGCCTCGATCGAAGCGTACGAGCGTGCGGTCGAGATCTGCGACCGCGTGCACGGGGACGACCACACACTGACCGCGGGCGTGCTCAACAACCTGGCCCTGGCCCTCAGCGACACGCACAACCTCGATCCGCGGTCGCTCGACCTGATCGAGCGTGCCGAGAGGATCCGGCGCACGCTCTACCACTCCAAACACCCACGGCTCGCGACGACGATCAACAACGTCGGACTCATCGCATACCGGCTCCAGAACTCCGAGCGAGCCGAGGCCGCCTTCAGTGAGGCGCTGCAGATCCGCATCGCGACGCTCGGCTTCGCGGATCCCATGACGGCCCAGTCGATCGACAACCTGGCCTCGCTCTACGAGACCACCGGGGATCACGCGGCCGCCAAGGCGGGCTACGGGCGCGCCGCCGAGATGCTCGAAGCGCACTACCGGCAAGCGCTCTGGTCGCTCTCGGGCAACGAGCGTCGACAGTACCTGCAGCTCGCCCGCACCCAGCTCGATCACTTCGTGACGATGGCGCGTTGGGTCCCCGATCCCGAGTGGGAGCGTGCGACCTACCATCAGGTACGACTCTTCAAGGCTCGTATCGCCGGACTGGCTCTCGCCAGCCGGGATCAGCTTTGGTCACGCCTCGACGACTCCCAGCGCGAGCTCGTCGACGAGCTCCACGAACTCCAGGGCCGGCTGTCGTCCGCGATCCACCTCCCTGATGCCACGGACAGCGACATCGAGGCCCTGCTGGCTCAGCGCAACCGGACCGAGCGCCGGATCAACGCCAGCGTCGGCAACACGGGCGCTCGGGCGGTGGTCGACTCGAAGCAGATCGTCACGTCGTTGCCCGGCGACACCGTCGTGGTGGACTTCGCCATCCACAGGGGGATCGAAGTGCAGGAGGGCACCTACGCGATCGACCACCATCACCACCGGACGCCGCCGCAGCTGACGGCGTGGGTCTTGGGCGGCGGCGTCGAGCCGCTTGCGCGTGTCGAGCTCGGCCGTGTGGCACCGATCCGCGAGGCCCTGACGCGCTACCTCGCGCTCATCGAGGCGACCGACGCCGACGGGCTCGCCGCGCGCCGCGCGGCGGGTCGGAGCGCCTACGAGGCGATCTGGGCCCGACTCGAGCCGCACGTGGCGGGACGCCCGAACGTGATCCTCTCTCCGGACGGATTCCTCGGCTCACTTCCGTTCGAAGTGCTCTCGGGGGACGGCGAGCGGTTCTTGGTCGAGGACCACGCGTTCGTCTACGTCCAAGACCTGAGCGCGATGTTCGCGTCCGACTCGGAGGACGACTCGGGCGGCGCGCTGCGCGACCTCCTTTGCGTCGGAGACGTCGCCTTCGATGCGGCCAGCGAGAAGCCCGAGCCGTCAGCGACCGAGCGCGGCGTCGGCGTGACGTCGGCGTCGAGCCCGAAGACGTGGCGACCGTTGCCCGAGACCGCCACCGAGGCGCTCAACGTCGTCTCCCACCACACGAGAGCTCATCCCGATGGCCGGCGAACCCACCTGACCGGAGCGGGCGCGACCGAAGAGGTCCTGAAGTCCCAGCTCGGTCGCCACTCGGTCCTGCACCTGGCCACGCACGGCTTCTTCCGGTCCGGAATAGCGGGCACCCCGGCGGCGGAGGTCCATCCGGGCCTGTTGTCCGGGATCGTATGCGCGGGCGCCAACACACCGGCGCGCGGGGACGACGGGCTGCTCACCGCCGAGGAAGTCGGTTGGATCGACCTGTCGAAGGTCGAGCTCGTCGTCCTCTCAGCGTGCCAGACGGGCCTCGGGGAAGCGCGCTCGGGCGAGGGCATGATCGGCCTGCGGCACGCTTTCCGGATGGCGGGAGCGCGATCGGTGATCAGCTCGCTCTGGACGGTTGACGACGCGTCGACGCGCGAGCTGATGGCCGCCTTCTACGCCAACCTCTGGGATCGGGGGCACAGCGCGAGTGCGGCTCTGCGCGCCGCCCAGCTCGAGACGCTGTCCCGTCAACGCGAAGCCGGCCACACCGACGGGCGCCCCGCGTCGTGGGGTGCGTTCGTGGTCTCTGGGGCGCACCACTAGGAGCCTGTGCCATGGCGAGCGAACACGACACGCCCTCCGAGTCCGAGAGTCTGACGATCGAAGAGCTGCAGGCGCTGATCTTCTCGAGCAGCGAGGACCTCGACCGCGAGGAAACGCCCGTCACCGCCGGCTACGAGCTGCTGGAGGAGATCGGGAGCGGCACCAGCGGTCGCGTCTTCCGCGCCCGAGACCGCGCGCTGCGGCGCGAGGTCGCCGTCAAGATCTGCTCGTCGACGAAGGATCCAGCGCGACGCGCCCGGGTCCTGCGAGAGGCGCGCTCCCTCGCCAAGCTCGACCACCCCAACATCGTCCGCGTGTACGCGGTCGAGGACCACGTCGAGAGCATCATGCTGATCCTCGAGCTCGTGCGCGGGCGGACTTTGCAAGAGGTCGTCGAAGCCGAGGGGGTCCTGTCGGCGGAGCAGGCGGCCCAAATTGGCATCGACCTGTGTGGCGCACTGACCGCGATGCACTCGAAAGGGCTCGTGCACCGCGACGTCAAGCACGCCAACGTCATGCGTGAAGAGGGCGGGCGGATCGTCCTGCTCGACTTCGGTTTCTCGCGCCAAGAGGAACCGAGCATCCAAGTGCAGAGCGTCGCCGGCACTCCGGCGTTCATGGCCCCCGAGCAACTCGCCGGCTCGGAGTCGGCGGGCCCGACGAGCGACCTGTTCTCCCTCGGCGTACTGCTCTACTATCTCGTCAGCGGGCGCTACCCCGTCAACGCCAGCTCGCTCCCTGAGCTCCAGAAGCTCGCGCTGCGCCCCGAAGTCTACGCCTCCCTGCGCGAACGGTCCTTGGACCTGCCCGAGGAGTTCGTCGCACTCGTCGACCGCGCGATCGCCGTGGAGCAGGACGCGCGCTGGAGCACCACCGCTGAGCTCGAGCGAGCGCTACGCGACTTCGTAGGCGGTCGTGTGGCACGCCCGAAGCAGACCCGTCGAAGCTGGTCAGCGGCGATCGCCGCCATCGGGCTCGCGGCCGTCGCAGTCGTGACGGTGATCCTCGTGCAATCTTCATCGCCCTCGAGCACGTCGACCGAGGCCCGCTTCGTAGCGCTGCGCGACGCCGGTCGCGTCACTTTGTCGGACGGTCAGGCCGTACGGCTCGGAGACCTTCTCGAGCTGGAGCTCGAGCTCTCCGAGCCACGCCACGTCTACTTCGTCGGTCAGGACGCGAGCGGCCAAGCAACCGTCCTGTTCCCGATCGCGGGGTACGACCTCGGCAACCCCGTCCCGGCGCGTACGCGGATCATCCTGCCCGGAACCAGGGCCGGTCGCCGCGAGCACTACACCGTGACTTCGCCGAGCTCGCGCGAGGGGTTCCTCCTCCTCAGTTTCCTGGAGCCGATCGAGGAGGTCGAGACGGCCCTGGCCGAGCGTGCACGGACGCCGGATGGACGCGGCGCGTACCTACCCATCGACGAACGGCTCGGCCGCGCGCTCAAGCGTGGCGTAGGCCTCACTGGCAGCTCGGTTGCGTCTGTCGGAGGGAGTCCGTTCAGCCTGCTCGACGACCTGGAGCGGTTGGCGCGGGAGAGTGGCCAGGCTGTCGAGACGGTGCGCTGGTCGCTCGTAGGCGCGGAGTGAACGGAGCTCCGCTACGGCACGAACGACACCTGCGCGGCGCGACGGGGGAGTAGCATGGCGACGACGGGCCCGCGCGACTCGCGCATCGAGGCGGCCGAGCTGCTCACCGGAAGCATCAAAGGCAAGCGCTTTCGCCCGACCTTGGTAGGAGCGGGGAAACCGTGAGTTGCACCACGGGCGGCCCGCTCACTTGGCCGCCGAACTGGTCCCCCGGCACGTCGCCGTCGAGCGTGAAGAGCGTGCTTTGTCCCCAGGCGAGTGAGCCGGGGAGGGCGGTCAAGATGGGCGAACGCGCGAGTCGAGTCTCGATCGAACGGTTGAGACGTCGCGTGGCGATTCTTCCTTCGGGGGTGGGAGGCGAGGATACCCCTCGGGTCGAACCGTGGGGCTTCCGAATGACGACGTCGCGGAGTCACGACCCGTCGCTTGGTGCGACACGATGCTCGGGCGGCTCGACTGAGGACAAGCGAGTCGAGGGGCAAAGAAACGCGAGTTTCTGCGCTTGTCGGTGCCGCACCACCCTCTCAAGCCCGGGTTCCACTGACCCTTTAGGAGATCCTCCATGAAACTGATCACGATCCATCCCCTGTCGGCTCTCTCCGGCGCGGCCGCGCTCGCAGCGCTCCTCAGCTTGTTCAGTATGGCGCAGGCCCCGGCGGCCTTGGACACGTCCGCGAATCGGCCGACCTCGTTCAACATGAGCGTCAGTCCGGTCCTTTCGATCAAGGGAATCCCGGCGCCCGAGCAGATGATGCACGTCACCTCCGCGCTTCCCTTCACGGTGCCGATGGACAAGATCTTCGTCGCGACTGGGCTGGGAACCGACAACACCGACGCCCCGACCAATCGAGCCATCACCGTGGCGTTCGATGGCGTGAACGTCTTGGCTGCCCCAACCTACAAGCGGATTGGCGGCGACAACGTGACTGGGCTGGGGCCGGCGATCCCGGTCATCCCCCCCGGGTTGACCGCGCCCGCAGGGACGGTCGTCTCCGTGTCGGCGAGCCACGGGACCGGCATTGTCATGGGCTACCTCGCTGACGCTTAGGGCCCGTCCGAGAATAAGTGTCACGTTTCGCCGGCCCTCGCCGCCCCTGGCTACGTTGCGCCTTCTCCGAGTATCCAGCGAATACGCGTCGGCGGCGCGCCTTGCCAGGAACG
>JAAELL010000066.1 GCA_024226735.1 bacterium | reverse complement strand
GAGCTCGACACGTGGGCGAAGGAGCTCGACAGCTATCCGATCACCGACGCCTTCGCCAGCTTCGCGTCGAAGACGTCGTTGGCGCGCAGGCGGATGGAGAAGTGGCTGCGCTCCAAGCAAGAGTGGACCAGCGTCGCGGGATGGGCGCTCGTCTCTTCGCTCAGCCAGCCGGGCGGCGCGCTCGAGGACGACGAGCTCGAGACGCTGCTCGGGCACATCGAGGACAACATTCACGGAGCGCAGAACCGCGAGCGCCACTCGATGAACAACGCGCTCATCTCGATCGGAGGGCGGAGTGCGGGCCTGCGCAAGCTCGCGGTCGCTTCGGCGAAGCGCATCGGAAAGGTCGAGGTCGATCGCGGCGGCACGAGCTGCAAGACGCCGGACGCGGCGAGCTACATCATGAAGGTGGCCGCGCACCAGAAAGAGATGGCGCAGCGCCGAGCCAAGAAGGCGTCCACCAAGAAGAAGGCCACCAAGAAGAAGGGCACCAAGAAGAAAGGCACCAAGAAGAAAGGCACCAAGAGAGTGCCCGCTCGGCGCAAGTAGGCGTCTTCACCGACTGAGCGGAATCTCGACGATCTTCACCGTGTCCGCATCGATCGTGATCTCGCGGTTCGGGATCGCGCGGTACCCCTCGGGCGCGGCTACCTCGATGCGGTAGTGGCCCGGCGCGTGCGCATCCGCCCGGAAGCCGCCGGCGCAGCGGAGCGTGTTCGTGTGCGTTCGCTGCTCGGAGCCGACCGGCACGAGCTGGGTCGTTGGCATCCTGCGCGGCGAGAAGGGCTCGCCGCCGACCGTGAAGCGCACGAGCACACCCTGGGCGGGCTCGAGGCGGACGGTGTGGCGTTCTCCGTTGCGCTCGAGCTCGAGCGGAGTGAACACCGGAAACGCGTAGCGCCAGTCGCATACGCTGATCGCGATGTGGCCGCGGGGCGCACGCAGCACGTAGGCCTCGCCCACGGCGTCCAGCTCCATCGGCTGCAGCGTGCCGCCTCCGCACCGTGGGTGGCCAGCCGCGAGCCCAGCGGGGTCCGAGGAGTTCGACCAGCGCGCGCGCTCGACGACGACGGGTTCGTTCGTACGCGCATCGACCAGCGTCACCGTCGCCGACACGGGCGGAGGGATCTCGATGTGACAGGCCTCGCCTTCCGCCGTCACGTCGAAGTGGAACCCGCTGAGCGAGCCTGCTCTGAAGGAGTAGCACCCGACCTGCACGTCCCCCGCATCGAAGCGGAACGTGTTCGCAGCCTGCCGCACGGGCACGAGCGACTCCCAGGGAATGATCACTCGCGATCGTGCGTTGCTCGCCAGCCACTGCGACGATCGGCTCAGCTCGACGTCGAACTCCCCGAGCCGCCAGGCGGCCGGAACGGTGACGGTCCCGTGCCCGGGGGCGAGCTCGGCGCGTCCCTCCGCATCCAGCGCGAGTGTCACGCGTGTGCTCTCGCCGACGACCACGACCCCATCGATCGCGCCGTAGTGCACGACACCCTTGTGTTCGTCGCCCGACTCCGCGCTGAGGGTGTAGCTCCCGGGTGGTAGGCTGTCGATCGGACGCCTCGGGGACCGGATCTCGAAGAGCACCGGGCCCTCGCGTTCGCCCGCGCGACGGACCCGTAGATGCCACGGAACCCGAATCCAACTGGGCACCGTGACGACTTCGATCGATCCACCCGGAGCGAGGGCGAGCTGCAGCTCACCGCCCGATCTCGGATCGACCTCGAGCGGCTGCCACGCGTAGCCCTTGGCGCGCACGAGGTAGCGCCCGTGCGCGAGGCTGGTCGGAACGAGCTTCAGCGGATTGCGCCTGCGATCGCCCTTCTGCTTGCCAGGGTGGATCCACGGGTCCGAATCGGGGGCGAGCTCGACCACCTCCAGATCGCTCTCGATCGGCGCCTCCGTTCTGGTGTCGACCACGTTCACAGTCGTCGGCAGCATGGGACGCACCACGAGGTCCAGCGCCGCGGTAACCGCGTAGGGCCGACCCTCTGGCTGGCCCTCCACGTCGGCGGCGAGTCCGTCCGCGCGAACGTTCACGATGCGAAAGCGTGCGTGACCCGGGAGCTTGAACTTGAACCGGCCTTCCGTGACCTGGACGCGCCGCATGAAGTCGCTGTTGATGCGCGGCCCCTCGACCCGCACGTCGAGCCTGAAGGAGCCCGCGGACGGCGAGTGGCGCGTCGACGACCAGTCGAGAACAGAGATTGTCCCCTCGACGACGGACTCCTGAACCTGGTTCTCTTGTGGGAAGGCGAGGGCCAGGAGGAGCGCGGGAAGCATGCTTTCAACCTAACCCGCACGGGCTGCGTTACAACCCGAATTGGCGGTGCATCCAGCGCGGTCGGCTGTAGTCCCAGTTGCGCTCCGCCATCTCGGCGACGAGCACGGGGTAGATCGCCTCGATCGTCGCGCGGACCTCGGTGTCCAGCCCGACGCGGCGCACGTACTCTTCGAGGGCTTCGCGCTCGTGCTCGCGGAGGTTGCCGCGATCGCGTACGAGCTTCCAGGTCGCGCCGGAGGAACAGCGCTCCTCCTGCTTGCGCTGATGCGCGACGAGGTGCAGCAGGTCGACGTACGGCAAGAAACACTCGAGGCTTGCGCCCCAGTCGAGGTAGCCGACGACCGAACCGTCGCGCCGGACCTGCACGTGCTTGCCGCGCAGGTCCGCGTGGTAGAAGACCAGTGGCAGGGACCGACCGATCAGGCGCTCGCGCGCCTCGTCGCGCATGCGCTCCAGCGCGCGCCGCGTCGAGCCGACCGCGACGTAGCGCATGACGAGCTCGAAGCTCCTTCCTACGTGCGCCTCGAACGTCTCGGCGTCGCACGGCTGCGCCTCGCGCACGACGAGGCTGGCCATGTCGCGCGCTGCGTCGAGGAACGTGCGCCGCGTCGCGCCCAGTTCGCCCGTCATGTTCGGGGCCGTCAGTCCAGCGAGGCGCCGCTCACACGTGAGCCACATGCCGTCGAGCTCGCCCTCGAACAGCGGCTCGGGGACGTTGACCGTGGGGAAGTCGGATCGCAGGCGCGCGAGGAAGCCATGGTGGATGCGCACGAGGCGCTTCTTCTGCGGGCTCAGCGGGACGTGCAGCGTCCAGTAGCCGGGCGCGGAGCCCGCCTCGTCGCGCGAAGGATCGTCCACCGCGGCGTGCGGCGCGGTGAGCATCAGGCAGTCGTTGCTGCGCGTCGCGACGAGGATGTCGAGCTCGGGGCGCTCCTCGCCGATGCGCTCGGCGAGCGCGGAGAGCACGCGCTCGACGCGCGGCTGCTGTGCTTGCCCGCCGCGCCGGCGCGCGATCAACGCGAACGACGGCGCGAGCACGGGGAACAGGCCGAGCGCCTTGCCCGCCAGCTTGATCTTGTTCTTGCGTTCGCGCGGCCCGATCGTGAGCCGTGGCCGCTGTGCGTCGAGGCCGACGACATGGCTGAAGTCGCGCGCATGGGGGTAGAGCGCGAAGGCGCGCGGCCGCTCGAAGTCGGGGCCGAACATGCGCCGGTAGGCTCGCAGGGTGCGCTCACCGCGCGGCGCGCGCAGAGCGCCGCGCACGTACTCGAGCGGACCGGGTACGTGGTAGATCCCGCGCTTGCCGATCGAGCGCTTGTAGCCGAGCCGGTTGTCGACGCACATGACGATCTCGCTGCGCGCGACACGCGTGAGCTCGGACATGTCGAAGCTCCAGCCCGTCGCGGGGTTGGGCGGCCCCTGTTCGAGCACCACGAGATCGAAGCTGTTCGAGGCGAACGGCAGCCTCGCGTCGAGGCCCGCCGCGATGTAGCTCGTGCGACCCGGGACGTACTCGCGGTCGCGAAAGGACGAGAACGCCAAGCGGCGCGGATCGTGGTCGACGACCGTCAGGTGAAAACCGACGAACGCGATGGGCGGGATGGTGCCGGAGAAGGCGTTGCCGAGAAAGAGCGCGCGACCTCGTGCATTCGCGAGCAGCGGCAACCACGCCGCGCGGCTCTCCTTGTGCAGGAGCATGAGCTGCTCGCTCGTATCCTCGTCGAGGTCCAAGAGGAGCGCTTCGAGCGCGGCCTTGTACGGTGTTCCGCCCCTCAGCCGCTGCAGCGTTCGCTCGATGGTCGTCGGCGTCGTCGGCTCCGGGCCGTTCATCCGGGGGAGCTTCCCATCCGTTTCACTCCGCGTCCAGTGCGCGACCGCGTGTATCCTCTGGACCGTGCGCGCCGCCTGTTTTCAGTTCGACGTCTCGTCCGCGTCGCCGACTTCGAACACGAAGCTCGCCTTGGATGCCGTGCAGCGCGCGGCGCAAGAGGGGATCGACCTGCTCGTCCTGCCCGAGATGTGGCCGACCTCGTTCACGAGCGACGTCGACGACTCCGTTCTGCGGGCCAGCGAAGATGCCGTCGCGGCGCTGGCGCAGGCCACGCTCGACTTGCCGCTCGTCGTCTGTGGCTCCGCCTACGCCCGTGGCGCAGACAGGCCGACCAACCGCGCGCACATCGTCGCGGGCGGGCGGGTCGTGTCCGGCTACGACAAGGTGCACCTCTTCTCGCCGACCGCCGAGCACCTCAGCTTCGCCGCCGGCGACGATCCACCACCGGTCGTCCCGACGCCGGTCGGTCGGATCGCGACCGTCATCTGCTACGACCTGCGCTTCCCCGAGCTCGTGCGTGCGACCTTCCGCGCCGGGGTGGAGCTCCTCGTCGTCTGCGCGCAATGGCCGGCTGCGCGCGCAGCGCACTGGGACGCGCTCGTCCGCGGTCGTGCGGTCGAGGGCCAGTTCCCGGTCGTCGCCTGTAACCGGACGGGGAGCGCCGCGATCGGTCGTCGCAAGCTCGTCCTCGAGTTCCCAGGCAACTCCCTGATCGTCGACTCCGGCGGAGCGACGCTCGCGGCCGGCGCGGGGCGGGCTGGGCTGGTCACCGCGGAGCTCGACCTCGAATCTCAAGCCGCCGTCCGCCGCCAGATCCCGGTAGCGCGTGACGAGCGGCCCGAGGTCTACGCGCGCTGGACAGCGCGCGGCGATCAGTAGAACAGCACCGAGACCGCGTCGGTGAAGTTGCTCGATCCACCGTCGCGGAACCAGCACTGGAAGTTCCACGTCTCACCCGGTTGGACGCTGGTGTTGGGCGTCCGCGGCAGGACCGTCAGATCGATGGCGAGGCTACCGCCTGGCCCTTGGATGATCTCACCGGGCCGGTTGAAGCGACCGATCCCGCCGCAACCCTGGAAGCCGCACGCCAGGCACAAGACCCCATTGCTGCCCGGCGGTTGGACCTGTCCTTGATTCGTGCCTACGAGGAAGTAGCCGAACTCCCCCGGGGGCAGATCCTCTGCGCCGAGAGTCATGTCGTTGGCCGCGACGACGGGACTGCCGGTCACCGTCATGCGCGCCGGCTGCCCGGTCGACGTCGCGCTCCCCGGACTGCAGTAGCGCGCGCCGATGCCCGCCCACTCGATCGCCAGGCGGTACGGGTCGGGACCGACCACGAACTCGCTCAGCAGGTTGCCGTCTGGCGTGAGGTGGCGCACGACCTCCCCCAGGTGGCTCGCGACCCAAAGCGTCCCGTCGGGCGCGGAGACGACATCCAAGGGCGAGAATCCGGGCGCGAACGAGCCGAGGACCGCGCCGGTCGAGTCCAGGCTGGGCAAACGAAAAAGGGAGGGCACTCTGTGTGCCCTCCCCGCTCTGCTGCTCCCTCTGTCAGGAGCTCGAAGACTTCTAGCTGTCTGTCTATCCGTCTTCTTCCCTGTCTGTCCTTCTTCCCAATACTCGTGCTAGTGGTGTGATGCAGACATTCGCAGTCGTATCCCGGCCCGCATGCACGCGCCACGGCCTTGCGGCACGCACACGCGAACTCGGGACAAGACCGCAACTGTCTGCATCAACCCACTAGATCGGAGGCAGCGCCTCTTCTTCGATCTTGGGCGGTTTCGGCGGACGCTGGTCGTCGTTGGGTGAGATCACCGGGACGTGCGTCGAGCTCTGCAACGAGAAATCGCGCAAGCCAGTCCGCGAGAGCCCGCGCCTCGTGGGGACGAGTCCGCCGACGGGGTGCACGTGGCGGAGTCCGCTCGAAGTGTTCTGCCAACCGAGGGCGTAGCCGGCGCCGGCTTCGACCCAGATCGTGCGCTCGGCCGCGCCGCGTAGGTCCAGAACTGAGATCGCACCCGTGTTCGTGAGACCGATGTCGGACGGGCTGACGACTTCGATCCAGACGTCGTCGCTCGCGCCGTCGGCGAACGGGAACACGACGTGCATTCCCGGCTGCACGTGCACGGTCGACACGACGCCGTGGATATCGTTCCCGAACAGGAGGAGCTGAACCTCTGATGCCGTGTTGTGAGCCACGAAGTGGGTCTCGGTCGCCTGCAGCACCATCTGGATGGAGCGATCTTCGAGTCCGGCGGGTAGCTGGACGTCGGCGGGCATCTGGAACAGGCTGATGGCTGCGGTGAGCGCGGTGGCGAACATGGTCTTCTCCTTCGTCACCGGCCTCCGTGTCTCGGACCTTCCCGGTGATACCGCCCCTATCGGCCGCGGATGTGTCCTGCCTTGAGGCTCGGCGGCCCCGAACCGGGAAAAAATTGCTCGATCCCGGAAGCCCGTTCGCCACCCGCGTGCGGTTCTTTCCGCCCCACGGGAATGCCGATCAGTCCGATCAGTCTCGGCCGATCAGTCTCGGCCGATCAGGCGGAAGGCAGCCCAGTCCGCGCTCGGCAAGCCGCTCGCACGCATGCTCGTACGCGCTTCGCGGACCGCCACGCTCGGAGCCAGCCCGTTCGACAGAGCCCCGTGGAAGGCGAGCGAGAAGTGGCGTGCCGCTTCGTCGGCGACGGGCCAGAGGCTGACGACCACGTTGCGCGTGCCCGCTTCCAGGAACGCGCGACCTACCCCGTGTAGGCCCTCGGCGTCGACAAACCGTCCCCCGCCGCTCTCGCACGCCGCCAGCACCACGAGGTTCAGCCGCGGCTGGAGAGCGAGGATCTCCTCGGCGCACAGGACGTCGCCATCCGCGAGGAGGAGCCCCTCGGCCGACAGCGTGGTCGAGGTGCACGGCGACCACGGGACGACGTGCGTCGCGACGTGCAGGGCACCTGTGCCCCGCAGGGCGTCCGTGAGCGCATCGCGTTCAAAGCTCGCCCCACTGACGCGCCGTGCATCCGGGTGGAGTGCGGCGAGCGCTTCGAGCTCGTCCGCCGCGTGCGGGAGCAGCGCTTGGCCGCCCGCGTCGAGTGGGCTGCCCGCGAGCGTCCACCGCGTCGCTCGCCAGTCCGCGGGGGCCGCCACGGTCGCCGCGTCGATGCTGCCCGGCAGCACGAGGGCCGTCAGGCGATCATCGAGCGGTTTGCCGTCCAGGACGAGCAGCGACGTCGGCACTTCCTCGAGCGGGCCGTGCAGCAAGAGCAGCGTGCGCGCTCCAGGCTCGAGCGCCGCGAGCCGCGTCGCGATTTGGGGCGGAAACAACACAGTCGACAGCTCCGAGGCGATGCGGCTCGCCCGTGCGCTATCGTTCTCGAGCGTCGCTTCGCGCAGCCTGCGCACCGCGCGCTCGAGCGCGCGCCGACCGACCTCGATGCGCGCGGCCGCGGCATTGCCGTCGTTCCTGACGTGGGCCACGACCGACGAGTCCGCGCCGACGCTCCACGTGACGAATCCGCCCGCGTAGGCGCGGGCGCGCAGGACGAGCTGCTTGCTCGTCAGCTCGCTCGCGGTGGCGCGCAACCGCTGCGCCTGGTGGGCCTCAATGACCCGCGCGGCCTCGAGCGGATCGTCGAGGTCGACGCAAGCCTCCGCGAGTAGCGTGACCGCGTGCACGCCGATCCACTCACCGACGACGCTTCCGCCAGCCTCGAGCTGGCGCGAGCGCCACGTCGCGGCCATCGCGAGCGTGCGCTCGAGGTGCTCGCGCGCCTCCACGGCGTCGCCGCGCTTCAGGGCAGCTTCGCCGAGCAGCCAATGCGCCTGCGTCCGGCCCTGGTACGACCAGGACTCGCGGCGTGCGCTCTCGAGCGCCGCCGAGACGGGCCCGAGCTCGCCGGCATCGAGGTCGTACGAAGCCCGCGCCAGGATCGTCAGCTCGCCTTGGTCAGCGCCGATGCGCTCGACCTCCTGGGCAGCTGAGAGCGCATCGCCGGATCGCAGGAAGCAAGCCGCCAGCAGACCGTGCCACTGCGCCATGTCCTCGTCGTCGACCGGTGGGTGGTCCAGCGCGAACTCGAGCGCCTCATCCGGGTGGTCCATGTGCAAGAGCCGCAGCGCGTGCTCGCGCGCGAGCGGCCAGTGCGTGTCGACCGAGACGATCGTGGCCAGCTCGGCGACGTGCTCATCGAGACGTGCGACGTCGCCGGTGTCCTTGGCGATCTCGATCAGGCCGAGGAGCGCGCGCTCGCGGTACTCTCCCCGCCCGACCGCGTCCGCGAGCGTGTCGCACTTCGCGTAATGTTCCCGTGCCCGATCGAAGCGTCCCCGCGCCCGTTCGACGCGACCGAGAACCCACAGCGGCTCGAGCTGGGGGGTCCGCATCCCCGCCCGCTCGAACGCCGCGATGCTGATCTCCGCGTCGGCGTGCGCTCGTTCGAGGAGCGCCTCGCGCTCCGTCTCCTGACCGGGGGAGAGCGTGCGCCAGGCGAGCGCCTTCTCCTTTTCGATCCGCGCGAGCAGCGCGTACGCGCGTGCCGCGGGCGTGAAGTCCGCGCGATCCTCGGTCCGTGCGACGAAGGCGCGCAGCTCACGCGTCAGGCGCGAGCTCTCGCGCGGCCAGAGCTCGGTCGTCCGTGAGGCGGCGGCGACTTCGCGGCGCAGCGACCGAAACTCTTCCTCGGCCTGGGACCCGGCCCGTCGCTCGTCCGCGCTCAGACCCGCGTAGAAAGCCGCGATGGACCGCGTGTCGCACCGGCGCCAGGCGACACAGACGTGGTTGGCGAGGCGCCGCAGCTCGTCGATCGCGTCGTCGTCACCGCCCCGCACCTGCTCGAGGAGCTCGAGGAAGCGCGTCAGATCCGAGCGCCTGCGTGCTTCGTCCCCGAGCTCGCTCGTGCCAACTGGCGTTGTCGTTTCACCGGTCGCTTGCGTCGTCTGCGCACTCGCCACGATCAGGGGGGCGACGAACGCGACGAGCAACGGGACGAACCCGTCGGCTGACGCGACGTGCGCGAGCCTCGCGCCGTTTGTCACGCCGCCGATCCAGCCCCTCATGTCCGCCCGAGCTCAGCGACCTGGCCGCGCTGCCAAGTACGCGTCGCGCTCCTCGCTGGCTGGAAGGAGGCGCGCCGCGTGGCGTGCGTCGGAGTCGTGACCGGCCTCGTGCAGCGCGCGAACGAGCGCGACGCCCTCGAGCCCTTGTACCGCCTTTTGCAGCTCCGGGTTCGCGACGACTTGGAAGTCACGCTCTCCGAGAGGCTGCCGCAATCCGTCGACGAACGCGCTCGCCGACCAGGTGTAGCCGCCTGCGTCCAGCTTCGCGTCGGACAGGAGCACCGGCGACTCTCCTTCGAGCTCGAAGAGACGCTCGCCCGGCGAGAACGCGTCCCCCGCGTGCCGCAACAGGACGACTTCGTAGCGCTCCGCACCGTCGACCGGTGCCAGCTCGAAGCGCGGCGCCGTCGCGAAGAAACCCGCGGAGAGCACCGAGCCGCGCGGGAACAGGAGCGCCTGCTCCGCCTCACCGCGCAGGGGCGGGTAGGCGGGGAATCCGCCATCGGTCCCCTCGTTGCCCTGCGTCCACAAGCCGATCGCCACGACGAGCGCCGCAGCGGCGGCAAGCGGTTTCCACGACGCGCGCAGCAGTCGCGGACGCGACGCCGTGGCGGCAGCAGGCCTGGTCGGACTCGCCTCCACCTCGAGCGGCGCCTCGGCGTCGGGCCGGTCGAATTCGAGCGGGACGGGCGGCATCGTCGAGAGCGAGGCCGCGACGTCGCGGCACGCGCAGGCTCCCAGAGCGCTGCAAGCGTTCAGCGTCTGCTCGATCTCCGCCCGTCGACCCTCGTCGATCGCGACGTAGCCCGGCCCGCGGCCGTAGTCGTACAGCTCCTCGGACGTTGGACACGCCTCACCCTCGGGCAGCTGCTCCCGCAGCCAGCCTTCGGCCTGCTGCAAGCGCGCGAGCTGGGTGCCGTGCACGGGATGCTGTTCGAGCCGCTCCCGCTCGCGCGGTGGCAGCTCGTCCCAACGAGTGAGGATTTCGTTCACGATGTCGTCGTCGGAGGGGCCAGAGTGTGTGGAGGCCCCCCCGTCCAAGGCCTCCAATACCGATCTCCATTCCGTACCGGCGGAGCCGAAGGGGGGCGTCTTTCCGGAATTTTTGGAGGAGCTCACTCGTGGGCCTCCTCGAGGGCGTATTGGTTGAGGAGCACTCGCCTCAGGCTGATCGTCGCGCGCCGCAGCCGATACTTCGTCTGCTCGAGCGAGATCGAGAGACCATTGGATATGTCTCCCAGCGTCTGGCCCTGCACGAAGCGCAGCTCGAGGAGCGAACGCTCCTCCGGCTCGAGCGCGTCCATCGCCTCGCGCACGAACCCGCTGATCTCCGAGGTGCCCACCGACTCGGCGGGTCCGGGAGCCTCGTCCTCGCGCTCGGGGATATCCTCGCCGACCGTCGCGAGCTTTGGCCGCCGACGGGCGCCTTCCTTGCGCTTGAGGTCGACACACCGGCACCAGGCGACGCGGTACAGCCACGTGCCGAACGATCCCTTCTCCGGATCGAAGCGGTCGCCGTCGAGCCGTTCCAGGACGTAGAGAACAAGATCCTGGTACAGATCCTCCCGCGATCCGGCATCCGATTCGAAGTGCCCGATGCAGTGGTAGAAGAGCGACCGGTAGCGCTCCAGGAACGCGGAGACCGCTTCTTCCTGTCGCGCCCGTAGCCCTTCGACGAGTTCGAGCTCTTCCAAATTGATCGTGCCCTCCCGGGCGCCGACGGATGCCGACATTCCGAGGGGATAGTTTTTTGCCGGGCCCGATGCAACCTCTGGCGGCCCCTAGCAGTCGATTCCGTTGATCGCGACACCCGCGTTCCGGGATCCGGATCCCGGAAAGGCCACGCGGGGATTCCCGGATCTGGGAGGGTGCGCGGGGGCGGCCGGGTGGGTGGCCGTCCCCGCGGGGGTGGGGGTGTGGAGGGGGGGGAGGGGGGGG
>JAAELL010000065.1 GCA_024226735.1 bacterium | reverse complement strand
TCCCCTTGTTCGTTGCGTGGCTGGCTTCGTGCACGAAGCCAGCCGGTTGGTCGGACCAACCGGCGTGGCGTTCAGCGTTCAGCCGACCGTATTTGTAACCCTATGGATCGAACCGTCACTCGAGTCCCAGCTGAAACCGCGCTCGATGTTGCCGTCGCGTCCGGGGATCAAGATCCTCGACGGGACGGACTCGTCGAAGACGCAGCCCAGTCGTTCGAGCTCTTTCTTCGCCATCCTGATCTCGCGATGGTGCACAGCGAGGCGCGCTTGGAGATCGACGATTTCTTGGTGGTGTCGGTCGCCCCCGTTGCCCTTGCTCAGTGTCTCGATGCGTTGATCGAGAAGCTGAATCTCCGTCAAGCGGTCTGCCAACTCGACGCTTATGACACGGAGAAGAGGGACGAGGCGTTTGGCATCGGTGCGGTCATAGGTTTTCTTCATGGGAGGCTCCTTGGCGAGCTACATCCCTAAGCCGATTCCAGTCGCGATCCGAAGGTCAAAACCGTGTCGTCTTGCGACGAACCCCTTCCCGCGCACGTAGGAGGGGATGACGGACAACCACTCTGCCGTGGCGTCACGAATCGAAGTGCCCGACGTACGGGCCCTTGTACAGAAGAGCCGGATACGGACAGGAACCGCATCTCTTTCTGACAAATCGGCGAATACGCGTGCGCCGCTGCACGACTTCCGCTGGCCAGAGTTTGGCGTGGCCTATAGAGTCGTTTGCGCCGAACCGTCAACTCACCCGATGTCCTCCCCGCCCATCGTCGAGATCACCCACCGTGCGGAATTCTCCGCCGCGCATCGCCTGCACACCGCGGCGCTCAGCGACGAAGAGAACCGCCGCATCTACGGTCCGTGCAACACGGTTCACGGCCACAACTACGCGGTCGAAGTGACCGTTCGTGGTCCGGTCGACGCGCGCACCGGCATGGTGATGAACCTCACCGATCTGATGCGCGTGATGCACGAGGAGATCATCAGTCAGGTCGACCACAAGCATGTGAACGAGGACGTCCCGTTCCTCGCGGGCGTCATACCGACCGCTGAGAACATGGCGGTCGCCTTCTGGGGGCGCCTCGCCGTCCACGTCGACGCCTTCGCCGGCTCTGAGCTGCACTGTGTCCGAGTCGTCGAGGGCTCGGCGAACTCCGTCGCCTATCACGGTCCGTCCGCACGATGATCCAAGAACCGTCTACCGACCGCCCTCGAGTCATCGCGGAGCTGATTCGCAAGCTGCTCATCAGCTTGGGCGAGGATCCCGACCGCGAGGGGCTCGCCCGCACGCCCGAGCGCGTTGCACATTCATTCGATGAACTGACCAAGGGCAGCCTCCAGACCGTCGAGGAAGTCGTCGGGCCCGGAGTGTTCGAAGAGGACTGCTCGGAGATGGTCCTGGTGAAGGACATCGAGTTCTACAGTCTGTGCGAGCATCACATGCTGCCGTTCTACGGCCGCGTGCACGTCGCCTACATCCCCGACGGCAAGATCGTCGGTCTCTCGAAGCTCGCGCGCATTACCGACGTGTTCGCCCGGCGCCTTCAGGTGCAGGAGCGCATGACCGTGCAGATCGCCGAGGCGATTCAGGAGATCCTGGAGCCCAAGGGCGTCGGTGTCGTCGCCGACGCGGCGCACCTGTGCATGATGATGCGCGGCGTTCAGAAGCAGAACTCGAGCACGATGACATCGTGCCTACTCGGCTCGTTCCGCTCGGACCCGAGAACCCGCAACGAGTTCATGGGCCTGATCCACAACATGGGCTGACAATACGGATTCTCAACCGGGCGGCGGTACGTCGAGGTCCGCCTGATCGCCGTCCGCGTGGTACGCGGCCCATACGACCTCGGCGATGTCCTCGGGCTTGTTCATCGCGCTGCGGTCCCAGTCGCCGGGGACGCCGTCGAGGATCTTCGTGTCGGTGGCTCCGGGGTAGACGGTCGACACGCGGACGCCCGTGTCGGCGAGCTCGAGGCGCAGAGCGTCGGAGAAGCCGCGCAGTCCGTACTTGGTCGTGCAGTACGCCGTGCTGCCGGCGAAGCCCTGCTTGCCGGCCGTGGAGCTGACGTTGAAGAGGTGACCCTTGGGGCTCTCCTTGAGCGCCGTGAGCGACTCCTGGGTGACGAGGAACGGGCCGGTCAAGTTCACCTCGAGCATGCGGTTCCAGAGGCCGAGGTCGGTCTCCTCGAACGGTTTGACGTCGAAGACGCCGGCGTTGTTGACGAGCACGTCCATCTCGCCATCGAAGAAGTCGACCGCCCGGAACACGGCGGCCTCGATCGAGCCGTGGTCGCGCAGGTTCATCTGGGCCGCGATGCCCTGCCCGCCGGCGGCCTCGATCTCGCCGACGACCGCGTCGAGCTCGGCTGAGGTGCGGGCGGCGACGGCGACGTGAGCACCCTGGCGGGCGAAGCGAAGGGCGATCGCGCGGCCGATGCCGCGCCCGCCGCCGGTGACGAAGATCCGGATCGGAGCCATGGGGGAGTTCGGGGCCTGGAGGTGCAGCGGCCGGAAGAGGGCAGCACTAGGAAGGCAGCACTAGGAAGGTGGGCGGCACCATAGCGTTTCGCCCTTCCCGGAGAGAGACGCCTCGTGCTGCGACAACGACGCCACCGCACGAAACCGGCCGGACAAATGAGCCGAACTTTTGAATCACGCCACTAGAATGTCAGGCCTCATGGCTTGGGGCACACTCGGTACTCAGTTCTGTCTGGAACTCGCTTTCGGCGTGTTCTTGGGCCTGACGCTGATTCCCAGAGCACCGCTCGGACTGTTCTTCTTCCGGATGATGGGGACGACCGCGGTGCTGCCGCTGATCGTCGCCGCGCTCCTCCCGCCGCTCTACTCCGGTGCCTCGTGGACGAACCCCGCGACGGTCTTGGCGCTCGTGGCTCTGCTGGCCTTTCCGTTCGTCGTCGGGCCCGTGAAGAGCTCCAAGCGCTTCTGGGCGCTCGTCTGGAGCACTTTGTGCGCGGGCGCGGCCCTCGTTGCGACGGTGTGGACGCTGCCGGCCGTCGAGGGCGCGGTCGGGCTCACCGTCGCGAGCCTCTCGGCCATGGCGACCGGCGTGGTCGCGGGAGGGGTCGGTCTCGCCATGGTGGTCGGGCACTGGTACCTCACCGTGCCGAGCCTCCCGGTCTCGCTGCTCTCACGGCTCAATCGCTTCACGGCTCTGTCGATGGCCGGATCGGCGCTGCTCGTGGGTCTGACCTGCTTCCTCTACTCCGAGAGCCTGCAGAGTGCCGATGCACCCCTTCTCGGACCTTGGGGCCTGTTCTATCTCGGGGCACGGGTCGTGGTCGGGATCGTCCTGCCGCTGCTCTTCGCCTGGATGACGGCGGGATCCCTCGCCTACCAGAACACCCGCTCAGCCACCGGAATCCTCTACGCCTCGACCGTCCACGTGCTGATCGGAACCGCCGCCTCCCTCTCCCTCCAGGACTCCTACGGGATTCCTCTATAGCCGTCCGTGACCTTCGACCCCAAACCGATTCGCTGGATCGAGCTCGGGCTCCCGCATCCGCACGATCCCGAGCGGATGATGCGGCTCAAGGCCGACGGACCGTTCGCGCTGCGGCGTTTCTACTTCACGCCGGACCGTGACGCTGAGCTCGAGCTGCACCTCGACGAGCGCACGCAGAACGGCGGCCTGAACGGCTGCTTGGCGTGTGGCGGCAAGGAGCTCTTCGCGCGCAAGGACTTCCCGCCCGCACTGGGAATCACCATCGTCGTCGTTGCCGCGGTGCTCGCTCCGTTCACGATGTACATCAGCCTGGCCGTGGCCGCGCTGCTCGACTTCATCCTGTACCAGACCGCGCGCGAGTCGCTCGTTTGCTACCGCTGCAGCGCCGAGCACAACGGTTTCGCGAAGGAGCCGCGCCACCCGCGCTTCGATCGCACGATCGCGGAGCGGCTGAAGTTTGGCGAGAAGGCCGTGATGGGCAGTCCGATGCGCGAGGGCGGAACGGCGAACGCGCCGGACCCGGAGCACTGATTCACGACGCGATCAACCGTCGTTCGCGAATCGCCCCAGCCCCGGGCACTCCCCGCACGCGGCTACCCGTCGGCCAGGACCTTGCGCACCTCGACGGGATCGTCGATCGGCTCGCGACAGGCGTAGCTTGCGAGCTCGCGAACGCCTCGAGATAGCCGGTTCGACACGAGCGAGTAGCTCCCGACTAGTGGTGTGAGTCGAAAGTTCGGCGCATTTGTCCGGCCGCTTTCGCGCGGTGGCGGCGTTGCCCCAAGACAGTATCTATCCCTGGTGTGAGTAGCACAGAGGCTACGCACAGAACCCGGCGCCTTG
>JAAELL010000064.1 GCA_024226735.1 bacterium | reverse complement strand
TTCCCCGACTCCGCGGGCACGGGAGGGGGCGGGTCCAACCTCTCCGACGGACTGGCCGTCACGTTTCGTTAGGAACCGTCCCGGGCAAGCGTGAATCGGCGGCCATTCGGGAGGTGGCCGGTAGGAATGGCCCCCGTAGGCATTGGCTTCGACCCGGTACCGCTCACCCTGTTACGACCATCACGATGAAGCACCTGCTCTCCGTTCTCGCGGCCCACGTTCTGCTCGGCAGCCCGTAGTGTCCCATCGTACGGCCGAGATGGAACCGTTGGCACAACGAACGTTACGGAACGGTACCTTCGATGCCGACTCTCAAGTGGCAATGCAACGCTTGGTCTGTACTTTCGAATGCGACGTCGAGCTATTCGGACTCCATGTTTAGGTAGCAGCGGCCGGTCTCCCACTCCTCGGAGACCTCGACGAGGATCGCAGAGGCGAGACGCAGGAGAGAGGCTTCGTTCGGAAAGAGGGTGGCGACACGGGTGCGCCGCTTGATCTCACGGCTGAGGCGTTCGAGCAGGTTGCTGGTTCGGAGCCGGCGGCGGTGTGCGGGTGGCAGGTCGAAGACCGTGAAGCCCTCGGGCAAGTTCTCGTCCATCCAGGCGGCGAGCCGAGGTGCGGACTCTTGCCACGTGTTGATCGTCTTGTTCAAGAGCCGCTCGGCCTCGGCCCGATCGGGCGCGTTGAAGATCGACCGGATGTCGCGCGCGGCGTCGGGTCGCTGATCGACGCGAGGAACGTATGCAGTCGCGTTCTGCTGCAGGTGGAACTGGCAGCGTTGCCAGGCGACGCCGGAGAAGGTCGCTGCGAGGGCGGCCTTGATGCCGGCGTGGTCATCACTCGTGATCATGCGGACACCGTGGAGTCCGCGTTCGACGAGATCCTTGAGCAGCGCGCGCCAGTGGACCTCGGCCTCCGACAGCGAGACGCTGACGCCGAGCACCGAGCGCTTGCCCTCGAGGTCGATGCCGACTGCATAGAGGAGCGCGCAGCTCACGACATGGCCGCCGTGGCGGACCTTCTCGTAGCGAGCGTCGAGCAGCAGGTAGCGGTACTCGCCGAGCTCACGAGTCCGCCAGGCCTCGAGCTCGTCGTCGAGCTGCTTGGCGACGCGTGAGACCTGCGACGAGCTGACCTCGAGGCCGCAAAGCTCCTTCGTGATCTCGGTGACCTTGCGCGTCGACACGCCTTGCACGTACATCTCGGCCACGGCCAGCTTCAGCGCGCGCTCGCTGCGTTCGCCCCGCTCGAGAGCGCGCGGGTAGAAGGGCTCGATGCCCTCGGCCAGGTCGCGGACCTTGGGGACCGAGAGGTCGAGTTCGCCCAGCCGGCTCTTCACGTGCTTGGGCTTGAAGCCGTTGCCGTAGCCGCGCCGCTCCTCGGTCCGCTCGTACGGACCGGCGCCGAGGAACTCGCTGCGCTCGAGCTTCATCGCTTCATTGAGTAGCAGAGCGATTGCGTTGGCCATGCCGTCGAAGCCTTCGTTGACGAGGAGTTCCAGGGCGGCGGTGATCGAGGTACGGTCGGGGTCGTGGTGGGTCATCGAGGATCCTTGTGAATGTGGTTATCCACATGGAATCCGAGAGGGCCTGCCACGTCGCCTCCTCCGCGAGCGTCGTGCCCTCCAGGCCGGTTCACGACCCCTCGGGTACGACTTTCGTTTTAGGAAGAGATCGGAAGTACAGACCTCAGTGTGCACCAGCTCTCAAGTTCTTCACCTCCTCCTGCTGACGTTCTCGGGATGGTGAAGCTGGTAGTAGCAGTGGACGATCGAACATCTATCGAAGACGCGGCGACAGCTCGATGCGCGTCCCGCGCAAATGAGACGCAACTGAGTTGCGATCGCCCTCTGAATCGGCCTTCCCGCACACGTCCGCGCACCCACGCATCGGACTTAAAATCCGAAGGGCCGACGCCCGTGGGGGTTCGAGTCCCCCCTTCCCTACCACTGCGAGGAACGTGGCGTCCAGATCCGTCCAGATCAGGATGATCGGCCCGCGCAAATGAGACGCAAGTCGGGGAGGGCCGCATCGGACTTTTCGGCGGGGCGGAGTTGCGTCGGGAGGGGCGCGTCGGGGAGTCGTTCCGCGTCCAGGATCGTCCAGATCCGAACGGATCCGTCCAGATCGGGATGCGCGGCCCGGGACTGACCTACGCCCTACCCAAGGCACGCTTGCGTTGTGCTCCGCGACCAGGATCCCAAGTGATCCGCCACCCCCGCCACATCGGGTGGTCCTACCCATGTGGAGGCCCTGGCCCCGCCCGCCTGCGCCCCGCCGGAGCGCGTCTATCGCCGCCGCCGGCCCGAGCGCGGCGTCCTGCACCGCGTCCTGTCCGAGCACCTCGCCACGTTCCTGGCGCGGGGGGACTCGGACGAGACCCGCGCCGGGCTCCCGCGCTACGTGCGACGCGAGCTCTCGGCCTACCTGCGCTGCGGCATCCTGGCCCACGGCTTCGCCCGCGTGCGCTGCGGGAGCTGCGGGAAGGACGCGCTCGTCGCCTTCTCCTGCAAGGGCCGCGGGTTCTGCCCCTCGTGCGGCGGCCGCCGCATGGCGGAGACGGCCGCCCACCTCGTCGATCGCGTTCTGCCCGACGTGCCGGTGCGCCAGTGGGTGCTCTCCATGCCCTGGCGTCTGCGCTTTCTGCTCGCCTCGGATCCGGCCCTGACCCGCGCCGTCCGCCGCTCGTTCCTGCGCGCGGTGTTCGCGAGCTACCGCGCGCGAGCCGAGCGCGACGGCGTCACCGCCGGACGCACGGGCGCCGTGAACGTCGTGCAACGCTTCGGCTCCGCGCTCAACTTGAACGACCACTTTCACGCCCTTGTGCTCGACGGGGTCTACACCGTAGCCAGCCCCTTTGCCCGCCCCGTGTTCCATCCGGCAGGCGACCTCGAGGACGAGGAAGTGGCCCATCTGGT
>JAAELL010000063.1 GCA_024226735.1 bacterium | reverse complement strand
CACCGTCCGGCGCACCCCGAACTCGGCCGCCGTATCGGGATCGACCCCGCGCTCGAGCTGTCGCTGGACCGCCTCGTAGACCACGATGCTGTTGTCGACGAGCATGCCGATGCCGATGGCCAGGCCGAACAGTGTGATCACGTTGATCGACTGTCCGGCGAGGTACAAAAGCGCCAGCGCGCTGAGCAAGCTGGCCGGGACCGCCACGGCGACAACGCTGACCGCACGCCACTGGCGCAGGAACAGGAACAACGCGGCGAGCGCAATGGCGAAGCCCGACAGCGCGAGCTTCCGGAGGTGGGCCAGCCGATCCTCGATCAGCTGACCGCCGTCGAAACTGATCACGAATCCGATACCGTACGAGCGAAACTCGTCGCGCAGCTCATCGAGCCGCCGGCGCAGGTCGCGAGCCAGTCGAACCAGGTTGGCCTCTTCCTCCTGGAAGACGATCAGGCCGATCGCGGGACGGCCGTTGACGCGGTACTGGCTCTCGACGCGGCCGGAACCGAACTCCACGTCGGCAACGTGGCGCACCTTGATCGGCCGATTCGCGGCGACGCGAGTCTCGGCCAGCGAGTCGATACCGCGGGGGCGGCCGTCGAGCACGACGGCCCGGCGCCCGGCCTCGTCCTCGACGCCGCCCAGAAACGACAGCCGCTGCACCGTGCGACGCAACGCTTCGGTCACCTGGGCGGGCAGGATGCCCAGCGCCGCGGTGCGATCGGGGTCGACGGTCACGGTCAGCTCGCGAGGCGCCCCACCGAACGGTTGCACCTGGGACAGACCTGGCACGGCGGCCAGGCGCGGCACGACGTTTTCCTCGACGAAATCGAGCAGGCTGTTGCGGTCCTCCATGCCCGTGACCTGCAGGTACATGGCGAAGCCGCTCTGCGTGAGCTGGGTGAACGAGTCCACCCGCACCTCGATCGCCGTGCCCGGCGGCTGCTCGCGCCGCAACTCGGCGGCCAGGCGTGACAGATCGAGCTCGCGAACGGAGATGTCCGCGCCGGGTTCGAATTTGACCGTGAAGGACCCCGCCGAGCCGCGGATCTGCCCCTCGGTCTCCTTCACGTCGGGCAGCTCCGACACCCGGGCTTCGAGCGGCAACAGGATCTCGCGCTCGACCACCTCGGGTTCGCTGCCCGGGCGAACGAAGGTGACCTGCAGCTCGCTGCCGCCGACCTGCGGGAACAGCTCGACGGGAATCTTGTCCCAGGCAACCGCACCGAGCAGGAAGATCCCGCAGAACAGCATCGACGTCGCCACCGGACGTTGCACCGGGATCCTGAACAGGTTCATGACCGGGCTCCGGGTCGCAGCCGATCGAGCACGAGGTAGACGCAGGGGATCACGAACAGCGAGCAAAGCGTCGAGGCAATGATCCCGCCGATGATCGTCAAGGCCAGTGGGCTGCGCAATCGCGCCGCCTCACCCGTACCCACGGCCAGCGGCAGCAGCGCCAGCACGGTCGTCGCCGTCGTCATCATGATCGGGCGCAGCCGGAGCCCCGCGGCTCGCGCCAGCGCTTGACGTCGCGGCAGGCCCGACGCCATCAGCTCGCGCGCGGCGTCCACGAGCAGGATCGCATCGTTGACCGCCACGCCCGACAGCACGATGATGCCCAGCACCT